>JAKPMS010000214.1 GCA_029548805.1 Spirochaetota bacterium | reverse complement strand
CATCAGCGCTACGTGGTAACCCTGATCCCTGTAATATTCCGCAAGGGTTACGCCGGTATAAACGCTGGCCTCCCTTGCCGATACTGGCATGTTGGAAGTATTGGCTATGAGTATGGTTCTTTCCATAAGGCTTTTGCCGGTACGGGGGTCTATAAGGCTTGGGAATTCGTTTAACACATCGGTCATTTCGTTGCCGCGCTCGCCACAGCCCACATATACTATTATGTCCGCGTCGCACCACTTGGCTATGGCATGCTGGGTCATGGTTTTGCCCGTTCCAAAGCCGCCGGGTATGGCTACAGTGCCGCCCTTGGCAAGCGGGAACAGGGTGTCTATAACCCTTTGGCCAGTAACAAGGGGTATTTCCAGCGCGCGGCGGCGCTCAATAGGCCTTGGGTTTCTTATGGGCCAATGCTGCAGCATGGACAGCTCTTTTTGGCCCTCTTCTGTTTCTATTGTTGCTATTATGTCGTCTACCTTGTAGCTTCCGGGAGCAGCCAGGGATGCGAGCCTTCCTTTTGTTCCCGGGGGCACACAGATACGATGCTCTATTCTGGAAGTCTCCTGGACTGTGCCCAGTATTTCTCCGCCCCGGACTTCCAGGCCAACAGCCGCCACAGGCTCAAAACCCCAGCTTTTATTGCGGTCCAGAGCCGGAGCTGATATGCCGCGTTCCAGAAAACGGCCCGAAAGCGCCAAAAGCACATCCAGCGGCCGCTGTATACCGTCATAAATGCTGCCCATAAGGCCAGGCCCCAGTTCCAGGGACAGTGGAGAACCGGAACCGTATATATTGTCGTATGGGGCTAAGCCCGTTGTATCCTCATAAACCTGTATTACCGCGCTGTCTCCGGACAGCTTTATAATTTCTCCTACCAGGCCGGCTTCTCCCACACGCACAAGTTCCAGCATTTTTGCATCGCTTATGCCCATGGCTTCTATAACAGGGCCGTTTACCCGCCTTACCTGGCCCAATATTCTTTGTTTCATAACTTGCTCCCGGAGATACCCAGCTTGGCCAAGGCCTCGTAAATATGCCTGCGTACAGCGCTGCGCTCCCTGTCAAAACGGGCCTTAGTTCTGTTGTCATATGCAAGGCGGCCATCATCAGCTTTAAGATATACTCCCTGACCCAAAACGGGGTCTCCGTCTATTTTATGCAATTTTGTTTTTTTACCGCTCAGTTTATATACTTCTTCTTCTGCTTCTTTAAGCATTTTTTCTGTTATGAAAGGTCCGTCATCCTTGGCAGAATTTACAGAAGCGGATTCTGCCGACAGGCCTATGGCAGCCTCTACAATCCACGCTTTGATTATGCCCGGATAGCCGGGCGATTTTCTCAATTCCAGTATTATATCTTCTGCTTCTTTGATTATGGATGCTGCTATTTCTTCCTGGAAAGCCAGGGAACCCTTGCGTTTTTCTATGGCGGCCTTGGACAGGGCCTCGGCCTTGATGGCGTCCAGCTGTACTTTGATCCTGGAAGCCGCATCCTTTTCTATTATTAAAGACTCATCTTTGGTACGCAATTCCAGGTTTTTTACATACTTATCCGCTTCTGCAAGGACGGCTTTTGCCTCCGCTTCAGCTTCTGCAATTATTCCTGCAGCTATATTGTCAATATCGTTATTCTGGTCAAGCACAGACACCCCCTAGCCAAGCTTTATGCCAATTGCGTTGTTGACTGTATCCCTTAGTGTAGGCCTGTCCGGCATTCGGCCCATGCGGTCAGGTATTTCAACAATAAGAGGAAAGGCTTCTGAA
>JAKPMS010000168.1 GCA_029548805.1 Spirochaetota bacterium | reverse complement strand
AACCGGAGCTCCCGCCGACCAAAGGGAGGAAAAGGCGCCAGGGAGGGCGCCGACAGGGAGCGAAGGCGGGTTTTACCCGCGAACAGGAGGTGAGCGGGTAAAATCGAATCCCCCCTGCTCCGTACATACATTTAGTATGCGGAAGACCGCAACTGCTTACTTTCCTGGTCAGGGGGATTCGAACCGGAGCTCCCGCCGACCAAAGGGAGGAAAAGGCGCCAAGGTTTGTGCTTGCGCGTTAGCGCAAAATACAATAAGTTTCCTTGCACAACGCGCCATGAAATGAGCGCTTGTGCGCCGACAGGGAGCGAAGGCGGGTTTAACCCGCGAACAGGAAGAGAGCGGGTTATTCCGCAAAATCCGAAGGATTATAATCCGAAGGATTCTTCAGATTACCCCCTGCTCCATTGGTAAGTGTTAAACACTGATTTGTTCTTTTATTTTTGGAGAGGTGCGAGAGAGGCCGAATCGGGCTCCCTGCTAAGGAGTTGTGCCCCTCAAGGGCACCGGGGGTTCGAATCCCCCCCTCTCCGTACTTGCATTTAGTATGCGGAAGGCCGTAACTGTTAACTTTCCTGGTCCAGGGGGATTCGAACCGGAGCTCCCGCCGACCAAAGGGAGGAAAAGGCGCCAAGGTTTGTGCTTGCGCGTTAGCGCAAAGTACAATAAGTTTCCTTGCACAACGCGCCATGAAATGGGCGCCGGGGCGCCGACAGGGAGCGAAGGCGGGTATAACCCGCGAACAGAAAAACAAGGTAGAGGAATTAAAAGCTTCTATCAGAAAGAAAGTCCTGCCGATAATAATCCAAAATTAAAAGCAGGGCTGATTTAATTAGGAGAGATGTCCGAGTGGTTTAAGGTCCACGCTTGGAAAGCGTGCGTGCTCACAAGGCACCGGGGGTTCGAATCCCCCTCTCTCCGTACTAGCATTTAGTATGCGGAAGGCCGCAACTGTTTACTTTCCTGGTCCAGGGGGATTCGAACCGGAGCTCCCGCCGACCAAAGGGAGGAAAAGCGCACACGAGGTGCGCGACAGGGAGTGAAGGCGGGTTTAACCCGCGAACAGGAAGTGAGCGGGGAAAACCGAATCCCCCTCTCTCCGTACTAGCATTTAGTATGCGGAAGGCCGCAACTGCTTGAGAACTTGGTCAATGAGGTTATAGCTCAGCTGGATAGAGCGTCAGATTGCGGATCTGAAGGTCGGAGGTTCGAATCCTCTTAGCCTCAATTTTATGGAGAGATGCGAGAGCGGTTGAATCGGGCGGTCTCGAAAACCGTTGAACCTCCGGGTTCCGGGGGTTCGAATCCCCCTCTCTCCGTACCAGCATTTTGTTAGCACGAAATGGCAACTGCCTGCTTTTCTGGTCCTGGGGGATTCGAACCGGAGCTCCCGCCGACCAAAGGGAGGAAAAGGCGCCATGGTTTGTGCTTGCGCGTTAGCGCAAAGTACAATAAGTTTCCTTGCACAACGCGCCATGAAATGGGCGCCGGGGCGCCGACAGGGAGCGAGGCGGGTTTAACCCGCGAGCAGGAAGAGAGCGGGGAAAACTTCAAAATCCGGAGGATTACCCCCCTCTCTCCGTATTTGTATATAGTATGCAAGAAACTGCAAATGTTTGCTGTTTTTTGGTAGCCAGGCCCTATGCTAAGGCCTGCCGCCCAAATCCGTCAGGTCCGGAAGGAAGCAGCGGTAAGCGGATAGACCTTGTGACATAGTAAGCCTGGCTTCCAAAAAACAGAAGCTGTTTTTGAGCATTCCTTTACTTAGCCTTGTGCCTTTGCCAAAGCTTCCTTTTTGTTAAAATGCACTGTTTAATGCTGTATTGAAATGCCTTGGCCTCCGTGTTATTCTGCTTACAATGGCTTACGAAAATACAGCCCAACGCAAAAGGCCCCAAAATTTTGATGATCTGGCTGGCCAGGACTTTGTATCGCTTACACTGCGCTCTTCAATTGCCAATGGCAGAATAGCCCATGCCTATCTTTTTTCTGGACCCAGGGGCTGCGGCAAGACTAGCACTGCCAGGATTCTGGCCAAATCCCTTAATTGCGAACATGGGCCAATGGACACGCCATGCGGAGTTTGCGCTTCCTGTGTCGCTGTAAACAGGGGTAGCTCCATGGATGTGATAGAAATAGACGGCGCTTCCAATACATCCGTGGACAATATCCGCCAAATAAAGGACGAAGTCCTGTTTCCTCCGGCCATTTCCAGGTATAAAATTTATATAATTGACGAAGTGCATATGCTGTCCAACAGCGCTTTTAATGCCCTTTTAAAAACAATAGAGGAGCCTCCGCCGTATATAGTTTTTATTTTTGCCACTACAGAACTACACAAAGTGCCGGCTACCATTAAAAGCCGTTGTCAGCACTTTGCATTCAGGCTTTTTTCTGTGGACATGATTGTTAAACTGCTGGAAGCGGCAGCTTTGGACATAAAAACAAATGCAGACAGGGAAGCCCTTTTGTGGATCGCAAAGGAAGCCGGCGGATCCATGCGTGACGCATATACCTTGTTTGACCAGATTTTGTCTTTTTCCGACGGCCATATAACAAAAGAAAAAATTAAGGAAAAACTGGGGCTTGTAGGCTCGGAAAGCATGGCGGAAATTCTTGGCCACTGCATAGCCGGCAGAAGGCCTGAGGCTTTATCCGCCCTGGACACCATTCTGGAACAAGGTCTGTCCATAGAGCAATTTAATGTAGATGCTGCTGCCTATGTGCGCTCCCTTCTTTTTATTAAGAGCGGAGTGGAAAAAGACAGCCTGCTATGTTATCCCAGGGCCGAATTTCCTGAAAAGCTTGTGTCGGCTTTTGACCAGGAGAAGCTTGAATACATGCTGCTGCTTTTGTTTGAGCTGCACAGGAGCCTGCGTTACTGCATCAACCCGAGATGGGAGCTGGAATTGGTCATTTCCAGGCTGTGCATGATAGGAGACTATATTTCTACTTCCAGGCTTGCCGATACAATTCATGCCATACAAACAGCCATTAAGGAAGGGCAGGCTCCTGGAGCAGCAGTTTTGGGTGCAGAACTAAGGCGAAGCCTAAAACAGGATAAAAAAGAAGAAAGCCATAAGGTCCGGACAGAAGCAGAATTTATGGATGCCGGCAGCCAGGAAAGCGTTGTTAGCGCCGATTCCGGGTTTGATTTATCGGATTTAAAAGAAAAAATAGTGGGAGCCATAGGCCGTAACAGAGTGGTTCTGGCTGCCTGCCTTGAACGCTCGGGCCAATGGTTTTTGGATGACGACAAAATTGTAATACCTTGTCAAAATTCCTACGATGCCGGGGCTGTACTGGCAGATTCCGGCCTTCTGGCAAAAAAAATATCAGAGATGAGCGGCAGGGCATTGCGGGTGGAGCCAAGAACATTAGCATCCAATGAAAAAAACGGCTCCGCTGACAAGTATTCAGAAGCAAATGCTGATACTGGCCAAAACCAAGGCAGCTATCCGGACTATGATGAAGCAAGAGCTTGGTCAGAACAGGGTTCTTCAGAGCAGAGTTCTGATCCCGTAAAAATTGTGGAAAAGGTATTCAAAGGACGCCGTATTGAATAAATGGCTTTTAGGCCGTATGGAGCAGTTTTATGGATTTAAATGATATCATGAAGATGCTAAAGGATCCTGCTGCATTGCAGAAGCAGGCCATGGAAGCACAGTCCAGGATGGCTTCTATAAGTGCAACAGGGTCTTCCGGCGGCGGCATGGTTAAAATGACCATGAACGGAACAATGGAATTGCTTAACATAGCAATAGCTCCGGAAGCAATAGATCCCGCAGACCCTTCCATCCTGGAAGACCTTATAAAAGCTGCGTATAATGACGTTTCACACAGGATAAGGGAAGCCATCCAGGCAGATGTATCCAGAAATATGGGAGGCCTTTCCGGGTTTGGATCATGAAAGCCATAGAAGACCTGGTTTCCATGCTGGCCCGCTTGCCGGGTATAGGCAAAAAAAGCGCTGCCCGCATAGCCTTTCATATTTTAAAGGCCGATGAACACTATGCAGCCAGCCTTGCGGAAAAAATTCTTGCATTAAAAGAAGAGCTTAAGTTTTGTTCTGTTTGCGGCTCCTATACTGACGAGGACCCCTGTTCCTTATGTACTTCAGCTTTGCGCGACAAAACCGTAATTTGTGTTGTTGAACAGGCTCAGGATGTAATGACCATAGAAAATTCCAGGGAGTACAGGGGGGTATACCATGTTCTTGGAGCGCTTTTGTCCCCTTTGGACGGAATAGGGCCAGACTCACTAAAGCTGAACAAATTGCTTGACCGTATACGGGACCAGGCAGTGACAGAAGTTGTAGTGGCCACCAACCCTACAGTAGAGGGAGACACTACAGCCCTGTACATAAAAAAAATTCTGGAAAACAGCGGAGTAAAAGTTACAAGGCTGGCAACAGGAATTCCTGTTGGCGGCGATCTTGAATATGCAGACAGGCTTACCCTGGCAAGGTCGTTCAGAAGCAGGGTGCTCTTCTGAATCAGGATTCAATTTTTTTGTAGCAGTTTTCGATAATATCATCCAGGCTGGCCAGCTCAAAGCCCAGTTTGCGCACTTCAAGCTTGTCCGCTGATGACGGCCAGTCCATATAGGCATTGGAGTAGTTTTTTTCCATAAAATCAAAAACAAAATTTTCCGCCTTGTTTATATCCTCCCTGCTTATTGCCGGGGATTTGGATTTGCCGGCTGACAAGGCTTCCCTTATGGATGGCCTTAGGCTGGCAAGGAATACATCCCTGTACACATCATAACCTTTGCCGGAAAGGTATTTTATTTTGTCGCTGATGGAACCCTTTGGCTTTATCTCCGGAACCGCTTCCGGTGTTTTGGGAGCTGGAGATAAAACCCTTGATTTCTCCGCCCTGACCAAAGTGGGTTTGCTATGGGTTTTAAGCGGTTTTTTAACGCTGGTTTTGTGCTTGATGGTTTTGACCGGAGCCGCTTTTTGGGCAGGTTCGGCCTGTTTTGCAGCTGCCTGGCCAAACTGGCCATAAATGCTGGCCTTTATGCTTCGCCATGCAGCCTGCATGTACAGGTCGCCCTGTACGCTATAGTTGTAACGGCTGGCTATGGTGGTGGAAACCATGGTAAGGATATCCCCGTCAGGGTATTTTTTTCGCCTGCCCGCCTTTATAGTCCTGAATACTTCATAGTGGCGGGTACCCTATTTTTTTGAATACAGCCATATAATGCGCTCAAAAGCTGAATCTTCGGTACGTATCCAGTATTTGTGACAATATGCCAGTACCTTGTCTTCGTCTCTGACAAGATTGGCAGGGATTTCTATTCTGGCTATATCGCTTTTGTCAAATTCGATTTTGCCAAGGTCAAAAAAGTTCTTTTTGGCTTCTTCTTTGCTTTTTCTTTTTTTTTCTTCTTCCAGGGCAATGCTGGATGCAATAAAGTCGGCAGGAGTGTTTTCTTCTATGGATGCCTGGTCAAAAAACTCGCCAAGAAGAAAGCATAGCTGGTCCGTTTCCTTCTTCCTGTGGTCCAAAATAAGGGCAAAGTCGGAATAGTTATCTGCCATGGCCCTGGCAGCATCCTCTTCATCTGGCAGCAGTCTTGCTATGCGTTCAACAGCCTTTAAAACAGCGTAGGTATTTTTAAGGGATACACCGGACAAGGGAAACAACAAGCTGTCAATATTGGATTTTATCCTGGCTATCATATTGTCTGCCCTTGCAAACAACAGGCTTCTTAAAAATTCGGGGTAAGATGAAGAACGAGTTCTGTAAAGTTTCAGCAGCAAAACCCGGCTTTCGTCATCGGGATAGCGGGGTATCAGCCTGCGCCGATAAATTATCAGGGCGTCAAGCATTCTGCCCTGGCTTCTCAGCTCAAAATATCGTTCTATGTCGGGGTCTTCGCCATATCGGAGTTCAGGAAAGATCCTCTCGATAACAAGCTCCCTGACATCGTTGCCTTTATAATTCATCTTTCCGGCATTATATTGAGCCGGGCTTCAAGGTTCAAGCGACCCAACCCTTGTGTAAAATAAAAAAGGGCCGCCCTGTAGAGCAGCCCCTTGAAACGTTTTTCGGGTAAATGGCTTACTGGAGCAGCTGGAGGACCTGCTGGGTCTTTTGGTTGGCCTGTGCAAGCATTGCATTTCCGGCCTGGGCGAGAATACGGTTTTTTGTAAACTCCACCATCTCGCTGGCCATGTCAGCGTCGCGTATGCGGCTCTCGGCAGCCTGAAGGTTTTCTGCACCGATGTCTATTCCGCGCACTGCATGTTCCAGCCTGTTTTGATATGCGCCCAAATCTGCGCGCTGTTTGTTTACCTTTTTCAAGGCGGCATCCAGCACACCTATGGACCTGTTTGCGTTGTCAGGGTCTTCCAGAGTCAAGATTGAGTCATCACCAACATTTTTGACGCCAAGGGCTTTGGAAGTCATTGTGCCGATAAATACCCTTTCCCTCTGGTCCATGTTGGCGCCGATATGGAACCACATGGAACCCGTAACAATGTTCTCGCCTTCTTCGCGGGCAAAACGTCCGGTAAGGACATTCATGCCGTTGAACTGAGCGTGGCTTGCTATGCGGTCAATTTCGTCCACAAGCTGGGAGACTTCCACCTGAATCTGCATCCTGTCTTCTGCGGAGTAAATACCGTTGGAAGCCTGAACTGCAAGTTCCCTGAGTCGCTGGATTATATCCTGGGTCTCCTGGAGGTAGCCTTCTGTGCTCTGAATGAAAGATATACCGTTAGCCGCGTTCTTTGAAGCCTGATTCAAGCCCCTTATCTGGGACCTCATCTTCTCCGATACAGCGAGACCGGAAGCATCGTCTCCGGCGCGATTTATGCGCAAGCCTGAAGACAGCTTCTCCATGTTTTTTTCAACGCTGCTGTTTGTGACCCCTAGAGAGCGATTGGCGAACATCGCACTGAGGTTGTGATTAATGATCATAACCAGATCTCCTTTCCATAGAAGCAACGGGTTTTGACCCGCTCCGGCATCCTTGCCGATATTTTGTGTCGATTTCTCCGGTACGCTGCCCCGGGCCAGACCCGTGAACGTTTACCGTATAGAAGCGGCAGGGAGTATGACTGGCATGACGGCCGTTCAACCAGTCCAAACCCCCTTCCTGATCCTACATTCTAGCTATCGGCATCGCTCAATTTTGCTTTAGGATAAATTGCTTATGAAAAAGACCAACGCATGGTATGGTTGTTGTGTGTGCTACTGCCGGCAATGTTGCTTGTCCATGAACCTTTGCCGTGCTAGACTGCTGAATAACAATGGCAGCCAAAGGGAGGCTCTGAATGACAGTACGAGATATCGTAAAAACCCTGGATGGGGTTCTATTGACTGGTGAAGACCTGCTTGATGTAGATATCGAGGCAGCCTGTGGAGCCGATCTTATGAGTGATGTTATGGCTTTTGTAAAGGAAAATGTTGTGCTTTTGACCGGCCTTGTGAATCCCCAATCCATAAGAACAGCTGATCTTATGGACATAAAAGTGCTGGTTTTTGTCCGGGGCAAAGTGCTTCCAAAGGATATGATAGCAGAAGCCGAACGCAATTCCATGGCAATAATTACAACCAAATACTCCATGTTCCTGGCTTGCGGCAAATTGTATGAAGCTGGTATAAAAGGCGGCGGAATAAGAGAGATCTGCTGATTGCTATGATATTACGATATGAAGTATCCGGCGAGGATCTGAGCCTTGCGGGAAGGGCCAGTGCCGAAGTAAAACGCGCCATGGGCAGGCTGGGTGTGGAACCGGCCGATGTCAAACGTACGGCAGTAGCCATGTATGAAGCAGAAATAAATATGGCCATACATGGCGGCGGTGGCTTGGCGGAGGCGGAGCTCAATTCCGAAAAAATTGTAATAACCATGGAAGATGAAGGGCCCGGGATATCCGATCTGAATCTTGCCATGCAAGAAGGTTATTCTACGGCATCTGAAAGGATCCGTGAGATGGGGTTTGGGGCCGGCATGGGTCTGCCCAACATAAAGCGTAATGCTGACGAGTTTTTTATTGATTCATCTCCAGGTAAGGGAACCAAGCTGAAAATAACTGTATATTTTGGAAAGAAGGAAGCTGTTTGAACGGCGACAGTTTTCATTCAGTAACCCTAGATACTCAGAAATGCAAAGGTTGCACCACCTGCATCCGTTATTGCCCAACCGAGGCAATAAGGGTAAGAAAGGGCAAGGCCTATATTCTTGACGAGCGCTGTATAGATTGCGGCGAATGCATAAGAGTGTGCCCAAACGGGGCAAAAAAGGCTGTTTACGACCCATTGTCTGCCATTGAGCAATTTGCAGTGAGGGTGGCCATACCGGCACCAACGCTTTACGGCCAGTTTGACGAACATTTCTCGGTAAACCGTATATTGGGTGCCCTTCTTAAAATAGGCTTTACCGATATTTTTGAAGTTGCAAGAGCAGCGGAACTGGTATCTGATGAAACTGCCAGCTTTATTAGCAAAGCCGGCCCCGGACCCTGGATATCCTCCGCCTGTCCGGCTGTGGTAAAGCTTTTGCAGCTGCGTTTCCCAAGCCTTCTAGACAGGCTTGTCCCTGTTGTTTCTCCGATGGAAGCCGCTGCCAGAATTGTTAAGGAAAGGCTGTATCCCGGAAGAAACGATGTGGGAGTTTTTTTCATTTCTCCATGCGCTGCAAAGGTGACAGTTTCACGCAACCCCCAGGGAGTAGCCAGTTCTGCGGTAGACGGGGTTATAGCCATAAAAGACGTATATCTGCCGATACGGAATGTGCTGCCTTATGTGCAGGAAAGACCTATTGCTACTGCCAGTGCCAAAGGTATGGCTTGGGCACATATTGAAGGAGAAAGCGAAGCTCTGGCTTTGCCCAAAGCCATTAGTGTGGCCGGTATTCATGACATAATAGGCGTTTTTGAGGCTCTGGAAAACGGCAAAATGAAGGATATCTCTTTTATAGAAGCCCTGGCCTGTCCTGCCGGCTGTGTAGGCGGGCCGCTTACTGTAGAAAATCCCTATATTGCCAGAGCTAGAATCAGGGCTTTGGAAAAGCATCCCCAGGAAAATCATACAAAAGAAACAGAAAACATAGAATTGGCGTTCAGTTCGGTACTCAAAGCCAGCTCCGGCTTGAGGCTTTCTCCGGACAGGGTAAAAGCCATGCTTATTTTTGAAGAAGCCGAAATTATTTTGGAGTCCTTGCCCGGGCTTGATTGCGGATCCTGCGGAGCTCCAAGTTGCAGGGCTTTTGCGGAAGATGTAGCTAAGGGCGATGTGGCTCTTACAGCTTGTATTTTTAAATTAAGAGAAAACGTAAGAAAGCTGGCACAAGAATTGATACTTATAGAGAGTATCCAGCCGCCAGGGCTGGATACTTCCGACGCTGATGACAGTATTTAGCTTTGGGCCAAGTAAATATTATCGGGTTTTGGCCCAGAGCTCGTCAGTTATTCAACGTGTATTATGGAAACAGGACAGGAATCAGCGGCTGACTCAGCACTGCTCCTTAAAGTTTCCGGCGCATCACCAAGGCTGGTGTCTCCGGCTACCCTGAATTCTTCAGCTATGCTGGTTTTGCTGTCCGCATCCTCTATGAAAATTTCCGGGCACTCCGACCAGCATACGCCGCAGCTTATACAGTCGTCCCTGTCGAGTCTTATTTTCATGCTTTCCCTCCTTTAAAAAAAACAGTATGTAAGACTTGAAGGCAAAAAGCAAGTTTTTTTATTTGGCTTATGCTATAATGTTGCCGGGGAAAAAGGAGGCGCTAGCATGAAGTTTGCCTGGGTTACTTTGAATGTAAGTGATATGAAAAAGTCTTTGGATTTTTACGAAGGCGTGGTGGGTCTTAAAACAAACAGGAGAATGGGACCCGAAAAGGGCCGGGAAATAGTGTTTCTGGGCTTTGATGACAGCAGCACCCAGGTAGAACTTATTTGCAGCCAGAATGTAAAACCTGAGCATGGCCAGGACCTAAGCCTAGGCTTTGAAGTAAAAAGTCTGGCAGAAAAGACTGAGTTTTTGGAAAAAGCCGGTTATAAAGTGGACGGGCCATACCAGCCCGCGCCGCATATCAAATTTTCTTACGTTAAAGACCCCGACGGAGTAAAAATACAGTTTTTTGAGAATTTCTGACAGGGCTGTAAAAAACCCGTATGCCAGTGTTTATACGGGCATACGGGCAATTGTTTATTTGTCCAGCTTTACAAAGCTTTTTAAAACGCCCAAATGGAGGCCGGCTTTTTTGTCACTAGCTTTTATATAATACAAGCTGAATAAGTAATAGTTGTCCCTGTGGTATGCGCTTGCTGCAAGGCTTGCCACACCTCCTGCAAGTTTTCCTATTGCACCGCCAGTGCTTTTTTCTGTTGACTGTTTCAGGTATTTGGAAAAATCATCCTGGCTGGGGTTGGTGGCATACAATGCAGCCAGTATTACTAATAAAATGGCAATGGAAAAGGCTTTTGACTTCATGTTGACTCTCCGGTTTGGATAGGATCAGAAATATAATACTTCAAAGCTTGATAAAATTCCATGTGTTGGGCAGCAAAAAAACTATTGCCTTTTTCTTTTTATGGTACTTCTGATATGTTCAGCCATGGCTGTTGCCCTTTTTTCCGCAAGGCCGAAGTGCTGGTCTGCTTGCATTAGTGTATCCAGTTCCAGTTTTGTCAAAAAAGCCAGAAACCATGGATCGCCCGATATGCGCAAGGCAAGGTCATTTGCGGCTCCAGTATTGATTGCAGCCCAGGCAGCCATGCTGTGCCGTCTAAGCTTTTCATGAGCCTCTTGGCGGTCAGCTCCCTTTTTGGCAATGGCCATCAAAACTCTTTCGCTGGCGGCAAAAGGTCCGTAGTTTTCCATATTGCGTTTTATCGCTTCTACGGATACCTGAAGGCCTTTTATTATGCTGTCTGCCACAGACAGGATTTCGTCGCAAATCAAAAAGGCTTCGGGCAAAAAGCTTCTGCGATTGGCCGAATCATCCAGGCTTCTTTCCAGAACGGACAGGGCTGCATTCTGCCAGGCCAGCTGTGGCATAATGGAAAGGGAGCGCGCCAGGGAATCCATTTTTTCTGCAGCTATCGGGTTGCGCTTGAATGGCATGGCGGAAGAGCCGACCTGTTTTGTGCCAAAGGGCTCTGACAGCTCCCCTATGGACGGGCTTTGCAAAATGCGCAGGTCAAGGGCAAACTTGTGAAGGCTGGCACCCAGCCCGGCCAGAGAGGATATGACAAAATAATCCTGCTTGCGGGTATAGGTCTGGGTGGACAGCGGGTAAAATGGCAATCCTAGCTCACTGGACAGCCTCTCTTCAAACTCTTCTGCCTTGTCTTTGCCCACAAGCTCCACATAGGAAGCCGAAGTCCCTACAGCGCCCTTAAAACCCTTGCCACGCATGGCTTCCCGTTCTGCTATTATCCTGTTTCTGTCTTCCAGCAAATCCTGGGCCCATATTGACAGGCGGTAACCCAGGGTGCTTGGCTCAGCAGGCTGGATATGAGTGTATGCCATGATGGCTAGGCCGGCGTGCTGTCCGATTTTTTCAGCAAATGACAATAGCAGGCTGTCCAGGGCATCAATTATAATGTCGAGCGCATTCCTGATACGAATGGCATCGGCATTATCTTCTATGTCCATGCTGGTGGCACCAAGATGGATTATGCCTCCGGCATTGGGGCATTGCTCTGCAAAGGCCTTTAGCTCGGCCATTAGGTCATGCTTTATGTCAGCCTCAATTTCCAGCGATCTTGGCAGGTTTATATCATCAATATGGCTGGCAAGTTCATCAGCCTGAAATGTGCTGACTAGCCCGTATTCGGCTTGCACCCTTGCCAGGGCGGCCCATAAAAAGCGCCACAAGCTGCGTTTTTCATGCTCGCTCCACAGCGTTCGCATTTTTTGGCTGCCATAGCGCCAACTGAAAGGCGACTGGTATGATTCGTGCTCACTCATATAATGAATCTTAACAGATGAAAGCCCCGTCGTGAATAGCAATGCGGGTTAACTTAAGCAATGCCGGGCTGCTTTTGGTTTTGTTGCTGCATGAAAAAGCCCGAGGCTTGACCTTTTTATTGCTACTATGCAAGATACCCTTATGGAAAAAGAAAAACTAAAAGAATTGGCAGCCATGGCTCGTATTGCAATGAGTGAAGACGACCTGGACTCCATGCTTCCGGCCTTCGAGCACAGACTCGGACAATATGCATCAATTCTGGGTGCTGCAAAACTTTTCCCGCGACTGTCCGGGATAAGCCCCGCCTGCCTGAACCTTCCCGCATCAGCCACACTGCGTTCCGACAATAACAATAATTTTAATAATAATCCCGTCAACAACTCCAATAATAATCTCGTCTACGAGCTCATGAATCGGGCCCCCGAATTCGAGAACGGTTTTTTTACCCTGCCCAACGTTCTATAACACAGTCAGGAAGACCCTGAGGGTTTTCCTTTTAAACTATTCGGAGGAAACGATCATGACTCGAACCGTCCTTAAAGACGGCTTTTTGGCGTATTTTGACGCCCAGGAAGCCAGGATAAACGCTTTTTGCACTTTGGACAAAAGCCTTGTTGAAAACGGCAATTCCGCTTTTTTTGCCGTAAAAGACAATATAGCCGTAAAAGGCATGGAAATGTCTTCCGGTTCGGAAATGCTCCGCGGTTTTGTGTCTCCATACAGTGCCCATGCAGTGCAAAAACTAGAAGCTGCCGGGTATAAAGTCATTGGAAAGACAAATACGGAAGAGTTTGGACTTGGCAGCGGAACAGACAGCTCCGTTTTTGGACCCAGCCATAACCCATGGCTATTGGGCGACGCCAGCGCCAATCCGGTAGCTGCAGAATGTGGAATGCCAAGCGCTGATGGCGGGGCAGCTGCAGTAGCTGCAGGCCTTGTGCCTTTTGCACTTGGCTCCGACAGCGGAGGAAGTCTAAGGCGGGCAGCCGCTTTTTGCGGCGTAAGCGGTTTTAAGCCGACGCAGGGCTCTGTTTCCGGGTACGGGCTCAGCGCCATGGCATCCAGCATGGAAACAATAGCCATAATCTCGGCTGGCTCCGCCATTGCAAAAGAGGTATTCGGCCTTGTCCGCGGGCATGATCCCATGAACATGCAAAGCATGAACTGGCCGGAAAGCGCGCAGGCAGGGCCAAAAAAAATGGCGGCTAAAACAAAAAAAATAGGCGTGCTGGACCTGGATGCATTGTGCAAAAGCATAAGCAGCGACCTGGGTATTGCTGCGGGCAGGCTTTTGGGTTCCGGCTTGACGGAAGTCTACGGGCTTTGGGCGGAAAAGTTCCGGGAGCTGGGTTATGAAATTGTTATGGTTGATGTTCCCGCCATGCGTTATGCGTCCCAGGCTTATCATATAATTGCGTCGGCGCTGACCAGCGCCAACCTGGCCCGTTTTGACGGCATACGTTACGGCTTCAGGGATAAAAGCGCAGAAAGCCATGAAGAAGTGTATACCCTGTCCAGGCGCTACGGTTTTGGCAAGGAAAGCTTGCTGCAGATATTGCTTGGCACTCATGTACTTGGGCAGGAAAACAAGTCCGCTTTTTATTACGGGGCAGAAAAGCTCAGAAGCTTAATAATGGAAGATTACAAAACAGCTTTTGCAGCCTGTGATGCAATACTTAGCCCGGTTAATCCGCAGCTGTTTTATGGCACAGACCATGCCGGAGCTGAAAAAGAAATAGCCCATGACTTTCTGCTTGCTGGGCCAAGCCTGGCTGGGCTGCCGGCTGTTGTGTTTCAGGGCAGCATGGAGGCCACAGGCAAGGCTCATGCAAGCAAAATGCCCGTCGGGGCCCAGCTTTGCGGCCCTGCTTTTTCTGACGAGCTGCTTTTGGAGTTGGCGGCTGAGTATGAAAAGGCAAATCCGCCTGCCCACCCGAAAGGCTATAAAGAAATGTGGAGGCTGGCATGAAATACGAAGCTTTTATAGGGCTGGAAGTACATATACAGCTTTTGACAAAAACCAAGGCTTTCTGTTCATGTATGGCAGCTTTTGGGGCCGAGCCAAACACCAATGTATGCCCGGGCTGCCTTGGATATCCCGGTACCCTGCCTATACTGAACAAGGAAGGGCTAAAAATGGCCTATCTTGTTGCCAGGGCACTCAATTTAAAGCTGGCAGCAAGAACATGGTTTGAGCGCAAGCAGTATTTTTACCCAGACATGTCCAAAAATTACCAGATATCCCAGATGGATGCTCCTGTGGGCGTAGGCGGCTGGGTCGAATTTGCCCTGCCTGATGGCAAGCCGGATAACAAGCCTTCAGACAAAGAAGCTTCTGTTAAACGTATACGCATAAAGGAATGCCATTTTGAAGAAGATGCCGGCAAAATGATACATGCGGGCAAGCTGTCACTTGTGGACTATAACCGCGCAGGCATGCCCCTTTTGGAAATTGTAAGCGAGCCCGATTTTAAAAACGGCACGGAAGCGGAACTTTACCTGCAGCAGCTAAGAAAAACCCTGCGTTACCTGGATGTATGCGACGGCAATATGGAAGAAGGCTCCATGCGCTGCGACGCCAACGTATCTGTAAACCTGGCCGGGGCCGGACTTGGCACCAAGGTGGAGATAAAAAACCTTAACTCGTCACGCTTTGTGCGCCTGGGGCTCGATCATGAAATAGCCAGGCAGACA
>JAKPMS010000147.1 GCA_029548805.1 Spirochaetota bacterium | reverse complement strand
AAGATAGGCGCCGCCAAGGTCCAGTTCTTTACTGGCCTTGAGCCCATCATTTACCCCTACTATATAGCCCTTGTATATGGCCACTTCAGCCGCATCAATTATCCTGCCCAGGAAAAAATCCAGGACACGGCAATTTTTAAGCTTTAAGTCTGATGGAATGAGACCTCTGGCTGCTTTTATATAGTCAGGCTGTAACATAGGCTCCGCTTGATATGGCATTTGCTTTTGTTTTCAGGGCAGAAAGCCCTAAAAAATGACACTTCCAAAGTATTATCAACCCATATTCCGGATTTGTCAAACAAAAACAGGCCGGTTTATCCAATAGCTACATTAATGAAGCAAAAAAAAAGGTTGCCAAAATTGCCATACCGGCTTAGGCTGTTTTTAAGGTTTACGTCCCGCTATTAGCCAGTATCGTTTTTTTAACTGGCAGGACGTCGTATTTTCCAATACCCAAGGAGGTTCCTGGTGGAACAGTTTTTTAAATTAAAGCAGCATGGTACTACAGCCAGAATCGAGATTATGGCTGGTATTACCACCTTCATGACCATGGCCTATATCCTGGCTGTAAACCCGGGTATCTTGAGCGCAACAGGCATGCCTGCCGGCGGCATTTTTACCGCTACAGCTGTTTCCTCATTAATAGCTACCCTGCTTATGGCCCTGTTGGCCAACCTGCCGGTGGCTCTGGCTCCGGGCATGGGTTTGAATGCCTTTTTTGCTTTTACAGTAGTATTGGGCATGGGTTATTCATGGCAGCTGGCTCTGACTGCTGTATTTGTAGAAGGCATTATTTTTATCATAATGTCGCTTTTCAATATCCGTGAAGCTATTGTAAAGTCCATACCCCAGAACATTAAAAACGCAGTAGCTGTAGGTATTGGCTTGTTCATTGCATTTATAGGTATGCAGAATGCCGGCCTTATTGTTAATAACGACGCAACCCTGGTAGGATTGGGTGATATTACCAAGGGTACAGCCCTTCTTGCTATTATTGGCCTAGTAATTACCGGTGTCCTTCTTGCATTCAAGGTAAAGGGCGCGCTGCTTATAGGTATTCTGGCCACAACAGTAATTGGCATTCCTTTTGGTATTACCACCATTCCAAAAGGCTGGAGCCCCGTTTCCATGCCGGAAGCACCCATTTTCTGGCAGTTTGACTTTTCAAAGCTTTTTTCGCTGGACTTCTTTGTGGTGTTTTTTACCTTCCTGTTTGTGGATATTTTTGACACAATAGGCACCCTGGTTGGCGTTACCACCCAGGCCGGCATTATAGGTAAAGACGGCACCATTCCAAAGGTTAAAGAAGCCCTTTTGTCAGATGCAGTCGGAACAGTAGTCGGTGCAATGCTTGGTACTTCCACTGTTACTTCTTACGTAGAAAGCGCTGCCGGCGTAGCAGAAGGCGGCCGCACCGGTCTTACCTCACTTACTACTGCCTTCATGTTTGGCTTGGCCATCTTCCTGTCACCCCTGTTCCTTCTGGTACCGGGCGCCGCTACCGCTCCGGCCCTTATTCTTGTCGGCCTATTTATGATGACCCCCATCAAGGACATAAACCTAAAGGACTTTACCGAAGCCATTCCAGCCTTCCTTACAATAATCATGATGCCATTGGCATACAGCATTGCAGAAGGCCTTGTATTCGGTATTCTGTCCTATATTTTCCTCAAAGCCCTTACCGGCAAGCTCAAGGACATTCCAATTGTAACCTGGGTGGTGGGCTTCTTCTTTATACTTAAGCATCTATTATAATAAGGACTGAGTGCGGGTTTTTTCCTGCGCAAGTTTGTATTTTGTAATTTTTTTAAAAAGCGCCGAAGCTGCTTGCGTTCGGCGCTTTTTTTAATGCCAAGAATTTACTGGTTTTATTCTGTTTCAGAGCTGTATACAGCTTCATCCTGGCTTTTTTGCTTTACTTCCTGAAAGGAGCCCATCAAAATGGAAGCAGGCTCCAGCCCGGGAGTATTGTCACATATAATTTTTACAATAACTGTCATGGGTACCGCCAGCACAAGGCCGGCAAAGCCCCATAGCCAGCCCCAGCACGACAGGGAAACAAGAATAATAAAAGGGGACAGTCCCAGGTTTTGGCCCTGTATGCGCGGCTCCAGTATATTCCCTATGATCATGTTTACCCCAAGCATGATAGCCCCGGCGGCCAGTATCGGGCCTGGATCGGGATAAAACTGCACAAAGGAAAAAATGAAAACTCCGCCGCCGGCTACTATTGAGCCAATGGTTGGGATAAAGTTCAGAATAAATGATATGACACCCCAAACAAGAGGGAAGTCCAGCTTTATCAAGCTGAGCAGAAGCCCCACAATAATGCCCGTGGACAGGCTTGTAAAAAACTTGATGCTCAGATACCTGGCAACCTGGCTGACTACTCCTGCTACAATGTGCTGGATTCTGGATGACATTTTGCCTATAAAGGCTGTTTCTATGCGTTTTCTGAAATGGCCAATTTCCAGAAGCAGAAATACCACAAATAGAATAACCATGACGGTTTTGGACAAATAAAAAAAGAATGCTTCGGAAGTATTGATGGCCAGAGCCTGTACCCTTGCCCTTAAGCCCAACTGGCCCCACAGGTTATCTATAAGGCTTAATTGTTCGTCATATGGCATTTTAAAAGTGCGTGCAATTGTTATGTAAATTTCGGTAAAACGTCTTTCATACTTTGGGTACAGGGTAAGGATAGTTTTAAAGCTTTTAAAAAGCACAAAGCCTGTGGCGTAAACTGCAGCTGCAATCAGCAGTACTATGACTATTGCGGCAATTACCCTTGGTATTTTAATGCGCTCCAGGATTAGAATTACTGGCTCAAGTACAAAGGTCAGAAGCACCGCAATGATGAAAGGTATGACAACGCTAGCCGTAATTTTCATTGCGGCAAATGCTATGGCCAGCGCTATAAAGCCCAGCAAAAAAATGTTTATTCTTGCAAAGCTTGCACTTCTGTATTTGTCAGAACTCATGTGTTTTCAACTCCCCCTGCTGACCGTCTGCCTGGATATGTAAGCTTCCTGACAGCCGGAAACAAGCCTTATTTTTTCCAGCCAGGCTTTGGCATCGCTGTTGTTTTTATATGGCCCTATGCGCACACGGTACCAGCTTATTCCGTCCAGTTCTTTTACTATGATGATGGTGGACAGGCCTTTTTGTGCCAGCTCGCGCTGCAGGTCATCCGCCCTGGCCCGGCTTGTAAATGCGGCTGCCTGTATCCAGTATTCATCCACGCTTACTGTTTTTGCCTGTCCGGCAGCTTTATCGCTTTTTGCGTCGCTGCTTGCGGCGCCGCTTGCTGCGGCGGCTGTTTTGGGCTGGGCAGGAGCGGGCGTATATGGCTTGGCTGTGGCAGCGGGCTTTTCATACGAAGTCTGTTCAGACTTCGTCTGGGATGGTT
This sequence comes from Spirochaetota bacterium, assembly GCA_029548805.1. Lineage (GTDB taxonomy): Bacteria > Spirochaetota > Spirochaetia > Treponematales > UBA12059 > SZUA-370. The sequence continues at coordinate 34,564 of JAKPMS010000147.1, read as the reverse complement.
TCTGATGAGCTGCGCTGATGGCAGAGCTGTCCGGTTTGTCGCCGTATACAATTATGATGTCGCCGCTATTCAATGCTTCGGGCCTGTCAGCTTGCAGCTGAACAGGCTCCTGCTGTTGGGCTGTTGCCGGACCGGGCTGGGTTTCCGGGCTGCGAACATATTCACCGGGTTTTGCCGCTCTGGCCGGAGCCACCGCTGCCACAGTAGCCGGTGCCGAGTAATTGCCCTGCCTTGGAAAGGCCAGGGCAAGCGCAATTCCTGATGCCACCACCAGCACTACCAAAACCGACATGAGAGTCCACAATATTTTTTGGGTTTCCAAAGGCATCTACGCCCCCCTCCAATATACCTTAACAAGGTTTTTAAAAAAAGGTTTTAAACATCCGCTCTTCAAATATCGGCAAAAAAAAATCCTAGTTTACAAGCTTTGATAGCAGCTTTTTAAGGCATTTTTCTAATGCCTCCGCATTGCCGCCATTGTGCAATACCAGCCTGGGCACCTTCAGGCTGTTGCCCATTTTCCATAAACGGCTTTGGCTGTGTATTCTGGCAAGCGCCGAAAAAAGCCCTGTTCCGTCCCTTTGTTTGGCTCTTCTTATACGCTGCAATAGGGGAGCCCTAATTTCCAGAACTGCATTGCATTCATTTACAGCTGGCAGCCTGTATAAAATGGCTGCATCTATGCATACATCAGCTTTGCTTGTTCTAATGGCTTTTTCCAGGAGGCTGTTCATGTGCGGGTGCACTATGGCCTCGTATTGCCGCATTAAAGCAGGGTTTTTGAACACCATTTTTCCTATGGTTTTGCGCTCGGGCAGGCCGTCCCCGCTTTTTACTTCCGGCCCCAATAAAGCCGCTACCTCGTCAATTTTTTCCTGCAGCGCTAAATGCCCCAGTTTGTCCACATTTATGACTTGCCAGCCATCTGCAGCCAAAATTTGAGCGGCGCTGGATTTCCCGGAGCAGTATCCGCCTGTAAGGCCCAGTATCAATGCATATCTCCCCAGGATTGGGATATTTCTATACCCACCCTTAAAGGCAGGCCCAGTTCCATGGCCTTGGCCATCTCGTTCGCAATGGCTGCGCCCAAAAGCCCGGCTTCCGCGGCAGGGGCTTCCACTATAAGCTCGTCATGCACCTGCAATAGCAGCCTTGCAGCCGGAAAGTCCTTTTTTAGCAAGCGGTCCACCCTTATCATGGCCAGCTTTACTATGTCTGCCGCGCTGCCCTGTATTGGGCTGTTCACCGCTGCCCGTTCCGCCGCCTGCCTTTCGTTTGCGTTGCGGCTGTTTATGCCTCCAATATAGCGCCTTCTGCCTAATAAGGTTGTAACATAGCCGCTGCCTTTTGCCTGTTCTACCGTTTCTTTTATAAAAGCGGCAACACCAGTGTAGCGCGCAAAATATGCATCTATAAAGCGCTGGGCTTCCGACCTGGCTATGCCCAGCTCCTTGGCCAGGCGGAATGCACCCATGCCGTATATGACTCCAAAGTTGATGGTCTTGGCAATGCGCCTTTCAGCCGCATCCACACTGTCTTCTTCTTTGTTAAAAATGAGGGCAGCAGTCCTTTTGTGTATGTCCGAGCCCTCACGGAATGCCCTGGACAGCTCCGGGTCTTTGGACAGATGTGCAAATACCACCAGCTCTATTTGGGAGTAGTCTGCCGATATAAGCAGGCTGCCTGGCGGCGCAATAAAGGCTTTGCGTATGCGCCTGCCTTCTTCTTCCCGCACGGGTATGTTCTGCAAGTTTGGGTCCCGGCTGGACAGGCGCCCGGTGGCTGTACCCGTCTGGATAAAATGCGTGCGTATTCTTGGGTCCGTTTTGGCTGCTTCCAACAACCCGTCCACATAGGTGCTTTTAAGTTTGGCCAGGCTTCTGTGCCTTAATATGAGCTCCGGCACCTTGTCTTCTGCTGCCAGCACTTCCAGTACAGATGTATCCGTACTGTAGCCGGTCTTGGTCTTTTTGCCTGGGTCAAGCTTTCTTTCTTCAAACAAAACCACCTGAAGCTGTTTTGGCGAGTTAAGATTGAACTCGTGCCCTACAAGCGCAAAGGTTTCGCTCTGCACCTTTGCAAGCGCTTCATCCAGCTCCTTTCCAAAACTTTTTAGCGCAGCAGGGTTTACAAGTATGCCGTTTCTTTCCGCTTCTGCCAAAATACCAAGCACGGGCATTTCCAGCTTTTCAAACAAATCCAGAAGGGAGTTTTCTTTTAACTGCTTTTCAAACAGCTTTTTTAATTCCATGGCCATAATCGAGTCTTCTGCGCAGTAAGCGGCTGCAGTATTTATGTTTACAGAAGAAAAGCATTCGCCTTTTGGTACTATGTCGCCAAAAGAGCTGCCGGCATGGCCCAAAAAGCGTTCTCCAAGCCTTTCCAGCTTAAGTGAATCCTGCTCCGGATCCAAAAGCCAGGCTGCAACCATGGTATCCCAGGGCCTGGAGTTAATGGGGCAGCCCCAGTTTTCCATTACATGCATGTCAAACTTTAGGTTGTGCCCGATAATACACGGCCTATTGTCTGCCAAAAAAGGAGCCAAATGCTTTTTTATTGTTTCTGGCGGCATGCAAGCCATATACGGAGCTTTTATTGGCACATAGCATGCGCTGCCGTCTTCCAATGCAAAAGAAAAGCCTACCGGCATGGTGTTCATTTCGTCCAGCGAGTCTGTTTCGCAGTCAAACGCATAGCTTTCTTTGGACTCAAGCGTTTTGATCCATTTTTTTAGCTGCTTTTCTTCCTGTATTACTTCTATATTGGGCAGCTTGTATTCATATTCCGGAAACAGGCTGGCTGGCCTGGCCATGCTTTCTGTTGCAGGAGCAGGCTTGGGCAGCTCTTTGGCTTCTGTCTTTGCAGCAAGGCTGCGCATGCCTTCCCTTAAAAACACCGGAGTGGCGGCTTCCCTGTCCAAGCTGCCAAGCTTGAGCTCTTCCATGCTTTTTATGTTTGCGTCAAGCTCTGTTACCAGGCTTATAAGCTTTCTGGACAAAAATGCGCTTTCTTTGCCCGCCGCCAGCTTTTTTCTTAGGCCATCGGGTGTTATGGAATCAATATTGGCCCAAATCTCGTCCAGGGTATTGTATTGGGACATTAGTTTGGCTGCAGTTTTATCGCCAACGCCCGGAACCCCGGGCACATTGTCGGAATGGTCCCCGGTAAGCGACAGATAGTCCAGTATGCGCTCTGGAGCTACGCCCCATTCAGCCTCAACTTCTTCGGGGCCGGCAATTTTCCAGCCGCCATCCCTGTCTGGCCGCAAAGCCACAACAGAGTCGCCAACAAGCTGCAGCAAATCCTTGTCGCCGGACACTATATAACATGGCAACTTTTCCTTTTTGCTGCGGGTAGCAAGGCTGGCAATAATGTCGTCCGCCTCGTAGCCTTCTTCTTTAAGTATGCTTACGCCCAACAGAGCCAGTATTTCTTCTACCAGCGGTATTTGCGCATGCAGGTCTTCCGGCGTTTTTTGCCGGGTGGCCTTGTATTCCTCGTACATATTGTGCCTGAAGGTGGGGCCGGGAGAGTCAAAAACCGCCGCAATGGCTTCCGGCTTGTATTCTTCCCAAATCTGAAAAAGGCTTCTAAAGAAGCCGAACACCGCGGAAACATTTTGTCCGCTGGGGTTTCTGAGCGGCTTGGAAATAAAAGCATAATAGGATCTGTAAATAAGGCCGTAGGCGTCTATTAAAAACAGGTTTTTCATGAACAAAGCATAGCCCCCATTGGCTGCATGGGCAAGCCAATTAGCCGGCTGCCTGTTGCCAGTAATGGAGCTTTGCAATATTATTCAGCACATGATCGATGTACAATTAAGCAATATAGACGATGACAGCCTGGACACCATATTGGCCAGCGATGTCAACTTTTCCGGCACCATGAGCTTTAAAGAACCCATGATGATACGCGGCAAGGTATCCGGAGCGATAATTTCCGGCAGTGATCTGCATATAGACGAAAAAGCCGTTGTAGAAGCCGATATATCCGCAAAAAATGTTACAGTAAAAGGCGTTTTAAAAGGCAACATAAATGCCAGCGGCAGGGTGGAGCTATTTGCTTCCTGCCGCATGGACGGAGACGTAAACGCGGCAGAAGTAAGAATGGAACCGGGTTGCCGCTTTAACGGAATATGTACAATGACCGGCTATAAAAATGAAACATCTGCCTGATACAAAAATCCGGCTTTTGTTTGTTCTTGCCTTTTTTACAATAAGCAGCAGCCTTTTTGCACAGGCCAAGCCCGATGCGCTTAAAATGTACAGGGAAGGGCGCTATGAAGAAGCCAGGGTCATCTGCCTTAACGAACTGGCTGCGGATCCAGAAAACATGGAATCCTATGTGGTGCTTGTTTGGAGTCTTCAGGCTTTGGAACGCTACGGGGATGCGGAAGTTTATGCGCGCAAGGCATATACCAGCATAAGAAAAGACCCGCGTATTATTGAATCCCTTGGGGAGCTGGCATTTTTCCAGGGCAAAAACGCCGATGCCCTTGCGCACTTTAGGGAATATGTCAACCTTTTGCCGGATGGAGCGCGCATAGGTTCCGTGTATTATTATATGGGAGAAAGCTATTTGCGCATGGAAAAGCTGGAGCATGCGGACATAGCCATACGTACCGCATTGCAATACGAGCCCAAAAACGCCCAATGGTGGACAAGACTGGGCTATGTACGCGAAAGGGCTTCTTATTGGTCTTTGTCGCTGGAGGCTTACAACATGGCTTTGGGTTTGAACGCCGGGTTTACAGACGCCTTGCGCGGCAAGGAAAGGGTAGAAGCCAGGATAAGGCGCTGATGCAGCAAGCTTCTCTTGTAGCAGCCTTTAAAACCCTGGGCTGCAAACTTAACCAGGCAGAAACAGATGCCATAGCCGACTCCTTTAAAAGCTCCGGGGCTGTTATAAAAGGCTGGAACCAGGCGGCAGACGTATATGTGCTGAACACTTGTACCGTAACAGGCAAAGCTGAACAAAAGGCCAGGCGGGAACTGCGCCTTGCCCAAAGGCAGAACCCCAAAGCCCTGCTTCTGGTTACCGGCTGTTATGCGGAGCTGGACCCTGATGCGCTTGCCGCGCTTGCGCCCGGAGCCCTGCTTGTACCCGGCAGCAAAAAGTCCGCCATGCTTAAAATTGCGCAAGGCCTTATAGAAGCCAAACTGGACGGCCTTGAGCTGCAGGAAGAAGGCAGGCTGCTGCTGCAATCCGCCCTGGGCTTAAAAAGCGACCCCTTTGCCTTTTTTCAGAACGGCCAAGACTTTCATTCCAGGCCTCAGCTAAAAATACAGGACGGCTGTGACCGCAGCTGCACTTACTGCAGGGTATGCCTTGCAAGAGGACCATCCATAAGCCTTGAGCCGGAAGAAGTGCTTAGGCGCGCAATTCTGCTGGAAGAAAAAGGCATAGCGGAGCTGGTGCTTACAGGCATAAACCTGGCCCAGTACAGGGCGGCGGGCGGCATGGATTTTTCTGCATTGCTTATGTTTTTGCTAAAAAACACTGGCAAAATAGCCTTTAGGCTGTCCTCCTGGGAGCCGGAAAAGCTGGACGGTCCCTTTTTGGAAGCATTCAGCCAGCCAAGGATACGCCCACACCTGCATCTAGCCATACAATCCGGCTCAAACAGCATACTAAAAGCCATGGGCCGCCCTTACAGCCGCGACACTGTGCTAAAAGCCGCAGAAGCTGCAAGGCGACACAGGCATGAGCCTTTTATAGCAGCGGACATGATTACGGGCTTTCCCGGAGAAACGGATGCGGACTTTGCAGACAGCCTGGAGCTTGTAAGGCAAATAAGGCCCGCATGGCTGCACGTCTTTAGCTTTAGCCCAAGGCCCGGCACCAAAGCCTTTGACATGAAGCCGGTACCCGAGCGCATAGCCGCTGAGCGCGCAAAAATCCTTGGACAAATTGCGGAACAGGGCCATAAAGACTTTGCTGCCGGCAGGCTTGGCTGCATTACGGAAGCCGTACTGGAAAAGCGCGTAAAGGATGGCAGTTCTGCCGCTGCCAGCACTGCCACCAGCGCCGCTACCAGCGAAGAATACCTTAAGCTTTTGGTAAAAGGGCTGCCGCAAGGCAAAATGGCTTCCTGCCGATGCAGAATTATCGGCCTGCCTGGCGGAATCGGCTCAAACCGTGACCAAAGCCGCGGCTTTGGCCGTTTTGATGCCATGGCAGAATACATACCCTAAGCGCTGGTAAAATTTTCTTATCTTTTGTTTTTCTGTAACAACTGCGCTATATTTTGATTAACAGCTAAGTAGAAAAATTATTGGCTTTCCTGGTTCACGCTGGATTGTGGTGCAATATGGTTTTTAGGAGGTTCACTATGAAAAGAACTTTGTTTGTTTTGTCTGCCATAATAATTTTATTGACTTTTACAGCCTGTGAAGGGCTTGATAAAATTTTGCAGACCAATGTTTATTCGGGCCTTGGCAAGGTAAGTGCCAAGGAAATATCAAAGGCTGATGCGGATACCCTTGTAGAGCTTGGGAAAAGCCCATCTTTTTTTGATACTCTTAAAGGAAATCCAGGGCTGACCAGCGATGTACTTGATACCATCAATGATGCTATAGGAAAGGCCAGTTCGGCTGAAGACAAGCAAAACCTTAACATGCTTGCGGCAGAAATACAGCTGCAGACTTCTGGCGGGGCGGTTCTGGTCAACAACATAGCATCCATTTTGGCCAACCCTCAAGGGCTGGATGGTTTGGATAATCCTGATGATCTGGAAGGTTTCTTTATAAGCATTCTTCCCCCCGGCATAGTATCAGGAGGAGTAATTCAGGAAGCAGGTTTTGTTGCATTAATTAACGGCTTTGTAGCTGCAAACGAGTACTATGAAGCTCTGGATGGTGCCTTGGGCTCAGGCGGCTATGCGGATTCTGATGTAAGCCCAGGAGAAGTAGCCCAGGCAGCCATAGTGTCGGCCCTTGTAAGTACTATAGCAAAGTCAGTAGAAGGTGTGAGTGGTAGTAGTGCAGGAGAAAAATTGTACGCTTTTACCCAGGGGACTGGCGGTACTTTTACAAAGCTAGACTTTGATAATAGCTTTTTTGATTCAATTTCCAATATCCTGGCTGCAGCAAGCCTGCCTGAATTTGGCTTTGGCAATTAAGGAGGAAAAAAATGAAGCGCATATTAATAATTAGCCTGGCTTTGGCCCTCCTTGTAACTGGCGTTTTTGGCCAAGGCAATGTGCTTGGAACAATGGCACCAAAGGATGCCAGAACCATGGGCATGGGCGGCTCGTTTGTGGCCATGAGCACGGGCTATCAGAGCTTTTACGGCAACCCTGCGGCTTTTGCCGACACAAAAGCCGAGCTTACTGTTTTGTCCACATCGCTCTGGGGCTACGTAAAACCCACAACGGACAACATACAAAAGGCCACAAGCTTTGGCGGTATGGAGCAAGAGGAGCAAATTACAGCTCTTAGCTCGCTCCTAACAGAGAACGGCCTTGGAGCAGGAACTTCTTTGGGCATAGGCTGGGTTGGCAAAGGCCTGGGTATAGGTTTTATAAACACTGCAGATGTATACCTTAAGGGCAAAAACCTGCTTGGCGCAAAGGGAGAAGCCAATGCGGAAGCCGCCGTAATAGTGGGCATAGGCCTGCCTTTGACCCTTGGCCCCTTAAACTTCCAAGTAGGCGGAGACATAAGGCCCCACATGAGGGTTACCGGTAATGTTTATGCCAGCGACCTTTTGGGCGGCATGTTCCAGAGTGGCGGAGAATCGGGCTTTGATCTAGATAAAATTACATTGGATTCAGGCTTTGGCATAGCCCTTGACCTGGGAGCCAAGCTGGACCTTGGCAAGCTTGCCTCTATTGGTTTGGCCATAAGGGATATAGCTCCTCCCCTTAAGCTGCATAGCGGTTCGGCACAGGATATAGTAGCATCCTTAACTGGCGGAGAAAAAGGGCCTGAGGTGACATATACTCTATTACCCAATATAGTGCTTGGGGCTAGCCTTACCCCCATCCCCGTGGGGCTGCGCAAGCTGGTAGATGTAAACATTACTGCCGAACTGCAGGACCCAGTAAACCTTGTTGTAAACAAGATTTCGCCATTCAGCTTGCTCCATCTGGGAGCTGAGGGCAAGTTCCTGAACGGCCTTTTGGCTGCCAGAGTGGGTGTAAACAAGGGCTATGTAAGCCTTGGTGCCGGCATTGACCTTTTGTTTATGGACTTGAATGTGGCATTGTTTACAGAAGAATTGGGCAAGAGGCCGGGGGACAAGCCCAGAACCGGAATTGCGGCGGAAGTTGCATTCCGCTTCTAGCAAAAAAGGCTAAACTAGCCGATAAATAATACTATAAAGCCCCCGGCTTTTATAAGACGGGGGCTTTTTTCAGGTATTTAGGAGGGCTATAAGAATGAAAAACAAAAACACTGGTTTGGCCCTGGCGGTTTTGGCCTTGGCCGCATTTTTTGCTTCTTCCTGCCAGCAGTTTTTTACCAGCTCCATTGCCAAGCCCCTGGCCAGAAGCAATTACAGTATTCCGGCCAATATTGGCGCGGATGATGCTGCGGCCCTGCTTGCCGAGTCTGGCGGTGACCCCAAAATAGCCGCCGCCCTGGTAAAACCCCTGTACAATGCCATAAAGACTGCTACCCCCGGCACAGAAAACTACAACACGGCTGCCAATGCATTGTTGGAGGCCGCCGTTGCTTCTTCCGGCATCAACTCCATAATTACGGAAGCCCAAGGCCTTTTTTTCTCAGGGGCAGAAGATTTTGGCAGCATTATAGAAAAACTGGACTCCATAAGCCTTTCGGAAGATGCCGTAAACGGACTTGGCCTCATAGCGCAGAACCTTCCTGCCAATATGAATCCGGACAGCGCAATAGCAGCCGCTGCAGCCTTAGTTGTTGTAGCCTGTGCCAAAGAAGGCTCCACAATATCTGAACTAATGGATGCTACTCCTGATCCAGATCTAATAGATGACCTGAAAGGCACAGCAGAAATAAAAGCGGCATTGAGTTTAATAGATGAAGCCAAAAATGCTTCTGTACCTTCCGTATTTGCTGATCTACTTAAAGATTTGCCCAACTTGGAATGAAGAATAAGCCGCTAATGCCGATTCTTGAAGAAGCAGCTTAAAAAAAGTCGGGGTTTTATGATGAAACGTATTTTGTCCATAGCAATTATTGCCTCTATATTTATTGCGGGGCTTGGCGCCCAGGCAAATGTGGAGCCATTCTCTATAGCTTCTCCAAGGATGGCTGCTCTTGGCGGAGCCCATGCTGCAAGTGTAAACGGCGTGGATGCAATATTTGAAAACCCTGCAGGCTTTGCTTCAGATAAGTCGGAAATTTCTGTTTCTTCTATAGTTTTAAGCCCATCAGGGCCAATTTTTGATATTGTAGGCCTTTTGCTGGAAGGCGGAGACGCTATTTCCGGACTACCCAATCTGTTTGACGAGCAAGGCCGCTTGTATGTAAACGCGGGCATCATGGGCCCCTTAGCCTTTGCTTATGCAGGTAAGGGCCTTGGCTTTGGAATTTACAACAAAAGCTCAGTGCTTCTTAATGCCAGCAGCATTTTTTCTGTAAAATACAGCGTATCAGAAGAAATACTGCTTACAGGGGGCTACGCATACAGGCTTCCGCTGCCCAAGAAGCAGATACTGGACCTGGGGCTTATGGCCAAGGGCTTTATACGGGCCAATATGGGCAAGACCGCCTCTTTGTCCGAGCTGATAGACTTGATGAGTGATCCGGCCGCCATACTGGGCAGCCCCATGAGCATGACCACTAGCCTGGGCTTTGATGCCGGCCTAATTTGGGATTATGACAATTTGATAAGCCTGGGCCTTGTTATGAGGGACACTTACTCTCCGGCCATGATAAGCTCGTATGACAATTTTACGGAGTTCATGGACAATCCAGGCAGCGGAACACAAAAATGGAGCATAGTGCGCCCAGATTTGGCTTTAGGCCTGGCATATAAACCCCGCTTTGAGTTTTTAAGCCTTATTGGCGCCCAAGCTTTACTGCTCTTGGATTATGTGGACATAATAGACCTGTTTTCTGTTCTGCCCCGCAACCCCGTACTTAATGTCAGGCTGGGCTTGGAACTGCAGCTTTTGGACATACTGTCTTTGAGGGCAGGCATAAACGACGCCCTTCCGGCTGCCGGCTTTGGAATAGACTTGCAGGCTTTTACCTTTTCTCTAGCCATGTACGGAAAAGAGCTGGGCAAGGAGCCGGGGGCAAGGCCGCTTTTCAATATGACAGCGGGTTTTGAGTTCCGTTATTAAAATATGTATAGTTCCCCAAAGCTTAGTGTAACAGCTCTTTTTACCAAAAACGCTACTATATAGCGTATGGCTCAGGGTATCTTATACAATATAAAGTGCTTACCCGGAAAAACATTAATCTTTGGGGAACTACATAAAACATTAAAAAAATTGCCGGCCCCGGTTGACAAAGACTTTCTTTAAAGGTTATCTTCACCCTCGCTTTGCGAGGAGACTCGATTTGCGAGGAGACTCGCTTTGCGAGGAGACTCGCTTTGCGAGACCTCACTATGTGAGGTGCGATTAGTTTTACGAGATGCTAGCTCACTAGGTAGAGCAACGCCCTTTTAAGGCGTGGGTACCGGGTTCGAATCCCGGGCATCTCAAACAATTTGCCTGTTTATTCCTTAAATGCTTTAAAAATTCTAAAAAGCCCTGCTTTCATCCACTGTTTTGATCGGGAAATGCATAACAACGCCCAGACTGCTGCTAAACATAAAACTGTTCTCTAGGGGCCCTTTTCCGGCCAGCTTTTCTGTACCGTAAACATATACCCCGCTATTTAGCCCCGCGTTTACAGTAAGAAAACTGTTTATGTCAACGCCAAGCTCGGCGCCAAGTATTATGGCGCCCAGGCCTAAGGTATCCGTGTTGTCCCTGGTTTTTGTCATGGCTTTATAACCCAGCTCTGCGTTTATATGATAGGGGCTGCCCTTTTTATGCACATCAGCGCTAAAAGTATAGTCCGTGGAAACATCCACTATTAATTGGCCCGTACCAGCCTTGCTTGTAAGGCGTTTTGTAAGAATGGACAGGCTGCATATTGCATTGTAAACATACCAGCCGGCTTTAATGTCCGCTTGTTCCTGAAAATAGTCATCTTTGGTAATCAAACCGGCTCCCATGGAAGATTCTACAATTGCCGATGCAAACACAACACCCGGCAGTTCCAGGCTAAAACCTATATGAATACCGGCTTTGAGTATGTTTTCCAGATTATTGAATGCTCCGACCATGGGTCCCGCTTCTATGCTTACTATGCCCGATTCATAACTTACTATGCCCCTGATCAAATGCTTAAGCACGGGATCTGTTTCATAGCTGGCATTCAGAAAAAAGCCGGGGCCCAAGGCTTTGTAAAAGCCGGTTTTAACCCCGTATAACCAATAGTTGTTCGGATAGTGCTGCAAAGAATCCAGTTCCGGGGCAGCACCCCATGGCAGGCCCAGATTGCCAAAATATACGCTGGTTTCCAAATCATCAGCCCATAGCGGCTGCATGGCCAACAAAATAAACAGGGCAGCTGCCATTTTACTTTTGTAATTCATAAAAAGACTCCTTGCATCCGGCAATTAATGCTTCCTGCCGTCTAAAAAAATTTAAAATGCCGTAGAAACTCCAAGCATGGGGCGGAACATGCCGTACCAAGGGCTTGAAAAGGGCAGGGCCTGGCTGACAAACCGTATATCCCAGCGTACACCATTTTTTACAAATTCCAGATATGGCGCTATATCAAAAACCAGGCTATTGCTGTGCAGGTTCGGGTTGTAGTCAAGCTGAGTTTCCAGTCCAAAGTGGGCTTTGCCTTCTTCGGTTTTGCCAAAACCCAGGTTGAAGCGCAGCTCAATGGCGCCAGATTCGTTGGTTTTTTGCTGTAGGTAAACGGCAGGATGAAAAAAGAGGCTTATTACAAATTCTCCAAAACCAAACAATATGCGCGGCTCAAACATGAAGTAAAAGAGGTCCATTTTAAAAGGCTCTTCCGGGTTCCAATAGGGTATGCCAATCTGCGCATAAAACTCCCCGATTTCTGAAGCTTCAAAAAGGAACAAAAGCCCTGTCCGCAATGCTAAAGGTATGTCTTTTGGCAGTGAAACTCCAGCAAAGGCTTCCAGCTTTATTGGCCCCAGCGTAAAAAAGCTCCTTAGATCTGCCGAATATTGCCCGGCACCAAGCCAGGAATCCTGATACAGGTACAAAAAGGGGTAAATATTATCGCCTGGAAGCGACAGCCTTAGCCCTGTGCCATACACTTCATGCAGGCCGTTATAGCTTTTGGTCAAATCTCCGCCTATTCCCCTTGGGTAATACATATAGTCTTTAAAGCGGGTAGAAAAATCCTTGCTGCCAAAAAGCGTCTGAAAATCTTTTCCAGAAGCAAAGTTGTCCATATGGCCAACAAAAACTGCCAGATCAAGCGGAGTTCCAAAAAGCCGATTCATTTGTATGGCTATGGTGCCTATGTGCAAGCCCGAAGCATTTTCCAGCCTGTTAATGGCAGCCAGAGCATCGTCCAGGTCTTCATAATTGCCAGGTACAATGCTGCCCGCTGCATCCATATATTTTTCAATTTCCGGGTGGCGGAAGGCCAAAGAAAACCATGCATCAAACTTGTCTCCGCCAGAAAAAAGCAGGTCCATGCTGGCTCTGGTGGACAGCACAAAGGCGCCTGCTTCGTTTAAATGCCCGTCTGTAAGCAGAGCCATGTAGGGCACCTTAATATCTGCGGCATAAACAGAAGGCAATATAAAAATACCCATCAGCATTGCCAAATATTTTTTTCTCATTGTTCTCTCCCGGAAACTACACATTAGGCTAGGGCGTAACATCCATATATTGCGATATTTTATTAGTTTATCGCAAATCTTCTTATTATGCATCGGCATTCATGGCAAACGAGTTAAGAATTGCAGTTAAAGGCATGTTGCTTAACTCTTGACTAATCCTCAGTTACATATAAAACTAATAGAACAATGAGTGATTATTTGGACCCCAACAACCAGGAACTCCTGAAAGATTTTTTTGCGGAAGCATGGTCCCAGCTGGATATTTTGGAACAAAATATTCTGGTTCTGGAGAACGATCCTACAAGCCATGATGCGGTGGATGAAATTTTCCGGGCTGCCCATACCTTAAAAGGCGGAGCCGGAACAGTAGAAATGGGTGAGCTGGCCGGGTTTACCCATATTGTGGAGGATCTTCTGGATGCCATCCGCTCCAAAGCTGTTGCTGTAAATGAAGAAATAATAGACGCGCTTTTGGCCGGCATTGATGTTATCAAAGCCATGCTTGGATCAAGAGCGGATGGCCAGCCGTATAAAGGCGATATTTCTCATCAAAAGGACAGGCTGGAAACACTTATCCCGGCAAAACAGGGCTCGGCCAAAAAAAGCGCGCCTCAGGCAAAAAAGGCGCCAGCTGCTGCTCCAAAAGCGGCTGAACCGTCTTTGCCGCCTGGCATGTCAGAGTATGAACTGCTGGAAATGAAAGAAGCTGCCGGCTCGGACAGAAGCGTTTACAGGCTGCTGGTTCGCTTTGATGAATCCAATGTAATGAATACAGTTAGTGCCATTCATGCGTTTGCAGCATTGAGGGAGGTCGGCACTGTTTTAAAAACTGAACCCGATTTTGACAAACTGTATGAAGATGTGTTCCATCCGGAAGTGATATATTATGTAGCCTCCGGCCTGGACAGCAAAGAAATTGCATCCAAATTGCTTATACCAGAAGTAGTCCTGTCTACAGAAATAGAACAATTGAAGCTGGAAGCAGACACTGCAAGCTATGCGGCTTTGGCCAGTGACAATTCCGCAAAGACGGAAGCAGCCGCCAGCATCCAGAAAAGCATGCCCCCCAAAACGGCGGCAGCAACAGCCAGCCCTCCGGCAAGCCAAAACAAGACCGAAGCTTTAGCCGAAGCTCCGCTTGCTTCCGATCCTGACACACATGAAGAGCCCGAAGAAAAAAGCGGGGAAGTAAAGCGCAGCCTTGGGCAGGCCGGAAGCATTTTAAGGGTGGACTCAAAACGCATAGACAATCTATTAAACCTTGTTTCGGAAACTGTTATAAACAAGGCTACTTTTAATCAGATAAGCCTGCGTTTTGGCGAAATTCAGGGGGTTTTTCAGTCAAATCAGGCCCAATTCAGGGAAAAACTTAAAAGTTTGTTTGATGAGCTGCCAAACTACCTGACCGGAATTCAGGCAGGTCATAGCGCAAAAGATATTAAAAAAGAAATAATGGACAAATACAGCGGACTTTATTCCATGTTTGACAGCTTTGATACCGAATTCAAGGCCAATACTGCAAAATTCCGCTCTACAGCTCAAAACCTGGGCCGTATAGCCAGCGAGCTGCAAGAAGGGGTAATGCGCATACGAATGGTGCCAATAAGCCAGATATTCAACCGCTTTCCCCGGCTTATAAGGGATTTGTCCAAAAACCTCAATAAAAAAGTCAATCTTGTAATAGAAGGAGAAGAAACCGAGCTTGACAAATCTGTAGTAGAAGACCTTCTGGACCCGATAATGCATTCTGTCCGGAACAGCCTGGATCATGGCATAGAAAGCCCCGAAGCAAGAAAGGCTGCAGGAAAACCTGAAGAAGGCACAATAATGCTAAGGGCTTCCAACGAAGGCAATATGATAATTATTGAGATTGCTGATGACGGTAATGGCATAGATGTGGAAGCTGTTAAAGCCAGGGCCATAGAGCGGGGAATCATCCATCCCGGCAAGGTCCTTACCGAGCTGGAATCCTTTAACCTGATTTTTGAACCGGGCTTTTCCACAGCCGCAAAAATAACCAATATATCCGGCCGTGGAGTGGGACTGGATGTGGTAAAGCGCCAGATAGAAAAGCTTAACGGTTCAGTGTCTGTTTCCAGCCAAAAGGGCAAGGGCAGCAAGTTTGTAATTAAATTGCCGCTTACACTGGCTATAATCCAGGGCCTTCTTGTAAAGGTGGGCAAGGAAATATATTCCATCCCCATAAGCAGCGTAATAGAAAGCCATCGTATCAAACCGTCAGAAATCCGCATGATAGACAACTATGAGGTATTTAATGTACGCAATGATGTTGTCAGCCTTTTGCGTTTAAACCGTCTTTTCAGGATTCAGACAGCGGAACAAAGCGAATACTGCTTTGTTGTAATAGTCGGAACCAGTGATAAACGGGTCGGCCTTATGGTAGATTCTCTGATCGGTGAGGAAGATGTTGTTATCAAGCCATTAAGAGACCAGTTTACCAATTCTCCGGGCATAGCAGGTGCTTCCATACTTGGGGATGGTTCTGTTTGCCTTATTATTGATGTGAGCCAGCTTCTGGAACTTGGGCAAAAAAAAGAGCTTGAAGAACGCCAACGGCTGGAACTGACCATACGCTAACGGAAAAGGACAGGAGATGAGCACACAGACTGCTGAAAAAAACAGCCTTGAACAACTATCAAACGGCAAAAAGGACAAGGCTGACAAAATCGACTTTAAAATGGTCTCCTTTTCTCTTGCTGGCAAAGAATATGGCATAGATATAATGAATGTCAAAGAAATTGCCAAAGCAGGCAACTTTACTTATGTGCCCAATGCAGCACCCTTTGTAAGGGGCGTTTACAATTTGCGCGGCGACATTATATCCATAATAGACTTAAGAACCATGTTTCATCTGCCGGCAGAAAGAAAAAGCGATGATGCGCTGGAAAGCCTGCTGATACTTAAAATCGGCGAACAGGCTTTTGGTGTTATTGTTGACAATATAGACAAAGTAATTGGAGTGTCCAAGGAGGGTATACAGCCCCCTCACCCAATTTTTGGCGATATAAATATTAAATACATAAAGGGCATAATAGAAAACCAGAACAAGCTTTACATAATTCTTAATGTGGAAAAGCTCTTTGCCCCAAAAGAGGAAGAAAAACCGGGCAGGACTGATTTGGTAAAAGAGGCATCCGTTAAAATGCCAAAAATTGGCCTTGGCGGCCCGGCCGACGACGCGCTTGAGCGCAGCATGGATGTAAATGCAGACTTTATAAAGGAAACACTTTTTTCCTTCAGGAATTTTGCTGTAAGCAAGGTCAATATCAACTGGTTTAACAGGCGTTATAACGAATGGAAGGCTCAAAGAAAGCCCACAGACCTGCAATTGCGGGAGCTGGCAGAAGCAGATGCCTTTCTGGAACCCTTCTATTCGCCTTTTACGGGAGCGTTGTGGTCGGCTGAATATATGTCCGCCCTTGGCGGTATTATGCCTGCCATAGCTACAAAATCCATAAATGTGTGGAACCCCGGCTGCGGCAAGGGTTATGAAAGTTATTCCCTGGCAGTTCTGCTTAAAAAAATGTATCCGGAAGCCAGGGCAAAGATATGGGCCAATGATTCGGACCTGTTGGCCATTTCCATGGCTCCCAATATGGTTTTTGGCGCAGAAGGCATCAGCCAGGACCATTTGGATTTTATGATAAAAAACCGCAACGGCTTTGTTTTTAACCAGGCAATAAGGGATTCTATCTATTTCGAGTTCCATGATGTAATCAACAACAATCCGATTCCTCCCGCAGATTTGATACTGTGCCGTGATACCTTGTCCTTTTTGTCTGCGGGAAACCAGACAAAATTGTTGACCGACTTTAATGAAAAATCCAGGCAAGGATGTATCCTGATTTTGGGAAAGAATGAGGTCATGCCGTTGGATAACTGGAGAAGGATAGAGGGACCTTCCTTGTCGCTTTATGTAAAGGCAGATTGATATAAAGGGATCTCTAAAATTTCAGTTTTAGAGGTCCAGATAAATCACAGTTTGGACAACAGGAGCACGGAATGAGAGTGGAGTATATAAACCCCTTTGTGGAAAGCGCGTTCAATGTAATGAAAGAGGTGCTTCAGGGAGACATCAAGCGTGGAGAGCTGTATCTTAAAGCTACATCCATGCCGGTTATGGGCGTGGCTGCCATAGTTGGTCTGGCTGGCGATGTAGAAGGGCGGGTTCTTTTCGACATGGAAAAGGTTACAGCCCTTAGAATAGCTTCTGCAATGAATGGCGAAGAATTGAAGTCGCTGGATGACCTGGCCAAAGCCACAATTACAGAGTTAGCCAATATGATTACTGCTCAGGCGGTTACCAAACTGCATGAACTTGGTTTTCGTTTTGACCTTACTCCCCCGGCTATTTTTACCGGAGACAACATGGAAATATCCAACCAGAATGTGGAGGCATTGATAGTTCCCATGGAGACTGGCCATGGTAAGGTCGAAATCAATGTTGCAATCAGGGAAAGAGCCTAGGAAGAGGAGCCATGAAAACAAAAGAAGATTTTCCATCCATAAATGAGAGAAAACCTGAAGGCTTGAGCCCCGAAGGAACTCCTTTTAGGGTGCTTATTGTTGACGATTCCATGTTTGTAGCCAAGCAAATAGCCCAAATTCTGGGCTCTGAGGGCTATGATGTTGTGGGACAGGCTGCGGACGGGCTTCAAGGCCTTGAGCGTTATAAAGAACTCTACCCAAACGTAGACCTTGTAACCATGGATATTACCATGCCCAATATGGACGGTATTACGGCTCTTCAGAAAATTATCGAGTTTGATAAAAATGCAAAAGTCATAATGATAAGCGCGCTTGGCAAACAGGACCTGGTAAAACAGGCTCTTTTGACCGGAGCCAAGAATTATATTGTCAAACCCCTGGACAGAAAAAAGGTTCTTGAAAGAATTTCTCAGGTTCTTAAAAAATAAAATCGCCATGGCGATTGACACAGCGCGCATAGCTCTGGTATAAATAGCGGCGCTGGCTGGAACATACTTTGTTTCCGGAAGCAAGGGCGGTTAGCTCAGTTGGTTAGAGCACCAGTATGACACGCTGGGGGTCACAAGTTCGATTCTTGTATCGCCCACAAAAGCCGACGGATTGTCCGCTTTTATTGCTTAAAAAAAGCCGCTGTAGCTCAGTTGGTAGAGCAGTGGACTGAAAATCCACGTGTCGTCAGTTCAATTCTGACCGGTGGCATTCCCTCTTTGCAAAATTGTATGTCAATTTGGCAAAGAGGGATTTTTTTATCCAAAGGAATTTCTAGTGCCCCAAAGCTTGGTATTACAGCACTTTTCACTAAAAACACTACTATATAGAGTATAGGATAAGACAGTTATATACAGTATATAGTGCTTATCCGGAAAAACAATAATTTTTGGGGAACTACAAAAGGACTTATGCATGAAAATTCTAGTGATTGGCGGTGCCGGTTATATTGGCAGCCATGTATGCCTTGAACTAATGGACGCCGGCCACGAAGTGACAGTTTTTGACAACCTGTCCAGCGGCAAACATGAGAATATTTTTAGCGGAGAACTGTTCGTAAAAGGCGACATAATGGACGAAGGCGCTCTTGACTCAGCCATGTCAAAGGGCTTTGACGGAGTGGTGCATTTGGCCGCATTCAAGGCGGCTGGCGAGTCCATGCTTCTTCCGGAAAAATATGCAAGAAACAACATTTCCGGCAGCATAAATATTTTGAATGCCATGGCAAAAAACAAAATAAACAAAATGGTGTTTTCCAGCTCGGCGGCTGTGTACGGAGAGCCGGAATACCTGCCCGTAGATGAAAAGCATCCCGTAAAGCCGGAGAATTTTTACGGCTATACCAAGCTTGCCATAGAAAATCTGCTGGAATGGTACGGCAAACTGAAAGGCATACGCTATGCGGCTCTGCGTTATTTCAATGCTGCCGGTTATGATATAAACGGGCGGGTAAAGGGCCTTGAATCCAACCCGGCCAACCTGCTGCCGGTAATTATGGAAGCGGCTGCGGGCTTAAGAGCGGAACTTAGCATTTTTGGCAACGACTATCCTACAAAAGACGGTACCGGAATAAGGGATTATGTTCATGTAAATGATCTTGCCGCAGCCCATGTAAAGGCCATGGAACACTTGGGCAGGGCAGAGGGCAGTTTTGTTGTAAACCTTGGCTCGGAAGAAGGCCTGTCTGTTATGGAAATGCTGGAAAGCGCCAGGCGTATTACCGGGCGGGATATAGCCGCAAAAATTGACGGCAGAAGACCCGGAGACCCAGCGCGGCTTATAGCCAGTTCTGGGCTTGCGGCTTCCATTTTGGGATGGAAGGCCATACATTCCTCTCCGGATAGCCTGATCAGATCAAGTTGGGCCGTCTACAGGCATTTGCTCAAATAATCAGACTTTTTTAGTCTATGATCAGCACTATGCGGCCCAGGCGCAACAGTTCCCGGTTGGCTTCGGAGCCAAGCAATTTGCCCGCATCTTCGTTGCTAAGCACCAGGCCGCTTCTCCTTGATCCAAAAAGCTCATGGGCAATTATACGCAATGGATCGTTGCCGACCCTGTCCGTTATTCCTGCCATATCCAGGCCGCTATTGTATGCCACCGGACCCCAGGACTTTAGCGCTGCCGGGTTTATGGTATTGCGCTCCACAATTACATTCATGGATGAATCAAAAATTTTCGGAAAAAGGCAAGCTTCCAGACCGGCTTCCCTGTGTTCTCCCCTTACCGGCAGTTTTCCTTTTGCATAAATGATAATGCCGCTGTATGCCCGGCTTGGAACATGGTAATCCGGTATTACGGGTTCAATGGCAACGCTGTGTTTTACATACAGGCTGACGAGCTCTGCAATACGCCATTCATAAGTGCTGTTCAGGCTGCTCAAATCCCTAGAAAACGAAGACTTGAGTTTTTTGCCTGATTCCAGGAAAAGCTCCAGTTCGGATGAATCCAGACTGCCGTCCATTATGGTGTCATGCACCGTCCTGTATGAATCCACCAAAATGTTGTGGACAACAGGCCTGGCGATATACGGAATTTGCTTGTCCAGTAACATTTCCGCTTCCTTTCTGCCGGAAGGCAGACGTATATCGGCTTTTATGATATCAAGGCCGGCTTCCACCCTTATAATACCTTTTTGCCAGTCTATTTCTGTGTTATATGACAGGCTGCCTTCAGCTAAGGCTGGCAGCAGCTGCACTGCCATTAAATACAGGAATGCCGGCAAACAGGCAGATAGCCTAAAATGAACTTTCATCATTCCATTATCGGCACCAATAGAGTCATACCTTCATGAAGTAACGAATCCAGGTTCATTTTATTGTGTTCGGCCAAAACCTCGGGCTGCACTCCATATCTAAGGGAAATGGACCACAGGGTATCCCCTTTTACCACAGTATAGCTAGCGCCGAATACAAGCTTGCCGGTATCAGCGTGTTCGGCTTTGTATGGAGAAGTTTCCTTAAAAGCAGGAATGGCCAGGCGCTGGCCCAGCCTGATAAGATCAGGGTTTAGTCCGGGGTTCATTCTGGTCACCAGGGATACCGGCACTCCATAATGCCTGGCCAGGGCGGAAACCGTGTCTCCTGATCCTACGGTATGGATATACACATTGACAAGGCGTTCGTTTGAATCCAGAGCCTGTTTGACTGCTTCACTGCTGCTTCTTGGAACCTTTAAATAATAAATTCCGTCTGGAGGGGTAACTCCATAATTCAATTCGGAATTGCCTGCTTTTAGCAGGTCCAGAGCTGTGGATGAAAGTTCAGCCAGCATGCCAAGGTCCACCGGTCTGCTGACTTTAATGTCTTCCCATTCAAGGGCTTTGGTCCAGCTCGGCTTTATATTATTTCTGCCGCTATACTTGGCTACTGATACAAGCGCAAGGAATTTGGGTATGTATGACGAAGTTTCCTTGGATAAAAGACCCTTGTCCCGCAAAGACCAGTAATCCTTGACGCCTCCCGATTTGATGGCCCTGTCTATGGCCCCTGCTCCGGAATTGTATGCAGCCAGAGCCAATAGCCAATCGCCATATCTTGCATAATTGTCTTTGAGTTTTCTTAAAGCGCCATCAGTAGCCTTTTTAAAGTCCCTGCGCTCGTCCAGCCAGTCATCAATTTTCATGCCATAACCGGCTATGCTGTTGCGCATGAACTGCCACAGCCCTACTGCGCCGGACTTGCTTACAGCTTTTGAAGAATACTCGGATTCAATAAAGGGAAGAAAAAAAAGCTCCTCGGGCAAGCCATGATAGTGTATGCGTTCGTATATGTATGAAGCATAAGGTTTTGAGCGCTCAAAAACGGCTTCTATCCAGGCTTTGCCCCCATTTGTTAGGTATGCAGCCCTGAACTTTTCAAAAACCTCTTCTCCGTACGGAAAGTCAAACGAATAGCGTTCTTCTCCGGCATGGTGATTCGGCTCCGGATAGTCAATCTTGAGCAGCCTTAACGGTCTGGTAAATGCTTCTGCGCCCAATTGGCTTTTATCAAAAGCTCCTGCCATTTTTTGCTCCATAGCAATGGTTTCAGCTTCTGCTTCCGGCATGGTTTGGCTGTCCGGAACTGGCTCTTCCAATGCATATAAGCGGCATGCCATGGCCGCACAAAAAAAAGCTGCTTTTGCTTTTTTGCTGTAGCGTTTGAAGCTCATTGGAGCTTTTCTCCAAAATATATGCCAGCCCATTCCCAGCGGCCATGTACTTCCGGATCGGCCGGAAAGTTTACTTTTCTAAAATACAGATACCATACAGAAATTCTTTCTGTCCAACCCCAGGTTCTAAGAAATGCTTCCCTTGAGTTGGAACTGGGGTCAAGGTTGGCGTCCCGGTACAGCCTGGAACCGGCAGTAAAAGCGCTGAAATCAAACAGAACCTGGCTGTTGCCGTCTGTTTTGTCCTGATACCAGTCCATGGCAAAAAAGCCTACCTTGGCCCTTATGTTTGAAAGGGCCCTTGCATTGTTGTTGGCCATGGCTACAGACACCGCGTTAATCAGGTCATTCAGGGTTTCGTAAGTCCAGTCCTTGCGTATTGTTGCCAGGTCGATAAATTGCTGGGCATATTGCAAAGCGTCCGGCTTGCCTTCGACCTCCGTGGCATAAGAAGACAGGAAACGGCGGTATGCTTCAAGACTGGACTCCCAGTCTCCAATGGCTTCGTAATCATTTCCCAACAAAAAAAGTTCCTTGCCCATGTCTATGGTATCGGAAAACCTGGATAGAAGCTCGCGCCTGTATTCTATGCGTTTGGCGGGATCGGGGCTAAGAGTTATAAGGCGTCTTAGGCAGGCTCGGTGTATGGATTCACCGTTGATTATCAGGTCATTGTAATTCTTTAAAATTCTGTCGTAATACAGGGCAGCTACTTCATTGGCATTGGTCTGGGAATAAGCCCATGCTATACTCAACAGATAGCTGGCATTGTATGTACTGTCGGGCTCCTTCTGCACTATTTCTGACAAAAAATTGACCAGAAGCGGATAATTTTTTTGTGCAATGAAGCTGCTGCTTATTTTCTGAATGGTAGCATAGCGGCCATTCAAATCCAGGCTGTTTGAATCAAGAAGATGGAATAAAAGCTTTAGCTGCTCCCTGTCAGCATTGGAATTCGGAATAAAATAGTCCCGCGGAGAGGAGCAGGCAGTAAAAAGCAGGCTGGCTGCCAAAACGATTGAATAAAAACAAAACAAACAGTATCGCAGTTTTGTGGAATAATGCATGCAGGACTATAACATGCAGCAATAAGCGTTGGCAAGAAAGCGCTTTTATGACTACAATATCCATGGAGAACAGATGAAATTCAGAAAGCTTTTTACATATCATTTCCTGTTTGGTCTTGCAATAATACTTGTAAGTATTGGTGCGGGTTTGCTTGCTTTTACGACCAAAGGTGTTGCCGCTCACAGTATATTTAGAATACTGTTGATATTTACCATATCGGTCATTTGTTGTTATATAGCGCTTATAAGAAAAGCCAAGGCCAAAATCGTATTCATATTTATGTTTTTGGCGGCGATTGCTGCTTTGAGGTTTTTAGGGCAGCTTATGGACTTGGCTCCAAACCGTTACTGGCCGCTTTACACCATTCTGGCGGGGCTTTGCATGCTTTTCAGCAATTTTTTGTTGCGTAGAAAAACAAATTCAAGCGTAAAAATAATCAGCAGTGCATTTGTTTTTTTGGGAGTGTTCTTTTCGATATTTTCTTTTGGTTACAGCCAGATGAGCTTCAGGGTATTTTTGGTACAGTGGTGGCCGGTATTCGTAATAGCTTCTGGCGTGGTATTGCTTGTACTTTGGGCTTTAAAAAGGCTTGTTTATAAAAAGTTGGGACTGGATTATACGGATAAAATGAAAAATGAATAAACTGGCATGGCTTTTTGCAGGCTGTTTTATTATTATTCTGTCTCCTTTGCTGCTTGCTTCCTGTGTAAGCGAGCCTAGCAGTGCCTCAGCCAGGACTCTTTCAGCCACATCAGAAATATCACAGCTGCTTCAGAAAAAAAAGCAGATAGAAGATGCCCTGGCAATGGGTAGCCCTGGCTCCCTGGAACGGGTACTGGAACTGACACAAGAAGGCGCTTCCATACCGGAATCCGATTCCAAAGCCTATGCCTGGCTTGCTTATGAAATGGCAAGACTAGTGTATCCGGAAATTTCCGCTGATTTGCCTTCAATAAATATAACGCCGCCTGATACAAACCTGGTCAAGGCTTTTATAGACGCCAGAAACGGCAAAATAAGTACGGCTATAACAGATTCCGGCCCTCTTTATGAGCTTTTTCCGTCCTTGGTCATTTTCAGGCTTAAAACCCCGGCTGCTTCCGGAGCAGCACTGACGGCATTGGAACGATACAGCCGTTTTGCGCAGGCCTCAGCCCTGGCCGAGCTGGTTCGCGGCCTTGCCCTGGAACGCTCCGGAGACCTGGGCGCCGCGCTGTCTGCCTATACCAGGGCAGAAAGCCTGGCTCCAGATTGTTACCCGGCCAGCATGGGGCGAGCCAGGATATTTCTGGAGCAGTCCAAGGGGCAGGCTGCCCTGGATGCCCTGGCCAGCCTTGGCTCCTCCCTTAATGACAACAGCCAGGTAAAGCGCTTAAGGGCATTGGCTTTATATCAGGAAAAACGCTGGGATGAAGCCTGGCCGCTTGTTACAGCCGTGCTTTTGGCTGACCCTATGGATTCAAAGTTTTTGCTGATAAGAGCCCATATGCTGGTAGAAAGAGGTGAATATAAACAGGCTGCGCCATTGCTGGATGCATATGCCAGCCTGAATCCCGGCGACAGATTGTATATAATGCTGCGCGCCCGCTCTTCTTTTGAAAACGCCAAGGACAGAAAAGCTGCAATTGCGGCGCTTAAAACGGGAATGCAGAAGTACCCTGACGATACAGAAATGATGGGCTATGGAGCGGAGCTCATGTGGGGTGGGGACAAGGAAGAAAAACAGGAAGCAGTCAGGATAGCCGACAGGCTTTTAAGCCTGGACCCTGATAATCCCAAAGCCATCAGGGTTTTGCTGTCGTCAAGCCTGGCAGAGGGCGATAATGAAAAAGCAGCCAGCATTGCTGACAGGATACAATCTTCCGGCATAATTTTTACAGACTACGAGGCTTTGTACAAGGCATATTACCGAGCGGGCCGTTTGACAGAAGCTGCCAAAATGGCAGAAAAGTGGAGGACCAAAGAGCCTTCATCGGAGCCTGCAGCCATTGCGTCTGTAACAGTATTGCTGGATTCCGGGAAAAAACAGGAAGCAGCACAGCTCATTGGCAGGCTTCTGGCCATAAAAGGCAGCAGCTCTTACAGATCAAGCCTGTACTGGCTGCAATCCAGAACCCAGGGCAATGACGAAGCTGTGCTTTCTTCTTTGCGCTCCGCATTGGTGGAAAATGGCATGAATATTGACGCGCTTGCAGCCATATCGGATTTTTATATAAAAAAAGAGGATTACCAGAAAGCCAGGTTTTATTTAAAGCAGGCCATATCTATAGCTCCCGACAGGCCTGACATTGCCAGTCAAAGGGACAAATTGCTGCAGCAGGGCCTGGCCTTTCCTTGATAACGGCAATAAAAGGGCTTAGCCCCGGACTTGAAAACCTGTATAAACAGTACAATAACCCAAAGTGGCTAAGACCGGACCCTCTGGCCATAGTTCTGGAATACCGGCAGCCCAGAGACCTTGAGCTAGCGGCACTTGCGGCTGCTGCCCTTGCACTGGGTAACGCAAGCCTTATAGAAAAAGCCGTATTGACTGCCCTGGCTCCTTTTGGGCCAAAATTATCCGGCAGCCTTTATTTGCTCAAAGATGAAGAAATAAGGGAAGCCAGCTCGGGTTTTATATACCGGTTTTTTGGAGCTGATGACATAGCAGCTCTTTTATGTGCTGCCAGAACCGTTCAAAAGGACCATGGCAGCCTTGAAAACGCTTTTCTTGACGGCCATTTGGCAAGCGAGGCTGACTATGCCATGGCAGCATCGCGTTTTGTAAAACTTGTCCAGAAAGCCGCGCCCTGGCCTTTCAAGCCCAACCTTCTGCCAGACCCGGCCAAGGGTTCTGCTGCCAAGCGCCTTTTTTTGTATTTAAGATGGATGGTCAGAAAAGACGCAATTGATCCGGGCCCATGGGCAAGAGCCGATCCCGCTTTGCTTTTGGTGCCGCTGGATACCCACATGGCCAGTGCATGCAGGCGCTTGGGTTTGCTCAAGCGTCGCTCGACGGACCTTAAAGCAGCCAGGGAAGCCAGTGCACAATTCCGCTTAATAAGGCCGGATGACCCGCTGCGCTATGATTTTTGCATGACCCGCCCCGGTATACGCCCGGATCTGGACCCTGACAAGTGTTTTGCCCCTTTCATTGACACAATTTAATGAAGCATGCTAGTATCCTGCTTCGGCGCTTACTATGGCAAATATCATTGTTTTATAATTATTCAAACGGGCAATAGCGCAGTTGGTTAGCGTACTAGTCTGGGGGACTAGGGGTCCCCGGTTCAAATCCGGGTTGCCCGAAAAGCAAAAAGGGTCGTTGTAAAACGGCCCTTTTTTTATGGGCTGGCTGCCCTTTTAGGCCGCTTTATGGCGCTTGTCCGGCCATGAGCTAGCAACAATGGCCGGACAGGCTGTATTCATGTTACAATTAAGTCATGATAACTTTTCCAAGCGAATTTATTTCCAGATTGAAGAAAGCAAAAAGTGTAACAGTTCTGACCGGAGCCGGGGTTTCCAAAGAATCCGGGATCCCTACTTTTAGGGATGCCCAGAGCGGACTTTGGGCAAAGTACAATCCGGAAGAGCTTGCAAGCCCAGATGCATTCAGGCGCAACCCCAGGCTTGTGTGGGACTTTTACAAGGACCGCCGTACTGCGGCAGAAAAAGCCATACCCAACCCCGGCCATTTTTCGCTTGCAAAAATGGAAAAGCTTTTTGAAACATTCAGCCTGATAACACAAAATGTTGACGGCCTTCATGCTAGTGCCGGGAGCAGTTCAGTAATAGAGCTGCACGGGAACCTGCACAGGATTAAATGTTCTGGCCGCTGCGGCATGGTCGGGCATTGGGTCGATGACGGGCTGGCAGCACCCCGCTGCCAAAAATGCGGGGCTTTCTTGCGTGTGGATGTGGTATGGTTTGGCGAAAGCCTGCCAGAGGCAGAGCTGGAAAAAGCCATGCTGGCTTCCCAAAACTGCGATGTATTTTTTTCCATTGGCACCAGCGGGGTGGTGCAGCCGGCGGCATCCCTCGGGCTTATGGCCAGAGACAGGGGCGCCGTTTTTGTTGAAATAAATTACGAGCCCAGTGCGATAAGCAGGCTGGCTGATTACAAAATTTATGGCCAATCCGGAACAATACTGCCCCAACTGCTACAAGCACTGCTGTGACGCTCCTAAAAAAAAATCTTTGCAACTCAATAAAAAAAAGAATATTTGATAACAAGCATTGTGCGGATTTTTTGTTTGCAGCCCAGGGCTGGTCGGCCGCCTATGGCCTTGGCAGCAGCTGGTTAAAAAAGCTGTCTGGCTTTTTTAACCAGCTTATGGGACAATTCCTGTCGGAAGCTCGATGGTAAAGCGTGTTTTCCCCGGTTTGCTGTCACAGCTTATGGTACCTGAGTGTGAATCCACTATGTGCTTGCTTACAGAAAGTCCAAGCCCGGAATGGTTTTTTTTCTTTTTGCCCTGGATAAAAGGTTCAAATATCCGGTTCATTACTTCTTGTGGAATGCCAGGCCCGTTGTCTTCTATTTCCAGCTTTACTGTATCCGCTTTATCCGGGTCGGGCGCCAACAGCCTTATTACTATTTTTCCACCTTTTTCAATGGCTTCCATTGCATTGATTACAAGGTTGATAATTACCTGTTTGATTTTTGCCGGATCAATTTTGGCCATAAGCGGAGCAATGGCTATTTCTTTGTTAAGTTCTATGGCCCTGCGCTGCGCCTCATGGGATAAAAGCATGACGGATGCATCTATAAGTTCTGCAAGGTCCAATATTTCCAGTCCGCTAATACCTATGGCAGAAAAAGAAAGAAGGCTGGTTACTATTGTTTGTATACGTTTTATTTCATCTCTTATTATTTCAAGCCTGTCGCTCGTATAGGCTCCCTGCTTTTTCATAATTAAGAGTTCCACATAATTGGATATTATTGCTAGCGGATTGTTAACTTCATGTGCAACCCCTGCAGCCAGCTCCGCTATTGAGGATGCCCTTTCGGCTCTTACCAGGTATTCCTGGGTAAGAATACTTTGTGTTATGTCGTCCAGAACGATTATGGTGCCTAGCAGCAAGCTGCTGGAGTCATGGAATGGAAAGGTAAGAATGTTCAATATTTTTCCGTCTATGGTATAGCTCTTGTCCCAGGACCTCTTTTTGCCTTCTTGTATAGCCTGTATAAGTTCGCTTTTTACCGGCTCCAGGATTGTTGCTTCCAGTTTTTCAAAGCCTCCTTGCCCCTTAAAAGATTCATCCGAACCCATTCCCAACAATTTGCCGGCTTGTTGGTTTATTAAATAAGGGGCCTTGTTTTCGTCAATTATTATGGCTCCAACGGGAAGATTCATAACAAGCTCTTCGCTGTAACGCGAATATTTCAGCAGCTCGATATTTTTAAGCAACAGCTCTTCCCTGGTTTCGCTGAAGGAATAGGCCAGGTCAATGAGCCTGTGCCGGTCCAGCGCCTTTACGTCTCTTGTATCCACAATTTTGCCATGACGCATAACGGATACCTGGTCAGCTATCTGGAATACTTCATTTACATTGGTTGCAATATAAACAACAGCAATATTGCTTTCTTTGCATTCTTTTAAAAGTGAATACAGCTCAACCAGTTCGTCGGCAGTAAACCTTCCTGCCGGCTCGTCCAGTACAAGAATAAGCGGGTTGAAGGCCAGACATCTGGCAAGTTCCACAATGCTTTGTTCACGTTGGCCTAAATACCTGGTCCTGGTTTTATAATTGAAAGAGCTGTTCCATTGACGGGACAGCTTGTCCAGCCAGGCTTTGGCTTCGTCAAGCTGCGCCGCTTTGTAAAGACCCATCTGCCCCCTGCCAGCCAGCACATTTTCATAAGAATTAAGGCTGGGAATAATGGCTGTATCCTGAAAAAAAATGCCTATGTCCGGTTTCTGGCTTTGGAAGCGCCTTGGTTTTGCATAATCCTTGTTGTTATAATACAGGCTGCCTTTGGATATTTTTGCCAGCCCGGACAGAAGAAAGGCTATTGCGCTTTTGCCAGAGCGTCTTTCTCCCAGGATAGCGTGGATTTTTCCCGCTTCAAAGGAGCAGCTGGCGCCGGACAAAACTTCATTTCCGTTTATTGTTGAGTAAAGATCCCTCAATTCAAGAATTGTCATTTTCAAGCATTCCGTATTTTTTTAATTTGTAATACAGGGTCCTGCGGTGTATTCCCAGTATTTCTGCAGTCTTGGTTCTGTTTCCGTCTGATTGTTTGAGCGCTTCCAGCAGCATGTGTTTTTCCAGGTTTTTTCTGGCCCCTGAAAGGATGGTACCGGAGTCTCTTTTTTCGCTTGCTGTTTTTGCTTCTGAATCGGGCGCTAAATTATCTGGCAATGAAGGCAAAGGCAAAACTTCCATGTTGTGGTTTTGGATCTTGTATTGTGAAGGGATATGTTCAAGTCCTATTTTATTTCCGTCGCTGAAAATCACGGCCCTTTCCATGCAATTTCTGAGTTCACGCACATTCCCCGGCCAGCGCTGCCTCATCAATAGCAGCAGCAAGTCTTTATCTATGCCCGGAGGTTCTTTTCCGTAACGCAATGCAAACTCCGTTGCAAACTTGTTTGCCAATACGGGTATATCCTCTTTTCTGTCCCGTAAAGGAGGGGCATGAATACAAATGACTGACAGCCTGTAGTACAGGTCTTCCCGGAATTCTCCTTTTGCTATTTTATCAAGCAGGTTTTTGTTTGTAGCCGCGATTATTCTTACATCGGCCTTGAGGCATTCGCTGCCACCAAGGCGCCTGTAGTCTCCATCCTGAAGAACTCTTAATAGTTTTGCCTGCAGGCGTATGTCCATGTCTCCTATTTCGTCCAGAAAAATGGTTCCGCCTTCGGCTCTTTCAATTAAGCCCGGCTTTCTGGCTTCGGCACCGGTAAAAGCTCCTTTTTCATGGCCAAAAATTTCACTTTCCAAAAGGGTATCCGGAATGGCCGCACAGTTTTGATCCAGCATCACTTTGCATGAACGCTTGGACAGGGCGTGAATGTTTCTTACAATAAGCTCCTTGCCAGTTCCGCTTTCTCCGCTGACTATAACAGGGGCATTGGTCGGAGCAATGCGTTTTATGTTGGCCCGCAGTTCTTCCATTACGGGGCTTTCTCCGTCAAGAAAGGACAAAGCTTTAGCTCCGGTATTTTTCTTTCTGGCATGGTCTGCAGATGAGTAGCGCTCAAGTTCCGTCTTTAGTTTGGCCAGATCCAGGGGTTTTGAATAAAAATCCATGGCTCCATATTTCATGGCCATAACTGCAGTATCTACAGAAGGGTAAGCGGTCATCATGATCACTGGCAGGTTTGCGTCCATTGCCCTGATTTTTTGGAGCAAATCCATGCCGCCTATACCTGGCATTCTTATATCTATTATAGCAAGATCGAACTTTTGGGCAGAAAGAAGCTGGATGGCAGCCTGTCCATCCTTGGCCGGGCAGCCTTCATAACCCCAATTTGCAAAAATTTCCAAAAGGGAAGACCTTAAAAGCTTTTCGTCGTCTGCAACAAGAATTTTCATGTACCAGCCCAGTATATACTATTTTTCCAACCTGCAACGATAAAAATACTGCAATCTACTGTGATTGTTTTTTCACAGCCTGCTAAGGCTGTGCCATTTTTTGCACAGTTTTATCCATGCTTATGGCAAAAAAAAACAGCATAAAACCATTTTTTAATTTTTAAACCCGAATTTGGTGAGCAAAAGCGGCTTATCAGTGTTGGCATGAATTTTGCATTTCAGTTTAGCAGCTTAACTTAAAGGAGATGTTAATGAAACGCATTTTGTTGCTTGTTTCCGCAGTCCTTATACTGGGGTCTTTTGCCGCAGAGCCTATCTTTGCGCAGGCAAAAAAACCTATCATAGGAGTATCACTCCCTGGCAGTGTGGAGTTTTTTGTTGTTCAGAGAAAGGGTATGGACAAGGCCGCTTCCCAGTTCAATGTAAGTCTTGTTTATGCGGATGCGGAATGGGATCCCGGCAAACAGCTCAACCAGGTGGAAGACTTTGTTGCACGCAAGGTGGACATGATAATGTTGTGTGCTGCAGACAACATGGCTCTCATGCCTGCTATAAAACTGTGTAATGATGCTAAAATTCCTCTGGTTACATTTACTAATATGCTTGGCCCCAATGCCGATGGCTCCTATCCCGGAATCATTACCTTTATTGGAATAAGTGATTACAACTACGGAGTAATGATGGCCCAGATGGCCAACAAAATTTTAGGAAACAAAGAAGCCAATATTGTTCTTATAGAAGGCAATCCCGGAACAGGGCCCCAGCGCCAAAGAACAGAAGGCTTTGAAACTGAACTGAAAAAGTATCCAAAGTACAAAGTTGTATACAGAAAGGCTATTGACGGCTGGACCAAAGAGGGCGCACTTGCAGCCATGGAAGCATTCATCCAGACCAAGCAGCCTTTTGACCTGGTATCATGCCAATGGTATGACGGCGCCATTGCTGCGGCTATGGCCATTAAGGATGCCGGTTTAAAGAACAAGCATGTTACCGGTCTTGAGTATTCCGCTTCTGTAAAGCCTTACATAAAAAACGGCCAGGTGGACATGACAACCAATGCGTCTATTGCGGACCTGGGATTTTCCGCTGTTGAAACAGCTGTAAAAGTCCTTAAAGGTGAAAAGGTACCAACCTTTGTCGGTGTTGAGCCGGTAATTGTCGATAAAAAGAATGTGGACAAAATAGTGCCGGAATTCTAGGAGCTGGCCGGCTTTCCCGGAATGCCGTTTTTCCTGGGCAGCGGAATCCTCACTGCAGTTTTAAACCGGATTCTGCTGCCTTTACTTCATATTTTTTGAAAGGGGCTTCTGATGCCTTCTTATGCAGTACAGCTTATGCTTAGCCCCGTCGAGCTTGGGCTTTTTGGCAAGGAAACAATTATCAGCAAATTGCTTTCCGCCCTGGAACTTGTCCGTTTTGAAAGATGCTTTTTGTCTGTTTACGGACTCGATTCGGACTTTGTGCTGGAACTTATAAAAATTCTTAAAAGCCATGAAGTAAAAGTATCCTTGTGGACCATGGTTCTTGCGGACAATCCTTATTCAAGTTCGGAATTGTTTATTCCATCTAACAAATTCAAAAATTTTAAAAATTTGGTTTCCTGGAAAAAAATGGAAGAAGGCGGCGAACAGTTCTCTTTTTCCTGTCCAAGCCATTATCTAAAGGACGAAAAAGCCGTAGCCTTGTCTTTTGACAGGGCAAGGCAGCTTGGTGTGGATTCTTTGTTTTTGGACAGGATACGATACCCTGCGCCATCAAACGGTTTTGAATATTTTGGATCATGCCGCTGCAGCCAATGTTCCGGCCGCTACAAGGAGCAGTATGGCAAGGCCCTGCCCGATATGGCGGAAAATGCCGCTTTATTGGCCAAGGACGGGGCTAAAGGCGCCAGCTTGTTTATGAAGGAGTGCCGCGACCTTATAGCTTTCAGAAACAACACAATTTATGAGATATGCGGAATCTACCGGGCAAATGCAAAGAAGCAAGGAATGGAAGTCGGCCTGGACCTTTTTGCTCCGGCTTTATCTTTGCTTGTGGCGCAAGATTACAAGCTTTTGCAAGGGCAATGCGATTTTATAAAACCAATGCTTTATACCAAGGCTAATGCTGTAGCGGGACTGCCCCTTGAGTTTTATGTTTTTGTAAAAAATCTTACAGCTTTGGAAGTCCCTATCAAGCAGGCTCTGGCTTTTACATCTGCCATTTCCGGATTGGGCAAAGAGGAATTGTCAAAAAACATGGATAACAGGACGTTTGAAGAAGCTTTGGCCGGCAGTGAATTCATAAAAGCAAAAAGCCAGTGCAAAAAGGCCTTGCAAAAGTATAACAATTTTTTGTATGCCGGAATTGAACTGGTAAACCATCCCGCGTATGAAACAAAAATTTCGGACCGGAATTGCAAGAACTATTTAAGTTCATTGAGCGGGGAGAATATAGCTGCCTGCTGGAACCTGTTGCATATTCCGGACAAGAATCTTGAATGCATGTCTATGGCAGAAAATTAACAGCCAAGGAAACAAGAATGTCAGGCATAGAAGCTATTGAATTGTCGGGAATATACAAAAGTTTTTCTGGAGTTGACGTTTTAAAAAATATTGACTTTTCTGTTGGCAAGGGAGAAATACGCGCCCTGCTTGGAGCCAATGGTGCGGGCAAGTCCACACTAATCAAAGTTGCTACCGGGGTATATCTTCCGGACAGGGGCGGCATAAAAATAAATGGCCAAGCTTGCTCCTTTAAAAGTCCCATTGACTCGTTCAATGCCGGTATTGCCGTAGTGCACCAGGAGACCAGCCTTATACCAACATCAACCGCACTGCAGAATGTATTTATGGCAAGGGAATACAAAAAGGCGTCCTTTATACTGGATGAAAAGACGATGCTAAAAAAGTATAATCAGCTTGCGCAAAAACTTAATGTCAATGTTGCCCCTGACAAAATAGTGCGCGAATTGGGATCTGCCGAAAAAAAACTAGTGGAAATTATGAAAGCCGTATCCAGGAACAGCTCCATCATCATAATGGATGAGCCAACGGACTCTTTGAGCAAAAATGAAGTTGATTCGCTTTTCAGACTAATTCTTGAACTGAAAAATGCTGGTATAACCATTGTTTACATAACCCATTTTCTTGAAGAAGTGGCAAAAATAGCGGATACGGTAACGGTTTTGCGTGACGGACAGCTTATAGATACCCTGCCAGCAAAAGGGCTGTCTACCTTTCATATTGTGAACCTAATACTGGGCAAAGAAATCATGACCCGGGAAGCAGAAGAAAGAAAGCATGTCAGCAAAACCGCCAGGCTCAGTGTAAAAAACCTGAGCAGGAAAAACGAATTCAGCGCTATAAACTTTGACCTTTACCCTGGCGAAGTATTGGGCATAGTGGGAGTTGTGGGTTCAGGCAAAAGCGAGCTGGCCAACACTCTGGCTGGAGCAAAAATAGTGCATGGCGGTCAAATTGAACTGAACGGGCAGCCTGTAATATTGAAAAATCCCAACAAGGCTATAAAGCTTGGCATAGGACTGGCTCCCGAAGACAGGAAAACCCAGGGCTTGTTTTTGGATCATGATCTTGGCTTTAATGTAAGCCTTCCTTCCCTGAAACGCTTCAGTCGTCATGGCATCATTTCAAAAAAGAAGGAAAAGCTGGCGGTTAAAGCAGAACTGGACAGGCTTCAGACCAGCTACAGCAGCCTTACGCAGAAGGCCCGTTACCTTAGCGGCGGGAACCAGCAGAAATGCGTGCTAGGCAGATGGCTTATGGCTGCTCCCGGCATCCTTATTCTGGATGAACCCACACGAGGAGTGGATGTGGGAGTAAAAAGCGAATTATACAATATGGTCAGGCAGCTTAGCGAAAAAGGAAACAGCATTATTTACTGTTCCGGAGAACCTGAAGAAATTCTTGCCGTGGCCGACCGCATAATGGTTATGCAAAAAGGCAAAATAAAAAAGCAGTACGATACAAAACCCTTGGAACGGGAGCTTCTGAACGCCATGCTGGAGGTTAATAATGTTTAATAAATATACCGATGGAATAAAATCTCGGAAAAACCTGGAATTTGCGGCAAAGGAGCTGTTTAAAAAAAACGGGATACTGATCATCTTTGTAATCCTGTCAATTCTGGTATCCGTTTTGACACCCAATTTTCTTAGCAGGACCAATGTTCTTAATATTTTGCGCCAAAGCTCCATAGTCGGCATTATGGCTATAGGCACAACCTTTGTAATCATTGGCGGCGGCTTTGATATTTCTGTCGGCTCTATCCTGGCTCTTTCTGCTGCAATATGCATGGGGATACAGCGTGATCTAGGCTGGCATTGGTCACTGGCCATATTGGCTTCCCTTTCTGTTGGAGCCCTTGTAGGGCTGGTTAGCGGAGTTTTGGCTGCAAAGATACACATTGTGCCAATTATTGTAACCCTTGGAATGATGTATATAATACGGGGAGTAGTTTATCTTTACACCGGAGGATATCCGATAAATGCGTCCCAGCCCGGATTTGACTA
>JAKPMS010000145.1 GCA_029548805.1 Spirochaetota bacterium | reverse complement strand
AAGTCAACGGCAATGTCATCAATATTGCCGGCCAGAACCGGCGGCAATTTTGGTTTGTAGCCATACCTGGTTTGCTGAAGAACGGATATATCCATATTGTTTACTCCTGGGTTTTTTGTATAGAACTTATTATACAGCATTTGGGAGTTTGCATACAGGCTTTATTGGGATATGGATCTATAGCTTAAAATTCTTGTAATTTTGCCTATTTTGGGGTGATCAATTTTTCTGCGTCTTCCCGTTTTACCGGTTCCTGGACATGAATTCCCTGCTCCGAAGTATTTACTATTATTTCCTTGCCGTCGGGAGTTTTGGAACCAAGCACCCTTACAATGGGCATTCTTGGATTCTCCGGGTTTGTATCTATTACCTGGCCCACCTTGCCGTTGGACAGCAAAACAAAGGTACCTATAGGATATAAAGACAGGGAATAAACAAGGGCTTTGATAATGGTATCATCGTATTTTTTGCCTTCGTTTTTAAGTATGTCCATAATACCCGTATAGCCTTCTCTGGCTTCCTTGTAGGGTCTGGAAGCGGTAACCGCATCATAGGAGCAGGCTACTGCCAGAATTTTTGCATAAAGGGATATTTTGTCGCCGGTAAGTCCGCGCGGATAGCCCGAGCCGTTTACCCGCTCATGATGTTCCAGGGCAGCCAGGCTTATGGACAAGGGGAACTTTCTGTCTTTTAAAATATTGTAGCTCAAAATGGGGTGGGCCGTAATGGACTTGCGTTCGTTTTCCGACAGCTTTCTTCCTGCCATATATAACTGGGAAGGCAGTCTTACCATGCCTATTTCGTGAAGCAATGCAGCTACGCCAAGTTCTATAAGCCGGTGCGGAGGCAGCTTTATATGGGAGCCTATAACCATGGACAAAATAGTGGAGCGTGCAGCGTGGTTTACAAGGTAATTTGATGAAACGCTGGGCGAATTAAGCAAACGCAGTATATAGCGCTTGTACTCACTTAAATTGTCCAGCATGCTTTTTATCTTGTCAGATATTTCTTTAAGGTTCAGCTCTTCTTTTGTTACATAACGGTTAAACACAGAATCCGTAAATTTTACGAATTGCCCGTAAATGGCTGCAACCTTTTCCAGGGTTTCCTTGTCATCGGCGCTATGGGAGCTTATCTGAGATACTTCTGTGCTGCTGTCATCCTGTTCGTCCGGCTTTGCTTCCGGCTGTTCCCTGTGTTCCAGGACCTCGCCGCCGGTTAGAATTTCCCTGAACTCCCATTCCGCAAGCTTGCTAAGCATTGCGGAAGAAAGAGGCACCTCGGGGGTCATAAGGATATAGTCTTCATCAAGATATACAGCTTCGCTAAAATAGCTATCCGGTTTTAAATCTTTAAACGGGATGGCATTCATGCCCATTGACCCCTCTCTGGCTATATTCTATGCTTGTTTTACAAAGCAAGCTAGGGTTAAAAAAAGTTATTGCACACCATTTGGCTTGTTTGTGCAGCGCTTTCAAAAGGTTTTCCCTCTTTATATATTATTGGAGATAAATCAAGTGAAGTTTAAAACAATTTTTGTTTTTTTCAATCTGCTTTTGGTTTTTTCTTTTGTATTTATATTTTTAATGCCTTTTTTGCTTTTGGGCAGCGGATATCTGAATGTTTTCTGGTCAAACAACTGGCCCTTGTTCCTTTTTTTCTTTTTGGTGCTTTTTGCATTCAACGCTTTTTTTGTTTCCAACTGGAAAATTTTTTCTATGCTGGAAAACGAAAAGTGGGAAGAACTGTCCAGGCTGCTGCAACACAGGATATTTTCTAAAAAACAATACAGCAAACGCATTATCCGGCTTTATATTAACAGCACTCTGTTATTGGCTGATATTTCTGCCATTGAACGCCTGGAAGAAGAGTTGAGAAAAAAAAAGCCGGCTGCCCTAAAAAGGGATGCCCTGCTGTTTGGGGCAGTCAGACTGCTTAAAAACGATGCCAAGGCAAGCATTGTTTTTTTTGAAGAGTTTTTGGATAAAAAAGGCGTGGACAATGCCAAGTGGCTAAATTTTTATTATGCCTTTTCTCTAATACTGGACAAAAGGGCAGGGGAGGCGGTCCCGCCATTATTGGCAAGCCTAAAGGACAGAGACTCCATTTTGTCCCTTATGAGCGCATATTCTATTGTATTTTTTTGCGCCGGCAGCCTTGACAATGCAGAAAGTGCCAAAATAAGACAAAAGTCTGAAAGCAGGCGGCAGGAACTGCAAAAATTGTATGCATCCAGAAGCTCCAAATCCATGGAAGGCTGGGTCAAGGCCATAGAAGCGGCAAAAAACGAAGTGCATATTGTTGTGTTATCAAAACTGTTGGACGAAGCGGGTACCTGGCTATTTAACGGGGGCTCTGCCCGCAAGGAGTAACAAATGAAAAACGGCAACAGCTTTGGCATTGCTTTAATAATATTGCTCATTTCCGGTTTTTCCGTATCCTACGCCATTCCAAAGGACAGCAGTTTTTTGGTGGATGGCCCCAACTATATTGCCGAAGCATCCGGCAAAGGGCAGAGCGAAGCGGAAGCGCAGAATGACGCATTGGGCAATGCCATTTCTGTTATTATGGAATCCCTTAATAAAGACAGGCTTTTTGAGGAACTTTTCAAAAAAAACATGCCATTGACCATGAGCTGGAAAAAGCTGTCTTCGGAAAAAGGCCTGGCGGGCTGGACGGTAAAACTCAGGCTTACTGTTGATGACGAATCTTTGCGGCTGCTTTACAACACTGCCTATATTTCCAGCGTATCCAACATGCTGGACGGGGCAGAAAAGCATTTGCAGGATGCGGAACGCCAGGCCAGGGATGCCAGGCTTGCGGAGACGGATGGACAGATAGGCCGGGCTTTGAGTCTTTATTGGCAAAGCAGGGATTCATGTGTGGCCGGGCTGGGGCTTTTAAAAAATGTGGAAGATGCTGCGGTTTTTTCCACTCAGGGCAAAAAAAAGGCTCCGGAACTCAGGGATGTATTGTCCACAATAATGAACAGCGCCATGACCGGATATGAACGGGTACAGACAGCCGGACGCGGACTTGCAGAAGACGAAGAGCTAAAGTCTGCAATGTCGGCCCTGGAAAAAATAGAAAAAGAAGCAAGCGACATGGAAGCATGGTCCGGAAGCCTTGCAGACAAAATGGCTGTGGTGGAAGGCATGCCCAAAGCCCAGCTAAAAGCAATAAGCGATGAACTGGCCAATAAAAGAAGATTACTGGACGATTCAAGGCTGGCTCTTTCCCGGGTGGAAGACAGCATTCCAAAAAGCAAAGAACTTGTCAAAGCCAGAATAGACATAGCTAGGCGGCGCATAGACTCTTTGAGCAGCTATTTTAAAACCAGCAAAACCTATGTGGACAGGGAAATAAGGGACCCCGCAATTGCAAGGGCAAAGCGCTCCCAAAACCTGCGTTGGGCCCTTTTGCACGAGCCAAAAGGAATTCTTTCTTTACGTTTTTATTCGCCTTTTGCAATGGACTTGGCTTCCAAAAGCATAGAGTTTAAAGACAGCGGCTTGTTCGAGTTTGAACTTGCTGCTGAACAGGCCTTTGGTGACTACCAGGGTATTTGGATATCCAGCAGCTTTAAAAAACAGGATTATCCGCATTTTTATGAAAAAAATGATGATGACCCCATGGCGGGTTTTGTCAAAAGCAACTCTTTTTCTCAAAACCTCGACCTTGGCTATTTTAAGAACACCATGTTTGGAGCCGGTATTTCCTGGGACTGGATACAGCTGATGGACGGAGATACTCTACAAAAAGACTTTGCACTAAGAGCCCTGTTTGGCAAGGTGGACGGTACCAGCAAGCTGTCATCTTTTTTGGCTGTTTTGTCATGGGAAATTCCGCACAAAAGCGATGATTTTATTTTACGGAATTATCTTAACCTGGGAACCGAGCTTAGTGCCCGCCTGGGCAGGGTAGTGGAACTGGCTGCAGGAGCAGAATACAGGCTAAGGGATGCCAATTATGGATATTTTGACAGCCTTTTAATGTATTACGCGTCTATAGGCTTCAGGCTGCCAAACCCGTTTCTGTGGGGGCTGGAAGTAAAAGGTTATAGTGTAAGCCCTGTAGAGCAAAGCGGCAAAAATGTTGATGACATTTTTTTGAGGTTCTTTTTTGAATATTCACTGTAAAGCCGGCATGGCTTAATTGCCCTTATGGAAAAGCAGGGGCAGTCCGACAATTAAGTAGCATGATAGCTACAAGAAAAACACCACCGATTTTGCTCATATTGGCCATAATTGCTGCTGTTTGTTCCAGCGGCGCATTGGCTGCGGAACCAGTCATCCACGTTGTTTCCAAAGGAGAAACCCTTTACAGCATAGCCAGACGCTATGATGTCATTCTTGATGAGCTGCTAAGGCTTAACAATATCAAGGATGCATCCAAAATATTTACCGGAATGAAACTGACCATACCCGGAAGCGGCCCTGATCTTGGCATCAGCGACA
The DNA here is from genome assembly GCA_029548805.1 of Spirochaetota bacterium. Classification (GTDB taxonomy): domain Bacteria; phylum Spirochaetota; class Spirochaetia; order Treponematales; family UBA12059; genus SZUA-370. The sequence continues at coordinate 12,974 of JAKPMS010000145.1, read as the reverse complement.
AGGAAATTGTCCATGTTGTCAAAAAAAATGAAACACTTTACGGAATATCCAAGAGTTATGGAGTGTCGGTGGATTCCATAGTCCAGGAAAACTCTTTGGCCGGCTATACCATTAAAGAAGGCCAAAAACTGAAGATAGTTGGCAGCAAAGGACCAAGCCCGGTACAGGATGGCGGAACTGTGGTAAAAAGCGCTGCTTTACCAGATTCCAAAACAGGCTCCAATCAGCTTCCGTCAGGCGCTTATGCCAATAAAATATGGCCTGTTGACGGAAGCATAAACCCATTGCAGGGAAAACTAAGGGGCGTATCCATAAGCGCCGAAGCCGGCAGCAGCATAATGGCAATAAGAGCCGGAACTGTTGTATCTGCCGGCCCGTTCAGGGGCTTTGACCAGGTCGCATTTGTACAGTCTACGGACGGGCTTGTATATGTTTATGGCGGGGCTGACAGTCTAGTTGTAAAACCTGGCGACATAGTCAGGAAAGGCTCCGCAATAGGAAGGCTGGCCAGGGAACAGGAAGCATCCGCGTACTTTTTTGTATTCAAAGGGTCAGAAACCATAGATCCAAGCACGGCTCCAAGAGATTAAGACACAAGATTTTTGTGGTTCCCCAAAGGTTTTTGATGTTTTTATAAAAAAAGCTTGAATTCCCGTGTTTTTTGTGTAAATTATATGTGTTGAATTGACTTCCTCAGGTTGTTAGCAAGTGGCAGGGCATAGTTAAGCCCAGGGAGATACCATATGGGTTCTGACCAAATGGATAAAAGATTGCCGACAAAAAAAAAACCAAAACAAATACATCTGCATAAAAAACCCAGACGTTCAAATGCATTGAAAGAAGCCGACCCTCTGGCCCTTTATATAAAACAAATTTCCCGCTTTCCTTTATTGAGTGCGGCTGAAGAACTGGAACTGGGCGAGCGCATTCAGAAAAGCAGAAACGCACTGGCAGCGTACAAGGCTATTGCTTCTTCGGACTGTCCGGATTATGAAGTCAGCCAAGAAGACAGGAGCAAAGTTGAAGCCGAGCTTTTGGACAGCAAGGAAAGGATGATTACCAGCAATTTAAGGCTGGTAGTTTCCATAGCAAAAAACTATCAGCATAGGGGACTGTCCCTATTGGATATAATAGACGAGGGCAATATCGGCCTTATAGAAGCTGTGGACCGCTTTGACTATACCAGGGGTTGCCGTTTCTCAACCTATGGTACCTGGTGGATACGCCAGGCCATAATAAAAAGCCTTGCAGACAAGGGCAGGGTCATAAGAATTCCAATACATATGTTGAACACCATAAAAAAATGCTATTTTGTGGCAAAAGAGCTTTCTGTGGACCTTGGGCGGGACCCTGATGCCGAAGAGCTAGCTGACAAGCTGGGCATGGAATCCAAAAAAGTATCAGAAATTATGCAATTGTCCATGGAGACTGTTTCCCTGGACAATACAGTGGATGACGAGAACAATACACGGCTTGCTGATCTTATTAAAGATGATAAAACAAAAGAGCCATTTGAAGAGGTATTTACAATGACTCTAAAGGACACTTTAAACGAGGTGCTTAAAGGACTCAGTAAAAGGGAAATAATCATCATAGTATTGAGATACGGCCTTAATGGAGAAGGCCCTCTTACCCTGGAAGAAACCGGCAAGCTTCTTGGCATTACCAGGGAGCGGGTAAGGCAAATCCAGGAAAAAACCATTCTGAAGCTAAAAAGCCAGGGCAAATTGCTCGAGTTTGAAGGGACGTATTAAAATAGTACTGAACCAGGCTGGCTAAAATTGCAAAAGGCCGGCAACAAAAGCGTTTGCGCTTTGTTGCCGGCCTTTTATGCTTTGCAACCTATGAATTATTTTTCCAACAGCTTGACTATTGACAAATATGCCCTGCGCCTGGCTGTATCACTCGGCTTTTCTCCCGCATTGTTTTTTAAGCTGGGGTCTGCTCCCAGGGCCAATAACGCTTCTACAGCCTTTTCCTGGCCGGAGGCAGCGGCATAGTGCAGGGCTGTTTCTCCAAGAAAATCGGACGCATTGGGTTCGCTGCCGAATATGCCGGCAATCATGTTGTAAGAAGCCGAAAAGGCAAGGCTGGCGGGGCTTCTGCCTTGGTAATCTGCCATAAAACGGTCCGCTCCCATAGCTACTAGGTACTCGGCTATATCCTGGCGCCCGGATTCGACAGCCAGGTACAAAGGGGTTCTTCCAAAAGTATCCCTTTCATTTAGCGGAACGCCAGTTTTGACCGCCAGTTTTATTACTTCCAGCGGCGGCTTTGTGTCCAAAAGCAAACTCAGAACAGGTTTGTCATGGATTGTATGTAAGCCAAAGGACCCGCTGGACAAAAAACTTTCCAGCAACGGCAAATTCTTTTTTGCGGTATAGCTTAGGGGGCTTTCTCCGCTTGCATCCCTGGCAAAAAGTGATGCCCCGTTTTCCGCCAAAAAGCGTGCTGTCCTGGATTTGCCGGAATAAACAGCTTCCAATAACGGCGTCGTGCCAGAGTTGTCTCTAGTGTCTATACGGCTTGTTTTGCTCATCAAAGCTTTCAGAAACCTTTCGTCTTCCAGCCTGGCTGCTGCATGAAAAGCGGTTTTTCCAAAGTTGTCGGCTGCAAGAGGATCGGCTCCACGTTCCAATAAATATGCAACACTGAACGGATCAGTCTTTTCTATGGCGGTTCTCAATGCGGTTTTTCCGGAAAAATCCCTCAAGTTCAGGTTTTTTCCGGATTCTGCCAGGAACTTCAGGCATTCCTTTGCCTGCCAGTAAACACTTAAATGCAGCACTGTAGAGCCGGTATTGTCCCTTAGCCCCGGATCTGCCCCCATGGATAAAAGCTTGACCAAGCTGTCTGTAGAGTCTTTTTTAATTACCAGCATAAGAGGAGTCTGCCCGTCTTTGTTGGGGCTGTTTATGCTGATGCCGGCATTGACAAGGAACTCCAGTCCGGGAATGTTGGCTTCCATGGCTGCATAATGCAGCGGATTGTTGCCTGCCGCATCTGCCGAATTCAACAGCTCCCGGGTAAAAAACCATGACTGTGGAGCTGCTTTGGCATTTAATGCCAGGTTTACCGGGCATATTCCCTGGGAGTTGACTATATATGGATCAGCTCCCGCTTTGAGCAGCGCCAGGCCTTCCGCTTCTGCATTGTATTGGCAGGCCAAATGCAATGCACTGTCTCCGTTGTTGCTTTTGGCAGATACATCAAGGCCCAAATCCTTTAAAACTCCAATAATATCCGCACCGGCCCTTATCCTGACCGCATAATGGTATGGACCCTCTCCCTGTTCGTCCCTGATGTCCTGTGAAGCGGCTGTTATAATGCTTTTGGTAATTTCTTCTCCGTCAAGCATGGCTATGGTCAGCGGGTTTTCGCCTTTTTCATTCTTTACAAACAATGAAGAGCCTTTGCTTGCCAAAAGTTCAACAATGGGCAGCCTTTTTTGTTTTACAGCTATGTTCAATGCGGTATCGCCGGCGGAATTGATGGCATCCAGCGGCAAAGGTTTGTCAATTATTTTTAATAAGGTCTCCTGTGGAAAACCAAGGCTTACAGCCAGGTGCAGGACAGTATTTCCGTATTTGTCTTTAAGGGCCGCATTGGCCTTGCTTTGCAACAGCAGCTCCGCCATTTCCCTGGATGTATAAAAAGCATTGTGCAGGCTGCTACGGCCTTCACTGTCTTTAATATCCGGATCAGCTCCGGCTTCAAGCAGAAGCTTTACCGCTTCAATCCTGGATTGACTGACCGCCTCCTGCAAAGCAGTGGAGCCGTAAGTGGTTTTTGCATCCACCGGCACATTGCGGCTTAGAAAAAAGGCAAGAAAACCAATATGATTGTTACGCACAGCTTCATGCAGCACGGTTGCGCCATCACCAAACCTGGCTTTGGAATAATTTGTGTCTTTGGCAGCTTTTATAAAATAAGAGAAAACATCTATGCTGCTGCCGGCGTTCATGGATACCAGCAATTCCGCAATTGTGGCTGCCTGAATGCTGCCAGGATACAAAAAAGCCTGGTCCAGGGCGCTGCGTCCTTCATTGTCCACGGCATTGATATCCGGAGAAAAGCTTAAAATGTTTCTTACGGCATTCATGGACAGCCTGCTTACTGCCACCTGAAGCGCTGTTTCGCCTTTGCTGCCACGGCTGTTTGCAGACTTGCTGGTTATCAATGCCGGGCTGAAATCTTTTGCTATGGCTGCGTCCAGCGGGCTGATTCCGGCTTTGCTCTTTATAAAAATAGATGCTCCGTTTTTTACAAGGGCAGCTGCACTGGTCTTGTCCTGTTTGTCTACCGCATAATGCAGGGCTGTCCGGCCTTCTGCATCCTGGCTGTCGGGATTAGCCCCCATGGACAACAGGATTTCAAGCATTTCGCTTTTTCCGTTGGCCACAGCAAGATGCACGGGATAAAGACCATTCTTGTCCGGGCTGTTGACCTGCTCCCGTCCCTTGAAAAGGTTTTTTAATCCTTCCTGGTTGCCCTGGACAACCAGTTCCACCAGACTTGCTTCTTTGGCTGGGGGAGCAGGGCTTTCGGAAACAAGCGCTTCTGGCTGCGGAGCGGATACACAGGAAACAAATAACAGCATGCAGGCTGCTATGCTGAATGCCAAATGCTTTTTCATTGCTCTTCCTTCCGGAAATACTTAATGTCCTGGACAAGGTTCATTAATACTTCATCTGCAAAAAATTCCAATTAGAAGAAAATATTTCTTTCCTTATATATCGGGATATTGTATCATTTAGTTCATATCTTGTTTTACCAAGCTTTTATGCTTTTAGCCAAGCTTAAGCTTGATTTTAACTTTTATACAATTCCTGAAAAAGTAGGCGTTTTTCTGCGGAATTGGCTATTAAGGGAGGTTTTATGAATATCGGCATTTGCATGCCTTTGGCAAAAATCTGGACAGATGCAGCAGACATGATAGAAAAGGAATGTTCTTCAGAAATAAGGCTTTTCAGGGGTCTTGATGAAGGCATTGCCAATTTGGACAAACTGGATGCCATGGTAGCCTCTTTTGGCAACAAGGAATATTTTGAAAAAAGCACTGCACTAAAAGCCCTGTTTGTCCCCCTGGTGGGTGTAAATCATCTGCCGGCGGATTTGCTTATGGAGCAAAAAGTGGCTGTATACAACTGCCACGGGAATGCAGAAAGCGTAGCCGAGCGGGCACTGGCCCTGGCTCTGGCCGGTTTTGGACGCATTGTTGAATTTCATAATGACCTTAAAGCGCTGAAATGGCATGGTTTCTGGGTTAACGGAGGCGCCAAAGACAACTGGAACTCCATATTCCGCAAGCGCTGCGCCATACTAGGAACCGGAGCCATAGGAGTCAAGCTTGCAAAACTTCTTAAAGGTTTTGATTGCAGCGTCAGCGGTTACAGAAGACAGCCAGGCAAAGACAAGCCGGAGTATTTTGACAGGGTAAGCACCAAGCTTTCCGAAGCCATTAAAGGAGCAGAAATAGTATTTGTTGCCCTGCCCCTTACCAATGAAACAAAAGGCATTGTGGACGCCAAAGCACTGGAGCTTATAAAAGATGCTTATATCGTCAATGTGGGCAGAGGAGCTGTAATAGAAGAGGAAGCCTTCTACAAGGCGTTAAAAGAAGGTAAATTGAGGGGAGCAGGCATTGATGTATGGTATACTTATCCCCAGGGCGGAGCCGAAACCGGTGCTCCTTCCCGCTTTCCATTCCATGAGCTGCCCAATGTGATATTGTCACCCCATGTTGCCGGTTCCACCCATGAAGCCATAGAAATAAATGCCAGGGAAACAGCAGAAAACATGATACGCTGGATAAGAACCGGAGACGCAGCACACAGGGTTGACCTTAAGGCCATGTATTAACAGGCATACAATAATGGCCATAAAAGCAGCTTAACTGACAGGCTTATAGTCTTTTGGTCAGAACAGCTTGCTGCTGTATTCAAGAAGAAGTTCGGGATAATCCCTGTATGCATTCATTACGTCATACAGCTTTTCAAAACGAAGGGCGTCCGGGTTAAAAGCTATAAAAACTTGCGAGTCCAACAGCTTTTGCCCGGGCAAGGCTCTTTCAATTACAAAAACAGTTTCCAGATATGCATGCTCCTCAACTGCAGTCAAAGCCAAGGCTTCATTTTTTGTTGCAAAGAAAAACCTTGCTTGGCTGCTGGCCTGCGCGTCCAGACTGAAAATTCTTGACAGTTCATAATAGTGTTCCGGCATATAAAACGCATCCATCAAAGCTTCCAGCGTTTTTTTTGAAGGCAGCCTGGTATCCGAGCATAATACAAATTGCCACAGAATATAGGGATTTTCCTTGCGTATATCCCTGGCAGCATTGATAAAGCGCGATATCGCATCCGTATTGTCTGCTGACAGGATAAGGCTTACAGAAGCAGCCAGTTTCTCCGGATAGTGCAGCATAAGCTCAATATCAGCGACTGTTTTTATTTTTACTGATGAAATAAAACCGCCTTTCAGTTCAGAAAAAGAAGGGCTGATTACAGGAACCCAAGCCAGGTCAAAGCTGTCTTCAAAGTCGGCTATGGCATTTATTATGTCTCCGTCATCCATCCAGTCTGTGGAATTGATCCAATATGGCGGATTGTCAAAACTCTCTTTTATTCCGTATTTGTGCTTGTTTCTTCTAAGCACAGAACCTGGGCTCAATGGTATGGGCTTGAGCTCCGCATCCTGGCCTATGCCCAGCATTCCAAGAAAATCATAGGTTTCTATTGAAGATTCATAGCTTTCATGGGGCAGCGCAAGATATATTTCCGGTTTCAAAGTTATAGCCCTTGTCCATAAAAGGCTTATTCCTTGTTCAAACGCCTTTTTGTCAAGGCTTATATTGGATGTATCCAGAACCTTTTTGTTTACACTGCCCAGGATTGTATGTATTTGGTAAATGGAAGCGTCATCTAGCAGCATTACCAGCTCTTCATCCAGCTTTTCCGGCCTCATCCATGCAGAAAGCTCCACCCTGTTGTCGTTGGCTGCAGCCAGGGTTTTTAGAAATTCCCTGGTATCTGGCCTTTCATCCAGGTATTGTCCGCAAACCATGGCCTCTACCACGCCATACCTGGCGGCCTGCTTCAATATCGTAGCCAGCTGTTCCCTGTCGTTATATACCGGCGGAAACCTGGTTGCAGCTTTAAAAACGGGATAGCTGAGACTGCCCCTGCCGGAGCATAACAGCAAACGCTTTTCATAACTTATGGGCAGGATACCGGCCAGATACGGGTTTGTTACAGATGGCGGGCTGCTTTCTGCCCGTGGACAGTATCTGGGTTTAACAGAACTTTGGGCGGCGTCGCGCAAAAACTCAAGAAAGGCCGTTTCTGCACAGCCTTCCAGAAAGCTGTCAAAAATCTGTGCCTTGAACAAGGGCATGTCGGGTACTACTTCGGGGCCAATGGCTGCAAGGTAAGTGCCAGGCAGAAGGGCCCTGAGCCTGCGGGCTATCCACAAGCTTCTGTCAAGATTGTAATCAAAAAGGGAGAATAAAATGATTTTGGGTTCCGCATTGACTGATGCATCCAGTATAGCTCTATCTCCGCCATAATCGCAGCAATTGCTGTCCAGAAAATCCCAATCGGCCCTTTTTATGGCTCCCATGTCTTCCGCATAAGACATAAGCATTGCCAGATCATATGGCACGTTATCTTCTATCCACTGGAAATCGCTATCCTGCTTAGGCAGCCTTATACACAGAACCTGCATTTATAGACCTGCCTTGCCATGGCCCAGGCTTGCCATCTCTTTTGACGCCGGAAAGTCTGGGAAAAGCTTTGCCCATGATCCGGTAAAACCCTGTTTTTTGACGGCCTTATCCAGCAATTCTAGATAGGACCTTCTGCTAATATTTTTGGCTCCCATGGTTTCCATATGCCGAGTATGCACCTGGCTGTCTATAAGGGTAAAGCCCTTTTCTTCAAGAAACCAGGCAAATGGAATAAACGCCGCTTTTGATGCGTCAGGCTTTAAGCTGAACATGGACTCGCCAAAAAAGGCCGAGCCAATGGCTATGCCGTAAAAGCCGCCTGCCAGTTGCCCATCCTGCCAGGCTTCCACCGAGTGCGCATAGCCAAGCCTGTGCAGCTCCTTGTATGCAAGCAGCATATCCCGGGTTATCCAGGTTCCATGCTGCCCGGGTCTGTATACCTTGGAGCAATATTCTATGACCTGGTCAAACGCGCTGTCCAAGCTAAGCATAAAAAGCCGCTTTTTAATAATTTTTTTCATGCTGGCAGAAACATGCAGCTCCCCTGGCATAAGCACAAAACGGGGGTCCGGGCTCCACCAGAAAATGAGTTCGTCGCTGTTGTACCATGGGAAAATACCCTGGGAGTAAGCCGAAAGCAGCATGCCCGGAGACAGATTGCCTCCGCAACACAGTATACCCTCGCTATTGGCATAGTCCGGATGTGGAAATTGGTAGCGTTCGTCCTCGGAAAGCCACGGAAAGTTCGTATCCCCCCCTTTTTGAGCTTTGAAAAGACTCATAATCAGGCTTGGACAGTCTCCATGAATATTTCTCCGTCTTTGCAGTCGGCCCTTGCGCTTCCCCCGTCCTTAAGGCTGCCAAAAAGGACTTCGTCCACAAACCAAGTTTTTATTTTATCTTCCACAACCCTGCCAACATTGCGGGCTCCAAACTCGTCTGAATAGCCCAATTCCGCAAGGCGTCTGATGCATGCATCTGTGGTTTCCAGTTTGACCTTCTTGTCTGCTAGCTGCTGCCTGAACTCGTCCAGGGCTTTTACAACAATGCGTTCTATGATGTCTTCCGGCAGCCTGCCAAAACGCACTATGGCGTCCAGGCGGTTCCGGAATTCGGGAGTAAAAGCCTTTTCTATGGCGTCGTCTATGGCGGCTTCTGTAAAAGCTCTTTCTCCAAAGCCTATAAGGGGTTTTCCTATGTCCCTGGCGCCGGCATTGCTGGTCATGATAAGTATTACATTGCGGAAGTCTGCCTTGCGCCCTTGGTTGTCCGTAAGGGTGGCGTAATCCATTATGGAAAGAAGTATGTTGTATACATCCGGATGGGCCTTTTCTATTTCGTCCAGCAGCACCACCGCATGGGGGCTTTTTCTGACGGCATCTGTTAAAAGCCCGCCCTCTTCATAGCCTACATAGCCGGGAGGAGAACCGATAAGGCGGCTGACCGTGTGTTTTTCCTGGTACTCGCTCATGTCAAAGCGGTGCAGGCTAATACCCAGGCTGTCAGCAAGAGTTCTTGCCAGCTCTGTCTTGCCAACCCCCGTTGGCCCCACAAAAAGGAAGTTGGCCACCGGCTTGTCCGGGGCACGGAAGCCGGCCCGTCCCCGCTTTACCGCCCTGGCTACAGCACTTACAGCACTATCCTGGCCAAAGACTTTGGCTTTTATATCATCTTCCAGCTTTGCTAGCCTGTCTCTATCTTTTTGGGATACGCTTTTTTCAGGTATTCTGGCAATTTTTGCCACTACCGTTTCTATTTCAGAACGCCCTATTTGCAGGGTTTTAACCTGGCTTTCAGAATTTTCGTCATTTTCTGCGGCCTCGGGCTGGGCTTCTTTAAAGTCCCTGATTCTTGCCCAGGCCCCTGCTTCGTCCACCACATCTATGGCCTTGTCCGGAAGGCGTCTTTCTGTAATGAACTGGTCGGACAGCTTGGCAGCCAGCTCAATGGCTTCCTCAGAATACAGCACCTTGTGGAATTCTTCATATTTGGGCTTAAGCCCCTTCAGAATTTCTATGGCTTCTCCGACTGTGGGTTCCACTATATCAATTTTCTGAAAACGCCTGGAAAGCGCCCTGTCCTTGTCAAAAAACTTGTTGTATTCGTCGTAGGTGGTGGAGCCTATGCAGCGCAGTTTTCCGCTGGTAAGAGCAGGTTTAAGCAAATTTGATGCATCCATGGAACCGCCGGATACGGCTCCAGCCCCCACTATGGTGTGAATCTCGTCTATAAACAGGATGACATTTTCTTTTTTTAAAAGCTCATCCACAACCCGCTTTATGCGTTCTTCAAAATCTCCGCGGAACTTGGTGCCGGCTATCAGGGAACCCATATCCAGGGAGTATATTGTGGAGTTTTTAAGCTTTTCTGGTACCTGACCGGCCACAATACGCTGCGCAAGGCCTTCCGTGATGGCTGTCTTGCCAACCCCGGCATCTCCCACATGAATAGGATTGTTTTTTAGACGCCGGCAAAGTACCTGTACAGTGCGTTCTATTTCGGCTTCCCTGCCAATGACCGGTTCCAGGCGCCCTTCTTTGGCGGCTTTGGTTAGGTCGCTTGTGAACTTTTCCAGTATACCAGACTTGGCCCCGCTTCTGCCCCTGCTTTTTTGGTCCGGCCCGTCCGTATCGTCCTGAATACCAAAAGAACCGGCTTCCGGGCCTTCTTGGCCTTCGTCAACGTTGTCGGACAAGTCAACATCAAGGCCATGGGATATTACCTCCAAAAGATGAAGGCGGTTTACTCCTGCCTTGCGCAGATAGTAGGCAGAATAATTGCGTTCTTCATCAAAAAGCGATACAAGAATTTCTGCTATTCCCACTTCGTTCTTGCCTGAACCCTGGGATTGCAGCACTGCCCGTTCTATGACACTCTGAAAACCTGCAGTCTGGATGGGTTCCTGGTTTTTTACGGCAGGAATTTTTTGGTCAAAGTAAGCTTCCATGCCCGCCCTGATATGCTCTATATCCGCATCGCAGGCTGTCAAAATGGATTTTACCTGATCAAAAGAAAGGGAAGCATACAGAATATGCTCAGGAGTGAGATACTCATGACCCCTTAGTTTTGCTTCGTTATATGCGGCATTGAAAATTGCCTGAACCTGTTGGTTTACTTTCATACGGTATTACGCCTTTTCCATGGTGCATTTTAAAGGATAGCCATTTTCCTTGGCCAAGGCATGCACCCTAGTTATTTTGCTTACTGCTATGTCATAGCAGTACACCCCCACAACTCCCCGCCCTTTATTGTGTACATCCAGCATGATGCGGGTTGCTTCCAAAAGACCCTTGTGAAATACCGAAATTATAACCGCCACCACAAACTCCATTGTGGTAAAATCATCATTAAGCAGTATAACCCGGTAATCCTCGGGTTGCTTCAGTTCTGTTTCATTATCGGTAAGTATACCGACATTTGTTTCGTCTTTAATAGCCACCATGATATAAAATAAGCAAGAGTACAAATAAAAACAAGGCTTGCCTGCGCTTGACTAAGAAGCCTTCAAATGCCCATATTTATATATCATAAATTAGCAAAGCCATAGCGGTTTTGCCGGTTTAATGGCTTTGCAAAAGGCTTAGATGGAGAAAAGTAATGCGTTTTGCTGCATCCAAGAGAGGCTAGCCCGTGGCTGGAAGGCAGCTGTTGCAGTTCGCAAGAAAACCACTCCGGAGCCGCTCCCGTGAATGCTGCCGATCTTGGGTAAACAGCTCTGGCTGTTCAGCTCTGGCTGTTCAGCTCTTGCTGTTCAGCTCTTGCTGTTCCCGTATCGGAGCTTGTAATTGGAGCCGGGCGCGCCCGTAACAGCGCTTTACAAGCGCGGTCCGGACTTTTCGGGCCGAAGTAAGGTGGTACCGCGGATTCCGTTTTGCCTTTCCGGGCGTTGATCCGGTTAGGGCAGTCCGGACCGTAATAAAAACCGGCGGTTTTTATTACGATTACGGGCGCGCACGGGATTCGTCCTTACGCAAATTTCGTCGGGAGCGGCGAAGCGGAGGGGCGAGCCCTGCCTTGTGCCATCCCGCCCGGGAGTACCCATGAACTATCCCATAGAAACCATACGCCATTCCCTGTCCCATGTCATGGCAGAAGCTGTGCTTAAGCTTTATCCTGGCACCAAGGTGGCCATAGGGCCTGCCATAGATGACGGCTTTTATTATGATTTTCAGCTTCCTCTAGCCATACAGCCGGAAGATCTCCCCGGTATAGAAAAAGAGATGCGCCGCATACTGGCCCAGGATACTGCGTTTAAGCGCCTGGAAGTATCCAAAGCCGAGGCCAAGGAGCTTTTCAGGGACGAACCTTTCAAGCTTGAACTGATAGACGGGCTGGACGACGGAAGCATCTCCGTATACGAACAGGGCAGTTTTAAAGACCTTTGCCGCGGCCCCCATGTGGCCAGCACCAGGGAACTAAGGCCAGACTCCTTCAAGCTAAGGGCTGTTGCAGGCGCCTATTGGAGGGGAGACGAGAAGCGGGAAATGCTTACCCGTATTTACGCCTATGCTTTTGCCAGCAAGGCCGAGTTGGAAGCCCATCTAAAAATGCTGGAAGAAGCGGAAAAACGCGACAACCGCCGCCTGGGCAAGGAGCTTGACCTATTTAGCACCCATGAAGAAGCTGGTCCCGGCCTTATTTATTGGCACCCAAAAGGAGGGCGCTTCAGGGTGGAGCTGGAAAACTGGTGGAGGGACGAGCACTACAAAAACGGTTATGATATCCTTTTTACGCCGCATATTGGCAAGAGCTGGCTGTGGGAAAAGTCAGGGCACCTGGGTTTTTACAAGGCCGGTATGTACTCACCCATGGAAATAGACGAGGACGAGTACTTCATCAAGCCCATGAACTGTCCTTTTCATATAATGATATACAACAATAGTGCGCATTCTTACAGGGACCTGCCTTTAAGATGGGCTGAACTGGGTACCGTGTACCGCTACGAGCGCTCTGGCACTCTGCACGGGCTTATGAGGGTGCGCGGTTTTACCCAGGATGATGCCCATATCATATGCACCCCGGAACAGATAGAAGATGAAATAGCAGAAGTCCTTAGATTCAGCCTTTTTATGCACAAAACCCTCGGCTTTAAAGAGATAAAGGCATATCTGGCTACCAAGCCGGAAGAATCGGTAGGAGAAAAGGATCGCTGGGATACTGCCATTGCAAGCCTTAAAAAGGCGGTAGAAAAAGAAGGCCTGTCTTATGAGATGGACGAGGGCCGCGGAGCATTTTACGGCCCCAAAATCGA
>JAKPMS010000099.1 GCA_029548805.1 Spirochaetota bacterium | reverse complement strand
AAGTCCGGCAGGCTTGTCCACCACGATTATATCCCTGTCTTCGTAAAGCACTTCCACCCAGCGATCGCTGGTGCTTTTTGCGGGCTTGCCTGCCATTTTTTTCTGAGGCTTTGCGGACGACTTCATATTATTGTTTTTACGCCGGGAATCTTTGCCGCTTCTTCATAGGCTTTGTACATGGCTTCTTTGCTACCAAAACGAACTTTACATGCAAGCCGCCCGTAACGATCTCCTTTTGTAGGTACAGGTCTTGGAGTTTCCATGGACACTCCATGCTCGGACAGTAATTGCCCTAGCTGCTCCGCAAAAAGCAGATTGGCGTTTATTTCATGAATAACCCTTAATTCGAACTCTACAGGATAAGCAAGACTTTCGTTAAAGCCCATATCAGTCATATTGTACTGGGTCATAATATTCTCCCTGACTATTTTCTAGTTTCCTGAAGCTTAGTTGTTATCCAATTATATACCTTATATTGTATGAAACCACTATAGTATATACAATACAGGGTATGGTTTTGGTCAAATTTTCATTTGCCACGAATCTTCCAAGAACTATATAACTATTTGGTTACGTCATTAAGCCAGCGTTTGCTAGCCAGGCGCCATATTCCAAAGCCGCTTTTGGATAGCTCATCCGTGTAAAAAAAGAAAAAAACCAGCCATGGTTCGATTTTGAATACAAAAGCACCAAGCAGACCAAGGGGTATGCCTATAAACCATACTCCAAACAGATCAAAAAAAGCTCCAAACTTGGTGTCACCTCCCGCCCTGCATATTCCCACTATCATGTGCAGGTTGAATGCTTTTACCGGTATTACAGCGGCAAGGATAAAAACCATTCTGGCTGCCTGTCTGAGAGGTTCAGCTTCCAGAAAGAACAGATAAGGTAACAGAAATGCACTGGGAATCACAAGAAGCCCAACAGCAATTCCGAAAACTGGGGACAGAACCGCAAAGCGTTTTGCCCAGTCAAAGGCGCTTGATATTTCTCCCTCGCCTATGCGTTTGCCTATCATTATGGCTGCAGCATTGGCAGAACCCATAAAAATTACCATGGCCAGCTGGCTTATGGTGTTGGTAACATTAAATGCGGCAATGGCGTTGGTACCTACTCTTGCCATAATTGCATTGTAAACCGTAATGCCCAAAGACCACAGGATTTCATTCAAAATAACGGGAGCGGCTATTGCAGTAAAGCGGGAAACAAAAGGCCAATCCCAGTTGCTTAGTTCTCTAAGCTTTCCTGCAGGTGGAGACTTGATGGCATACGCACCGGCCAAAACAATTAAAGCTTCCACAAACCTGGCCAAGACTGTTGCATAGGCAGCTCCAGCAACACCCATGGCAGGAAAGCCAAGCTTCCCGAATATTAGTATATAATTAAATATGGCATTTATTAATAGGGAAACTACTGTTGCAGCCATGGGCAGCCTGACCTGCTCCACGCTTCTAAGGGTAAGAGATAGCGAAAAACTCAATGCTGTTATGGGATAGCTTATAGCTACTTTTTTAAGGTAAATTGCACCAAGCCGTATAACTTCAGGGTCCTTGCTGTACAGGCTTATAAGTGTTTTGGGTATCAGCAAAGAGCTAAGCATAAACAATAACGATGCACATAGGCTTATGGCCATTGAAAGGCCGGCTGTTTTTTTTATGCCTTTTAAGTCCTTTTTGCCCCAAAACTGGGCTATGAATACTCCCGCCCCGGTGGAACTGCCAAACATGAACAGCATAAGAAGGAACCAAATCTGGTTTGCCAGTCCTACTGAAGCCAGCTCCCGGGCCCCCAGTCTTCCTACCATGATGGTATCCAGCATGTTTACGCTGGATATTGCCAGATTCTGAAGGGCTATGGGCAGCGCAATACGGAATAGATTGTCAAAAAAGTGGTCATTATTTTTTATGGTCATATTATCCCTTGTTATTTTTTATGTTTGGCTTGTCTTCTTTTTGATATGTAAAAATTCTTGCATCCAGGTCGAGTTTATAATCCAACAGCTTCATAAGCATGGCTTTGTCTTCCGGAATAGTATCTATGCTATCCAGGAGAGCCGCTATTGTTTTTTCATAGCTTGCAAGGTCTATGGCTCCTTCCATACCCGGAAAAAGAAGGCGGCCCGCGCAATATGAGCGCCAGCGTTCTTTTTCTGCCCGTGAAAGGCAGGCTGGCCAGTTGCGCGCAAAAAGGCGCCTTACAAGTTTTGGCAAACGCTCATCCCAAAAAGGCAGACTGTAAGCTTGAGGCCTGGCTTCTTTGGGGCCAAGAGCAGCAATGGCTTCATGAACTGCTGCCATTGAATCTCTGTCATCATCCCTGAAGAAACCTCCGGAGTATATGCGATAATCAGGGTCTGCTTCTACAGTTTCTGGCCCGGCTGGAGAAAAAACTGCAAGCAGCTTCTGTATGAGCTGGGCTTCTCCCGCAAGGCTTTTGGCCCTGCTTTTGGCTTCTTCCGGATCCAGTCCTAGGCGCAGGGCGGCTTTTTTATCCAGCACAGATAAAGGAGCCAGATAGGGGCAACGTCCCAACTTTATAACAGAAAGAGGGATGCGATCTCCGTTTTTCATAGTGGTTTTTGGAGAGAAAACCCTTGTCCTGATTTCTTCAACATCCAGTTTGATAAGCGGCTCCGGATCATATCGCAGATCCAGTATCAAAACAGCATCCCTCCTGCGTGGCAGCATGCCTACTGGGGCTATTATAGTGCTGCAACCTTCTTTTCTTGTATAGCTGGCAGAACTGTGCAGTATGGGCTCGCAAGCCGCCAGCTTTATCAACGGTCTAAGGGAATTTCTGGTTTTATGCTTCCAATACCAGTCATAAAGTCTGGGCTGGGCTTTTTTGACAAGGCGTACCAGGGCAAGGGTAGCTTCTATATCATGCATAGCATCGTGAGCATTACGCAATTTCACAGAATTGACATTTGCAAGGCTGGTCAGCCTGAAGTCGGGCTTGCCATCCACTCCATCAGGCCATGCTAGCCCGTCGGGCTTCAAGTCTCTGGCGGCTCTGAACAGATCCATCACATCCCAGCGGCTGTTGCCCTCCGCCCATTCTCGTTCATAAGGGTCAAACAAATTTCTGTAAAACAGGTTTCTGATAAATTCATCATCAAAGGCAATACTGTTATAACCACAAGTACAGCTTCCTGCTGCCATCATTTCTGTTCTTAAGGCTTTGGCAAATTCATATTCGGGAATGCCTTTTTCAATTGTGTCCTGGGGACTTATCCGGTGTACCAAACAAGAACGGGGGCTTGGCAGATAGTCATCGCTTATCCTGTTATACAGAATGAGCTGTTCGGAAACTGGTTCCAGCCTTTCATTTGTTCTGATACATGCAAACTGGGCTATCCTGTCATGCCTTGGGTTCAAGCCAAAGGTTTCGAGGTCATACCAAAGTATTGTTTTGGCCATGGTTTAAATATAGCCTCCAGATCCTTTGTCGTTAAGTGCCCATACCGTCAGTTCGATATTAGTTCACCGAAGCTTAGTGCTAAATGTAATTTTGGCAAAAACCCAGCTCTTAAGTGTATATACCCTGGCAGCTTTATTCTATTCAAAGTACTGAATTAAAAAACTACTAAGCTTTAGGGAACTATGCCTTCAATTTATAGTTCCTTGAACCTTAGTGACAAATACAATTTTGTTAAAACCCATACTTCTTATTGTATAAGTTCAGGCAGCTTCATACTACCTAATGTATCGAATTGGAAAGTCACTAAGGTTCAAGGAACTAACGTTCTTTTATATGTCAATTCTTTCTTGTCACTAAGCTTTAGAGAACTCTATACAACTTGTTTAGTTCTTCTAAGCTTAGTGGTAACTAAAATTTTGGCAAAAGGGGGCTGTCCATTAAGTTGGACAGCCCTTTTTTTTCGAATTTACTTGGCATCATAGTCGTGCTAGAATTCCATATGGCACGTGGAAAAAGCGACAAAGTAACCTTTAAGCCGTACAACCAACATCAACCTTGGCTTCTGCC
>JAKPMS010000094.1 GCA_029548805.1 Spirochaetota bacterium | reverse complement strand
CCCTCAGCCTGGCCGGATGTATGCCCGGTACAAAGCTTCTTATAAAGGGGTTGGCCTCAAACTCGTTTACAAACTCGTCGGCATTGAAGTCCAGCTGGCCGTAAAACATGACAGGGGCGCCCTTGGGCATGTCAGGGTTGGTAATGTATTTGGCATATTCAGTAAAGTTATTCTTGGTTAACACCATCATTTTAATGGGGTTTATTTCCAGCAGGATGCGCATTTCGTCACCCTTGCCGATGTTGCCGTTGTCAGAAGGTTCAAGAGCCACGAAATCCCCAAAAGAGTTGCTAAGGTACAGCTTTTTCATTTTATTGAAATCCATGTGTTCAAGAGTTCTGTAGCTGGAAATATATTTGGTGGCTTTGGGCCTTCCGTCTTCGTGGGGTTTCAGTTCCCCATAAGCTTGGTCAATTTTGAAATACGGATGCCTGAAGTCGGGGTCTATCTCCACAAAAATGAAACGGCCCTCGAAAAAGCGCGTTGAACCCTGGGTATAATGCTTTGCAAACTGTTCCGGTTTGAGCTGGCTTGCGATTAGAGCATGGTTAGGATAGAGCACAAGATACAGTCTTTTGTTGTCCATAAAATTACCCCCAATAGGACCTGAGCATTGGTGCTATTACCAAAGAAATAATAGCCATAAGTTTGATCAAAATATTGAGCGCTGGGCCGGCGGTATCCTTGAAAGGGTCTCCCACTGTATCGCCAACAACAGCGGCTTTGTGGGCATCGGAACCCTTTCCGCCCACTTCCCTGCTTTCTATAAGTTTTTTGGCATTGTCCCATGCTCCTCCGGCATTGGACATGAAGATGGCCATAAGCACTCCGGACAGGGTTACTCCTGCCAACAAACCGCCAAGCATGTTGATTCCTCCCACAAACCCTATCAACACAGGTGTAAGAGCTGCTATAAGCCCGGGCAGTATCATCTTTTGCAAGGCTGCCTTTGTGGAAATATCAACACAGGCCCTGTAATCGGGTTTTTCTGTTTCTGTCAGGATGCCGGGATGTTCCCTGAACTGCCGCCTTACCTCTTCTATCATGGTAAATGCCGAAATACCTATGGCATCCATGGCCAGGGCAGAGAACAAGAAAGGCACCATGGCTCCCAGCAGAAGGCCAACGAGTACATCCGGACTGGTTATGTTAAAAACCAGGGCGTTTCCTTCTGGTCCGGAAGCAGACTGGGCAAAAGCGCTGAAAAGTATTATGGAAGTAAGCGCAGCGGAGCCTATTGCAAAGCCCTTGCCCACAGCAGCTGTTGTATTTCCTACGGCGTCAAGCTCGTCAGTAATGTTCCTTACATCAGGAGACATGGCCGACATGACAGCCAGTCCGCCAGCATTGTCCGCAATGGGGCCGTATGCATCCACAGACAACTGAATGCCAAGCGTCACCAGCATTCCGAGGGCGGCAATGCCTATTCCATAAAGACCGGACAGGGAGTAGCTGCCCAAAATGGCTGCGCATATTACAAGTATGGGAGGAAGTGTAGACACCATGCCTACACCAAGCCCGGAAATTATAGCCGTAGCAGGGCCCGTATCACAGGAGGTAACTATTTTCCTTACCGGTTTGGTGTTGGTTCCAGTAAAATATTCTGTCAAAATGCCTATTGCGGTTCCTGCCGCAAGGCCGAATATAACCGCAAGGGATATTCTTAATGCACCCTTGCCGCCATCAAAGGTTTCTCCGCCCAAAATAAAACTGGATACAGGGTATACAAGGATGGCTGCAATTATGGCTGCACCAAAACTGCCTGCGTTTAGCGCCTTTTGCGGGGACTGGCCCGGTTTTGCCTTTACCATAAGGGTGCCAATCATGGAAGCGCCAACGCCCATTACAGCCAGCACTATGGGTAAAAGCGCAAGCTTAAGCTTCATGGTATCGCTGGCGGCTACTCCAACCCCAAGAACCACACAGCCAACTATGGAGCCGACATAGGATTCAAACAGGTCGGCGCCCATACCCGCAACGTCGCCCACATTGTCTCCAACATTGTCCG
>JAKPMS010000093.1 GCA_029548805.1 Spirochaetota bacterium | reverse complement strand
ATCCGGACAACTTTGTAAATTCCGGCATAGAATGGACCATGGCTGGCGCAGCTGCCCTTGTCATATCCGGCTTTGTTTACAAACCCTTACCGTCTTTGCTCCCAACTGTAAGCGCTAAATCATGGCTGGGCCTGGCTTATCTGAGCAGCATCGGAGCCCTTGGCCTTGCGGCATACAATTATTTGCTAAAGCACGAACCGACAAAACGTATTGTATCTTATGCCATTGTGAATCCTATAATTGCGGTAATATTGGGAATTTTTATTGGCGGAGAAGCTGTTCTTCCGCTATTGATCCCCGGCATAAGTGTTATCCTTGCAGGCCTTGTGTTAATGCTGTACGGGGACGAAATTTGGAGTCGTATACACCGAAAAAAACCGGATTATCCCTCCACCGGAGTAAAAGACAGGTAAAAGCCTGTTCCTGCGTTAAAAGAAGGCTTGGCCCAGCGGCTGTTGCCTTTAAGCTGGGATACCAGGCTGTTTATAAGCACCATGCCAAAACTGGAAGGGTTTTCCAAATTCAGGTTTTTTGGCAAGCCCCGGCCATTGTCTTCAAAAGCAATGGACAGCATGCCGCCAGCCTTTCTGGCCAAAAGGCTTATCATACCCTGGTCTTTGGAGCCAAAAGCATACTTCATGGCATTTGTAGACAGCTCGTTGATGATCAGGCCAAGCGGGCTTAGCTGCTTTACAGGCAAGCTCAAATCCTTGCCTATATCAAAGCGGAAGCTTATTTTTTCATAGTCAGGAAACATGGATGTGATTTCCTGTACCAGGCTGGGCAGATAGTCATTAAGGGAAAGGCTGCCTTCGTATTTTCCGCGGTACAGCTTGTCGTACATAAGGCCCATGCTTTTTACCCTGCTGGTGGCATCCAGCAGGGCTGTTTTTAATTTTTTGTTGGCGCTCAGGTCTGCCTGAATGGACAAAAGGCTCTGAATTGTGCTCATGTTGTTTTTAATGCGATGATGTACTTCTTTGAGAAGCAGGTCCTTTTCTACAAGAAGTTCTTGAATTTTCTCATTGGCCAGCTTTCTTTCTACCACCTTCCATACTGCGTCCATCATCAAATACAGCTCTTGAATATCGCTGTCATTGTAGTCTTCCGCTTTATTGGCCATTCCCGTTATAGCTACTATTTCTGAATTTCTGAAAACAGGTACGCTAAGAAAGTTTTTTATAGGTATATGCTTGTCCGGGAAAGCTTTTCTTAACGGATTGGGTTCCGAAAAATTGTTTATAAAAAAGGGCGCGCGCTGCCGAATGACTTCTGCCCATATTCCAGCTTTGTCACTCAGCTGGAATTCCAGCTGACAACAATCGGCGCATTCCATAGCTATGCTGGATGTCCAGCTGCCCAGGCTGAAGTGCTGTTTTTGTTCATCATAAAAGAACAGATAGCCATGCTTGCTGTCCAGCAGTATGGCAGCTTCTTCAATAATTTGTTTCAGCAGTTCCTGGTAATCGTCTGTATGAAGCTGGTTTATTTTGAGGATGCTGGCAATGCGGGCTTCCACCCGCTTATTTTTTGTTTCTATTTCCCGTGTATCTGTAATATCCCTGGCTATGGATATGGAGCCCTTCGTTGAGCCGTCCGTGTTGCGGATTACTTTGCTCCACCATGCCATAAGGCGCTTTTTGCCATCCTGCCTGTATAACTGGGCTTCCACGTAATAAAGGCCTGATTCTATGTCCATTACTGGCTTTACCCTATCATAGATCTCGGGGCTTTCCACAAAATAATATGATATTTCTTTGCCTATAAGGTCCGGGCCAAAGAACTCATAGCCCGCCTTGTTGGCCCAGCTATATACTTTGTTGCTGTCACATTCAGTTATAATGTCGGGCACGGAAGACAGTATGGCTTCATAGCGCTCGTTCAAGATTTTGAATTGTTCTTCTGTTTCCTTAAAATCTCCGTTTTCTTTTTGTTGGGCTTTGCTGGCTTCATGCAGCTTTAAAGCCATTTTTATGTTTGCCCTTATGCTGCTTTCTGTTGATGTTTTGACTATATAGCCGTAAAAGCTGAGCTTGTCCATCTTTTGTATGTCCGCAGCAGACTTTTTGGAAGTAATAAAAAAAAGGGGAAGTTTTTTAATTTTTAACAGTTTTTCTGCAAGCTCAATGCCGCAGGTATTGTTGCTCAGCTCTGTATCGATAAATAGGAGCTCTATAGCAATATCTTTGCTTATATATTGAATGGCTTCTTCATAGCTTCTGCAGGAAACAAGTGAATAATTGAAATTTTTGGAAACAGCTGTAGCCAGTGCGGAATAAAACGTATCATTTTCTATAAATAGTATATTGTTATGGTCTTTACTTTCCAAAACAGCCTCTTTTCCTGGAAAGTGTTAAGG
>JAKPMS010000081.1 GCA_029548805.1 Spirochaetota bacterium | reverse complement strand
GCATGATGCCTGCATCCATGCAGCCCCTGGCCCAGGCTGCTGCCAGTATGCCTGTTTCCATGGGGTTTGCAGAAAAGGCGCGCGGGCCAATGATGGCTGAATCCGGCCGGCTTGCCAGGTCCACTGTGGGGGCAAAGTTCATGTTTATGCCAAGCGCCGACAGTTCTCTGGCTATATAGTAAGCACTGTAATATGCGTCACTGGGCCAGGCGGAAGCTCCTATGGCCATATTGCCGGGCGTAATGCTGGTATTGCCTTTTACGTGGCGTATCCAGCCTCCCTCCTGGTCGGTGGCAATAAAAGCCGGAATGGCAAAAGGGCTGTTTTCTGAAGCATCCTGTATGGCTTTTACCGCTGCCGCCAGCTGGCTGGTATCTTCAGCATTCCAGCCAAAAATTTTTATGCCCCCAAGGCCCCTTTTTCTGATCCAAGAATACAATAGCGGGGTTGGTTGGTCCCCTCCGTAAGACATCATGAAAAGCTGGGCCAGTTTTTCTTCAGGGCCCATTTTGGCATGGAGTTTTGCCAGGTCGTCCAGCTCTTCCGGAGCAAGGGACCAGAATGAGCCCGGGTCATTGACTTCGGGATGAAGCTCTATCTTTTCTGGAAGGGCTTCTGCCTGGCTTGTATCCGCACTATGGGCAAGCGAGCATGAAAACGGGCTATACACGACCAAAAAGCTTATTACTGCCAAAACTGCAATACCAGCATAAAACTTTATTGCGGCACTGGCAATTTTTTGTATTTTCATGCCCAACTGTCTCCTGGTTTCAGATATAAGAGGACATCTAAAAGCTTCAGTTTTTAGATGTCTACCATTATGTAAGTGTAAATCCTGTAAGGATTTACAAAGGGCACCTCGAAAAATTAAACGAATTTTTAGAGGTGCCCATATGCCTGTCCTTCTATTTCGTCAATATATTTGGCAGCCGAGTGGGCAGCTATGGCACCATCCGATACGGCTGTTACAACCTGCCTGAATGGCGTGGTCCTGACATCCCCTGCGGCAAACAGCCCCTTGATATTGGTCTCCATGTTTTCGTCTGTAACCAGGTATCCGTTGTCATCCTTGGCGCAGTCTTCCGGCATAAAGCCCGTCTGCGGTATGGAGCCTACAAAAATGAATACTGCCGAAAAAGCTTCTTCATATATTTTGCCGGTTTTAAGCTCCTTAAGGCTGACTGTTTCTACTGCCTTGTCGCCCTTAATGCTTTCCACTACCGTATCAAAACGCACTTCTATTTTTGGATTGGCTAAAACCCTGGCTGCCAATGCCTTTTGGGCCCTGAAGCGGTCCTTGCGATGTATCATTACAAGCTTGTCTGTCAGCTTTGACAGGAACATGGCTTCGTCGCAGGCAGCATCGCCCCCGCCCACAACCAATATGCGCTTGCCTTTAAAAAAGGGGCCGTCACAGGTTGCGCAGTAAGAAACGCCCCTGCCTGATAGTTCCTCTTCTCCGGCTGCTCCCAGATGTCTGTGCTTGGCTCCGGTAGCTACAATAACAGCTTTTGCGCTAAGGACTCCGTTGTCTGTATCCAGCTGGAACTCCTTGCCCAGCTTATTTATTTTGTTGACTGTGGTAAAACCGAATTCGGCACCAAAGTTTTCTGCCTGGTTTTTCATTATCTCGGACCAGCCATAGCCGTCTATGGGTTCCAGAATACCGGGATAGTTCTCAAGTTTGTCTATAAGCAGGGCTTGCCCTCCATGGGCCATTTCTTCTATAACAAGGGTTTCAAGATTGGCTCTGGCTGCATATTGGGCCGCTCCAAGCCCGGCTGCGCCGCCGCCAATTATTATTAGGTCATATTTGTTTTTCATTTTTTCCTCCCGATTAGCTTTTTTTGTGACCGAAGATACAATTTAACTATTAAAGTCTTGTTTGTCATCTTTTACGCTGGAAACACAATTCTGGTTTGTGTACCATTCTCGTATTCCTGTTCCATTTTGCCTTTTAGCTGTTCTGCCAGGGCAGATATCAGTTCCATGCCTATGCCTTTGGCTGCTCCCTGGCTTGTGCAGGACTTTTTTGCAATTTGACGGGAGTTGCCGTTGTCTTTTACCGTATAAATATAGTTTTCTTCCAGCTTTTGCAATGATATATCTATGGATCCCGGCAAATTTTCTTTAAAAGCATGTTTAAAGGAATTGCCCACCAGCTCTGTTGTTATGATGGCAAGAGAAATGGCGGAATCCAGTGACAATACCGTATTTTCTATATGTGTATTCAGTTTTATGTTTTTTATTGAAGCATCATGAAAGTTGGACAAATAATCTGTCAAACGTTCAAAATAGGCTGGAGCTTCAACTCCGCTAAGGTCTCCTGTTCTGTATATCTGTTCATGCACCAGGGACATGGATTGAATATGCGACTGGCACTCCCTGAACACTTCTTTTGCCTTGTCATCTTGCACAGAACTGCTTTCCAGGGATAGTAGGCTCGATACAACCTGCAGGTTGTTTTTAATCCTGTGATGAATTTCTTTTATTATAAGGTTTCTGGACTCCAGTTCCCTTTGTATACATTGTTCTTCCAGTAATCTTTCACTTATATCGTGGATAATGCCTATGGTTCCAATTCCACTGCCCTGAAATTCCGGCAGATTTACACCAAGGCTGGATACTTCTCCCCAGGAATCCAGCTTGGTGTTGGCCCAATAGGGCTCAAGCTTGTGTTTAAGCCGTATTTCCAGCCCCTTTGTCTTACGCTCCCCCGTGCGTCTTTCGTCAAAAAGTTTGGGAGCGGATTCATCGCCCGTTTTTATACCTTCATAACGGAGAAGCACTATGTTTCTGGAAACATCGGATATTTCATCGGGGTGCACAATTTCTGCAAAATGTCTGCCTATTAACTCTGCGGGCTTCCAGCCCAGCTTGCTAACAGCTTCATTCAAATAAACAAAAAAACCGTCCGAGTCCAGCACATATACTATGTCCGGAATGCTTCTGAGCACGTCCATGTAGGTACTTTCGGCCCGGAGTATATTGTAATTTTGCCTGTTTATGCTTTCTCTTATGGCTAATGCCTTTTTGATCAAAATAGGCAAATAGACCAGCCATTGGCCTTGTGTATCTTTTGGTATAAAAGTGCTGGATTCGTCCACTATATTTTTTGCAAGGCTGGCCACGGAATATTCGGGGTCCACCAAAAGTATAGCGGGTATGGGCCACAGGGGCAGCCAGTCGGCCAAAGAGCCAAACGCAAAATCTGTGTCGGTAAGTATAAGATCGGAAACAGACATCAGGTTCTCTACTTCTTGCAGGTTTTCCGCAAAATTGAGCGTATACTGCTGCGAATCAAGCTTGTCTTCTATACTTTTTAATGTATCAGACGCTGATATAGCAACGAGCACCCTGATTTTTTTTTGCATCGCCCGTTCCCCTTTTTGTAATGTGTATATACCCGGTATGGTAGTATCCATGGCAAAAGTACGTCAAGCTAAAAGCAACAAAGCATAGTCAAGCTTGTGCTTTTCTGCTAAAGCCTTGAGAAACTGCAAATTGCTTTCTTGAGGAAGGACTGGCCGTGGTATATAATTTAAAAACAGTTTATTATTTGGAGGCTTTAATTGGCCAAAAGCAGAGTGTTGATAATCGACGAGTCCGAGCTTTTCAGGGACTTTCTTAAAACCAGACTGCAAAGAGCCGGGCTTAAAATAGAAACAGCCATAAACAGCCTTGACGGTATTGTAAAAATGAGAAATGATCCGCCGGATCTGGTTATTATGGATTATCACCTTACAAGAAAGACATACAAGGAAGTTCTTGAAGAAAAAGCTGCAGATCCTAATACACAGGCCATTCCGCTGATTCTTACCG
>JAKPMS010000011.1 GCA_029548805.1 Spirochaetota bacterium | reverse complement strand
CTTTGACTAGTTGTTCGCGGAAATACCATATAGTTTTCTCGTCAGGGATAGTATCTTTCAAGGTTAAGCCGAGAAATCGCATAAAGCTCAAGCGATCTTGTATCTGGTATTCTGTTTGGGCATCACTGATATTATACAGTCTTTGCAGAATGAGGATTTTGAACATCATTACATAATCATACGGTGGTCTTCCGCCAGGTCCTTTTGCTTCTTTTCGTAACGCAGTAGTTAATGCAGGCCGAAAGATATTCCAATTTATGATCTTGTCCAGTTTTTCAAGCGGGTCACCAAGGGCACTGATCTTATGTAACCGTTCATCTTCGTCAAAAAGTCCTCGTTGTTTCATGAATATATTATATTACATTTTGGGGTAGTTTTTAGAGGTGCCCATAAATAAATCCGAGTCAATAAAAAAAGCCAAAAATGATGCAAACGAAAAAGAGCCAAGTCAAGAAGAAAAAAAGCAATTTAACGAGGAAGAAAATAATTTTAAAAAATTACGTAAACAAATTCAGGACAAGCTTATAAAATTTGCAACACGCATACCTGTGTTTATGTATTTAACAGATTATAGGGAACGCAGTTTGCATGATGTCATAACACAATTAGAGCCTGGTCTTTTCAAAAAGGTTACCGGCATAGAAATAAAAGACTTTGAGCTCTTGGTAAGTCTTGGAGTTTTTAACAGCGCTCTTATGAATGATGCTGTTTACAAGTTCAAGCGCTACGAAGATGCCAGTCTGGTATATGCAGGAATAGACAAGCACAAGGGCGAGAATATTGGGTTATACGATACTGTAATATCACGAACAGATTACGAACAAATTTTTGAAAACGTAGCTGAAGCTGGAATAAACAATTAACGGAGGAAAATTACTTCTCGCAAAAAAGTGCCAAATTAATTAAAATGCCCGGCCTCTATCCGCGTCATCTGCGTTCCAGTCTTTATGAATTAGCACGCGGATAAAGCGGATTTGTGCGGATAAGCGAGGATTAAGAAATATAGAATTTATTAAGTATGGGAAGAATTGACGGTTACAAATACTATTATAAAGGCAATCAAGTAAAATTTTAGGCAATGTTATTTTTATTGTGATTTTTTATGGGGCAGTAAACAGTAAACAGGACAAGCTGCGCTTAGGCCGCCGGCCAGCGCAACGGGCCGGCAAGGCAAATTCCATGGATTAAAAATTTTGCACAGCTGCCTTTTTTGGGTAAAGGCGGTAAAAAGCGTTCCATTATGCTGCTCCTGTCCGGCATTAATCTGAGCCCAGCAATTTTTTTAGATATTGAATGGCAAGAAGCTGTTCGTCAAAACTGTTTTCCAGTTCCAGCGATGCCCATTTGTCAGGAAAATAAGCCTTGTAGGCATGCAGGTAATCCAGGTCGGAAAGCCGGCCAAACTCGTGATGGTCAAAGCCTCCGGACCAGCTGTTGGGTATACCCGGCCTTATGGCAGAAATATGACAGCAGCCCACTGGGTAAGATGATAGCAGCTTTATGAATTTTTCTACATATTTAGCATTGCCGGACAGGCGGGCGCCTTCCAGGTGTGAAAAATCCGGGCAAAGCCCGCCCGGTCTGGCTCCATTCCGGCCTTCCAGTTCTACGGGCTCCGGGAGTTCTTCCACATTTTCTATAAAAAACATGTTTGCAAAAGCTACGGGTATGGGCCCAAAAGAGTGCTTGCTGCTTTCCGGATGTATATTAAAGGCTACTGTTTTAAAGCGTTCCGCAAGATAGCATAGCTCGTCCGTAGCGCAGTCGCTTCTTAGGTGAACATGAGGAATTGCAAGCCCCGGAATGGTTTCCAGCGTTCTGTACAAAGCATAGCGTTCCTCTTTTAAAAGGCAGGTTGGGAAAAGGGCTATATGCCTGGTTTTGGAGCTGGCAAGGGCAGCTACAAAGGCGGGAATTCTTTGCTTTTTGGTGCTTGTCAGGCCAGGAAGAAACTGCAACATTTTATCCGATCAAAAAAAATAAGCGCCGGAACAAAATGCTTCCGGCGCCGGTATCAAAAATCAGGCTTTTATATTGTAAAAAACCTTTTTGCCTATATATTCCGCTATGCCTTCCATGGATCCTTCTATGCGCATTAACTGGTTGTATTTGCATATACGGTCGGTGCGCGACATGGAGCCTGTTTTTATCTGTCCGGTTTCCAGCGCAACGGACAGGTCAGCAAGGAATGTGTCTTCTGTTTCTCCGGAACGATGGGAAATAACCGTTGTATAACCGGCACGTTTAGCCATGTTGATGGCTTCTATGGTCTCTGTAACAGTGCCTATCTGGTTAAGCTTTATTAGAATGGAGTTGCATGCTCCCATGGCTATGCCTTTTTCAAGCCGTTTTGTATTTGTTACAAAGAAGTCATCACCCACTATCTGGATTTTGCCTCCCAGGGCTTTGGTCATTTTTACGTAGCCTTCCCAGTCGTTTTGATCCAGCGGATCCTCTATGGATATGATGGGATACTTGTTAACCCATTTTGTGAACAGCTCTATCATTTCATCGGCGCTAAAAAGCTTGTCGGGCATGGACTTCCAGAACTTGTAGCCTTTTTTGCCGCCTTCGTCAAACAGCTCGGAGCTGGCACAGTCCAGGGCTATGGCTATCTGGTCTCCGGCTTTGTAGCCGGCTTTTTCTATGGCCTTCATGATGTAATCCAGTGCATCGTCATTGCCAATATTGGGGGCAAAACCGCCTTCGTCACCTACAGATGTGTTGTGCCCGTCTGCCTTTAAAATGCTTTTAAGCTTGTGAAACACTTCCGCGCTCATGCGCACTGCTTCCC
This sequence comes from Spirochaetota bacterium, assembly GCA_029548805.1. Classification (GTDB taxonomy): domain Bacteria; phylum Spirochaetota; class Spirochaetia; order Treponematales; family UBA12059; genus SZUA-370. The sequence continues at coordinate 14,642 of JAKPMS010000011.1, read as the reverse complement.
GGAAGCTTTCTGCTCCTACGGGCATTATCATGAATTCCTGAAAGTCAACATTGTTGTCCGCATGCTTGCCGCCATTTATTATATTGGCCATGGGTACCGGAAGCAGGGTAGTGTGGGCGCCGCCCAGGTATTTGTAAAGCGGTATATCCAGGTAATCCGCCGCTGCCCTGGCAACTGCCATGGACACGCCCAGAATTGCATTGGCTCCAAGCTTGCCCTTGTTTTCTGTTCCGTCTATATCTATCATTGTGCGGTCAATATCCACCTGCTCCAGGCTGTCCAGTCCGCAAATTTCTCCGGCAATTATATTGTTTACATTTTCTACTGCTTTTAATACGCCCTTGCCCAGGTAGCGCTTTTTGTCGCCATCCCGCAATTCTACGGCTTCATGTTCTCCTGTGGATGCTCCGGATGGAACGGCAGCCCTGCCCAGAGTCCCGTCTTCAAGCACAACATCCACTTCAATTGTGGGGTTTCCCCTGGAATCCAGAATTTCTCTGGCTTCTACATATTCAATGATACTCATAGCGGCTCCTTGCCAAAAGATTAAACTTATAGAAAGAGGTAAAACCTTGTTGCTTTTTGTATTATAAAACAGTAGCTGCTTTGGCTCTCCTAGTCAAGGTTTTACAGTATTAAAGCCCCAGTTCTGCAGCCATGCCGTCTGCTGCGCGCAGGCCGGAAGCCCATGCCGCGCTTATGCCCCGGCTTGTGCCTGCGCCGTCACCGGCCAGATACAGGCCCGGCATGGCCCGGAAACAGGACGCATCCGCAAATACCGGCCTGTTGGCATAGGTTTTTATTTCCGGATAATAAAGTACTGTGCTTGGGTGCAGCACGCCCGGTACTATTGTATCCAGCCATTTAAGGGCAGCCCAAATATCCCTCATTATTTTGGATGGTACAGCTAGGCCCAGGTCTCCCGGCATTGCCGAAGCAAGGCTTGGCTCAAAGTCGTAAAGGTCCCCGTTAAAAGAGTTCTTGCTTGATCTTTTGCCAAGCCGGAAGTCTCCAACCCTTTGCATCATGGGCTGCCCGCCTCCCAGAAGCATGGCCTGGCTGCCTATGGCCCTGGCATAGGCCTGCCCTGATGCAAGGGGTTCGGTAAGGGCTATGGTTTTTAGCATGGCAAAGTTGGCCAGGCCGTTTGCCTGCCTGCCATTGGACCATGCATGGCCGTTAACGGAATACCATAGCCCTGCTTCGTCTTCGTACTTTTCTTTTACTACCTGGGCAGAGCGTGAATTGGTGCAGAAGGTTCTTACCTTGTTTGGAAACAGGAACTTGGGGTCATAATAGTCTTTGACTATAGGATAGCGTTCCTCTTTAAGCTCCACCCTTATGCCTATATCCACTACATTGTCTATATAGCCGATGCCGTTTTTTCTCATCACATCCTGCAAAAAGCCAAAGCCGGCCCTTCCGGGTGCCACAAGGCAGCCTTTGTAGCTAAGCTCTTTCTGGTTTGTTAATACCGTATTCTTTTCGGCTTTTATGGATGTAACCGTCTCTCCAAGGCATATATCCGCACCCAGCGCCTCTAGCCTGGCTGTCAGGTTTTTAATCAGGGCCAGGCCGCCATCCGTGCCCAGATGGGATTGCCTTATATCCAGCAGCCTGACTCCAAGGCGCTCGGCCCTTTGCGAATACAAGCTAACAGAACGGCGTTCCATTATGTCCGGCTTTAGAAAATCTTCCACCATAGACAAGTAGTATTCCGCCCTGTCCTTGTTCCAGTCATGCTCCGGAAAACCCACAGGCCAGCTAAAATTCATTTTGCAGTCGTTGCGCAAGCCGCCGGACGAATAGCGGTTTTTGTCAATAAGGGCCAGTTTCAATGCCGGTTTTTTTTGGAGAAGGGAAAAAGCCGCTGCAAGCCCTGCAGGGCCGGTTCCAATTATTATAACGTCATAGGTCTTCATGTATTCCTGCAAAGCAGGCTGTAAAGCCTGTCAAGATCATCCATGGAATAATAATCTATAACTATGCTTCCCTTGCCGGCATCCCCCTTTATTGCCACTTTTGTGCCAAGCTGTTCTATCAAATTTTGCTCAATGGCAGAAAGTTCCGGATCAAGGCTTGTGCCAGGTTTTTTTTCCGCAGCTCTTTTTTTGTTTGTCAGCCTGGCTCCAGTGTTGTACGAAGCGGCCATGGCCTCTGTTTCTCTTACAGAAATGCCGTCTGCCATAACCCTTTGCAGTATCACTTTGCGGTCAGCCGGATTGAGCGCAGACAATATGGCTCGCGCGTGGCCGGCGCTTATGGAACCCGATCGCAGGGCTTCTTTGGCTTCTGCGGAAAGAGAAAGCAGCCTAAGGGAATTGGCAATGGCCGGCCTGCTTTTTCCTACCCTTTCAGCCACCTCTTCCTGTGTCAAAGCGCTTGCTTCCATAAGCTGCCTGTATGCTTCCGCTTCATCCACAGGGTTAAGGTCTTCGCGCTGCACATTTTCTACCAAGGCTATTTCCAGCCGCTTGTCATGTCCGTATTCCTTGACTATTACTGGCAATTCTGCAAGGCCAGCGGCTTTTGCCGCCCGCCAGCGCCGTTCTCCCGCAACTATTCTGTAAGAGTCGGGGCCGTCCAGCTCCACAACAAGTGGTTGTATAATACCGTGTCTTTTTATGGATTCCGCCAGTTCTGCTATGGATGCTTCGTCAAAATGCTTTCTTGGCTGGTCAATATTGGCTTTTATACTGTCGCTTGGTACCAATAATATGCTGCTTCCGGGCTTTGCATCCTTGTCCCCGGTGTCGGAATCAGGGATCAGGGCTCCAAGGCCTTTGCCCAATCCGTATTTAGTTGCCACGTGCCAGCACCTCCTTGGCAAGGCTTTCATAGCTTCTTGCACCTATGCACAGGGGATCATACAAACACACTGGCAAGCCGTGGGACGGGGCCTCCGACAGGCGGACATTGCGCGGAATTATGGTGGAAAACACCTTGTCGCCAAAATATGCGCTTACCTGCTGGACTACATCCTGCGCAAGGCGTGTTCTGGAATCATACATTGTAAACAGGATTCCGGCGATTTTAAGCTGCGGGTTCATGTTTTTTTGCACCAGCTGTATGGTCTGGAGTATCAGGGAAAGGCCTTCCAGCGCAAAGTATTCGCATTGGAGGGGTATCAAAACCTCATTGGCGGCAGCCAGTCCATTCAGTGTAAGTATGCCCAGGGAAGGAGGGCAGTCTATAAGAATATAATCATAGTCGTCTTTTATTGGTGCCAGTGCCGTTTTTAAATAATTGTCCCTGCCTTCCTTGTCCACCAGTTCTACAGTGGCTCCGGACAGGGCAATGGAAGAAGGCGCCAAAAAAAGGCCATCCACCCCAGTTTTTTGGATTACCCGTGACAAAGGCACAAGGCCGGAAATGACTTCATAGATGCCCTCTGCATCTTTTTTGCCGCCAACACCGCCGCTAAGATTGGCTTGAGGGTCAAAGTCGATCAAAAGCACCCTTTTTCCGGCTTTGGCCAGATAGGCTCCAAGATTGATGACAGTGGTTGTTTTGCCGACTCCGCCTTTTTGGTTGACAAATACTATGGTTTTGGACATTCTCAAACCCTGAATTCTTGATATAAGCTTTACAGTCAAAACTGTACGCAAAAGCAAAATGACAGAAAAACCATAGCATGAAACAGACGCTTAATGCTATGGTAAAAATATACATGCACAAAAGCTTTGGAACCATGTCATGACAGAACAATATTTTTCTGAGTTTGTAAAAATTCGTGCTGATTTTGGGCAGCGCATAAAGGAATGGACACTTGGCCTGCCAGACCTGGATCAGGCCCTTATGCAGCTGGCAACACTAAGCGGAGAGAACAATTACAGCATTGAAACTCCAATAGTATACAACAGGGCCCTGGATGATATTACGCGGGAATCGGACATAAAATGGATTGTTGTTGCAGACAATCCGGGCAAAAAAGAGCAGGAAGCAGGGCGGCAGCGCTATTTGGTAGGGACTTCCGGGATGATGGCAGAGCGCTTTTTTATGAAAGAGCTGTCCGTGGATTTCAGAAAAGAAACAGCAGTAATAAACAAAACACCCATACATAGCCCCAAAACGGCACAGCTTCGCAAGCTTGTGCAAATATATCCGGAAGCAAAGCCCATAATTGAAGAAAGCCAGCTGTTCATGGCTTCCATGCTGCTTTGCCTGCAGGCCTGTTTTGATGCAAAAGTCTGGGTTATGGGCTTGTCCGAGCTGCGGCCTGCCGGGCTGTTTTCCGCATGGCTGGCCAAGCTGAAGGAGCTGTACAAATCTGCCGAAAAAAAATATACAGATGAGCTATACTTTTTTAATCATTTTTCCATGGGCAGTTTTTCGGCAGATTTGGCCCGCAGAAGGAAGCCGGCCGAGAGTGCTCATGAAGCCGTACTAAGGATCGGCACGGAAAACCGCACAATAATAATGGACCGGTTTTGACCCATTGACGGGTTTTGACACAACTTGGCAAGGCATCCTTGTTGACAGATTGGAGTATTCTTAATGCATGCTTGTTTCAGACAGCGCTTTGTTTTATTTGCATTTTTGGCCACCACCGGTTTTTGTGCCCATGCACAAAACCTTGCGGGAAGTTCCGACGGCTTGTACCTTTTTCCTGAATCCGGCAAGCCCCAAAAAATACTGGACCAACAAGAAATCCGCAAAATAGTCAAAACAGCAAAGGGCTGGTATTTTTTGGGAAGCAGGGGCATAGTTTTCAGTCACGACCTGTCCGCATTTGAAGAAAGAAACAACGGCCTGCCCGTCAAAACACTTAAAACTTTTAAAAATGGCCAGAAATCCTTTGTAAAAGAAATACAGGAACTCAAGGACCTGGAAGCGGACCCTTACAATCCCCTGGGCCTTGTAACTTGTACAAAAGACAATGTTTACGTCAGTCATGATGGCGGCCTTAGCTGGAAAAGCTATCCGTCACCCGCTCCCCAACCCGGTATCAAGGCAGTGGCAATAAGCAGCAAACCAGAGTTCACCCTTTTTGCATCCCATTCCATAAAAGGCCCGTTTGTAAAAACCGGCACGGATCCCTGGAAGGAAATAGGCGGAGATCTGGGAAAAAGCGATCCAGGGACCAGCGCCGACGAAATATCGGACATAATTATAGAAGCCGGGCCGGAAGGCCCCCTTGTTTGGGCCGCCAATTCCTTTTTGCCCCGCTTGTATTCCTATGAGTTTAAAACCAGGGCTTTTAAACTGGCCTGGTCGGAAAGTGCGGATTTTAGCCCTCAGGATTCCCTGCAGCCTGTTCCAGGAGGCATTCTTTTTGTTAGCGAAGGAGAAGTCAAAAAGCTGGACATAAAAACCGGCATGGTTTCTCTGGCAAAAACAGAAACACAGAAGGTAAAAGAGCTTGCTGCCGCCATTAAAACACAGCTGCTTTGCATAAACATATCCGGCAGCAGGGCCTCTCCTCAATTGACCCCCGATTTTGCATTGCTGAACCTGTCCGAGCTGTGGATGCTTTCTTTTGTAAACGAAAAACCGTTTAGGGCATACGCTGACGCAAGGCATGGCATATATTTGCAGACGGGCTTTATGGTAAGGCCGGAAACAAGGCGCCAATACAACGAACTGCTGACAAATAAAAACCTGGAAACCATAGTTGTAGACCTTAAAGACGATTTTGGCAGATTGAGGTACGAGTCCAAAGACCCTCTGGTAAAATCCATAGCCAGATCGGTAAACCCGCTGGATGTGGAAGGCTTTGTAAAAGAAATGAAAAGTGCCGGCAGATACCTGATAGCCAGGATTGTCGTTTTCAAGGACCAGAGGTTTTTTGAATATGATGACGGAAAATATGCGGTGTGGGATAAAAAGGAAGCAGCCCCATGGCGCGGCTATGAAATAATACAGACAGAAGAACCTGTTCCCGTGCCGGAAGGGGCTCCTCCGTCCAAAGCAGCTCCGCTGATGCAAAAGTTAAGCAAACGCAATTATTATGGCGAGTATTGGGTGGATCCGTATTCCGAAAAAGTGTGGGAATATAATGTGGCCATTGCCAAAGAAATAATAGCCCTGGGTTTTGACGAAATTCAGTTTGACTATATCCGCTTTCCTACCGACGGCATAAACCTTGATGACGCACATTACCGCTGGAAAGATCCGGACATGGATATGGAAAGCAGCCTTATGTCGTTTCTGTCCTATGCAAGAGAAAACATAAAAGCCCCAATCAGCATAGATATTTATGGAGCCAATGGCTGGTACCGTTCCGGCGTAAGAACCGGCCAGGATGTGGAACTATTGTCTCGCTATGTGGATGTGATATGCCCCATGTTCTATCCGTCACATTTTGAACAGAGTTTTATGGCTTTTGAACCAGCCGTACAACGGCCGTATCGGATTTATAAACTTGGAACCCTTCGGAATTTTTATATTGCCCGCAAAAAAACACTGGTCAGGCCCTATGTCCAGGCTTTTTTCCTGAATGTAAAGTATGACAGGGAATACTATAATCCCTACTATGTCACTTTACAGGTGGAAGGCATACGAGACTCGGTAAACCAGGGGCTTTTGTTCTGGAACAATTCCGGCCGCTATGAAGATATTCCGTTTGTTCCCAGAAGTTCCGACAGGAAAATAAGCGCAAGATACCAGTCTTTGCCAAATACTTTTCTGGACTAATAGCCCAGGTTTTCTCCGACTATCAATACTGTAAAGTCGCTTAAAGAAGGACGCTTTTTAAGAATCTGATATATGCGGCATATTCTGCTGTCGCCGTCACAGTCCATACATTCGCCGGCTTTTACGCATGGGTTGGTCTTGTCCAACCGTTTGTTGTTCATGGGGCCTGCAAATTGTTCTATTCTTGCAAAAGCCTCGTCAAGGTCGCGGACAAGCTTGTTTACACCCACTATTACAAGGTTCTTTTTGGGGCCAAAGCTTAGGGCTGCCAGCCTGTTTCCGTTTCCGTCCACATTGACCAGTTCGCCATCGAGGGTAAGAGCATTGGAGCTGCATATAAAAACATCACAAGTCAACTGGCGCCTTAAAATGGTCATCCTGCTGTCATTGTCCAGTCCGGGGACGTTGTGGTCCAGCAGCTCGCAGCCTGCTGCAAGGGCTTTGTCCTGCAAGCCAAGAGCCCTGACAGTCATGGAGCCGCCAAAACCCACAGCCAGACCGCTTTTAAAAAAGCTGGCGGCTTTTACAATAGCTTCATCGGCGGTTTTGCAGTATTCCGCCTGGAAGCCGTTTTTTTGCAGCGCTTTTACCGCAGTTTTGGCAACAGTCTCAGCACGCCAAGTTTCTACAGGATTCATAGACCATCCTTTTTTATTTGTTATACCGGCAGTGGGACTTGAACCCACACGTCCTCGCGGACAGCAGATTTTGAGTCTGCCGTGTATGCCATTTCACCATGCCGGCAAATGTTTCCATTTTAAGCAAATGAATTGTTTACTTTTACTATATAGGGCTCCATATCGTCAATAAGCCAATGCCGATAATGGCAATAATTGCTTGCTCATGATATGAATATGGGATTAAAATGAACTTGTGGACATATCCGAAAAAAACCAGAAAAAACCCGATATAACCCCCTCCAAAAAAAGAAAAAAGAAAATAAGTTACGAAAGCCTCTTTAATGCCATGGTTCTGCATTCTGCGGATGTGGTCCTTATACTTGAAGCCAGCGGAGTAGTTCGTTTTTGCAGCCCAAGTTCGCTTGCCACGCTTGGGCGTCATCCCGAAGAGCTAGAGGGCAGGAACTTTTTCTCAATAATGGATGACAAAACAGCAGGCGAGCAAAGAGCCATGTTTCTGTCCAATATTTTTGCCGGAAATCCAAGTTTTTCCAGAAGCTTTGACATTAAAAATGAATTTGGAAACACAGTCCACATTGATGCCCAACTGTCCAATTATCTTCATAACCCGGATATAAAAGGCGTGCTTATCACCATGAGGGATACGACCAGGCAGAAAGAAGCGGAAGAAAAGGCTTTTTTTTATGAATATTTTGATCCTCTTACAAAATTGCCTAACAAGGAATCATTTTTAGTTAGAACAAAGGCATATATATCCATAGCCAAGAATCGCGGAAAAGAATTTGGGGTCATGGCACTGGGACTGGATAATTTCAAAACCATAAACGACATGTATGGAACCCATGAAGGGGATGAAGTACTAAAACAGGTTGGCCAGCGCCTTACTTCCTCATTAAGGGGGGACGATGTTGTTGCCAGATACAGAAGCGACAAGTTTTTGGTGCTTTTTGCGGACATAAAAAGCAGCGACAATATCCAGGAACTTATAGAAAAAGCCAAAAACGCCTTTAACCAGCCATTTCGCCTCAAACTGGGCCAGGAAGTCAGCCTGTCAGCTTCCATGGGAATAGCTTTTTTTCCAAATGACGGCAATGATGCAGGCACGCTTCTTCAAAAGGCGGAATCTGCTCTGTATACGGCCAAAACAGCCGGGAAGAAAAATTACAGGCTTTTTGATGCCAAATTGAACAAGGCATTGCTGAACAGGCAAAAGCTTGAAAAAGAACTGGAAGCTGCCATAAAAGAGGAACGCTTTGAACCATATTTCCAGCCCAAAGTAGACTATACGGGCCATATTATCGGCGCAGAAGCGCTTGTAAGATGGAGGCTGTCTTCCGGGCGCATAAGGCAGCCTTCTGCTTTTATTGAAATTGCAGAAAGCTCCGGCTACATGGATGCCATAAGCGACTTGATGCTAAAAAAAACTTGTAGCTATATTGCATCCTGGTCCTGGCAGGGCCTTGCGGATATACCCGTTTCTTTAAACCTGTCTCCAAAACAGTTTTCCAACAACAATGTAATAGAAAATTTGATTGAGCTTATAAAAATGTATGAAATAGACCCTCGTCGCCTGGAATTTGAAATAACAGAAAGCAGCATAATGAGCCATGAAAAGGACAGCATAGAAAAGCTTTTCAAATTCAAGGAATTTGGGGTTTCTGTTGCCATAGATGATTTTGGCACGGGCTATTCCTCTTTTTCTAAACTCAAGGATTATCCGGTGGACACACTTAAAATAGACAGGTCTTTTGTAAGCCCTTTGCCAAATGACAAAAAGGCTTCAGTTATAGCTTCGGCCATAATTGATCTGGCCCATACCTTGAGCTTTAATGTTGTGGCAGAAGGCGTAGAAACAATGGAACAGATGAAGTTTCTGGATACAATTTTCTGCGACCAGTTCCAGGGCTATCTGTTTTCAAAGCCAGTGCCCGAATACCAGTTTTGCAGCATGCTGGCTAAAGGTTTGCCGCTGCTGAAAAGCGGCATTCTTCCGGAATAGACAGAGTTGCCGCTGGAATAAAAAAGCCGCTGACAGCCACAAGGCTTATGCCCGGGCCCTGCAAGCATCAGCATTTATAAGGAGCTGCATATGACTTCCGTACTGGAATGGGGTGTGGACGTTATCAGGGCTATACAGCTGATTAAAACTCCCTTTTTAACAAGCGTAATCAAAGTCCTGACCCAACTAGGGTCGGAATATTTTTACCTGTTATTTATGCCTGTGGTTTTCTGGTGCATTGACGAAGCCTTTGGAGCCATGCTTGGCCTCGTATTTCTTTTTTCCAGCTTTGTCAATTCATGGACCAAAAAACTGTTTGCCCAACCCAGACCATACCATCTGGACCCGGCTGTAGGCCTTGCTTACGAAACAAGTTATGGTTTGCCTTCCGGGCATGCCCAGGGCAGTTCCACCTTTTGGGGTCTTTTGGCAGCCAGGATAAAACGCCCATGGGGATGGATTTTGGCAATACTTATGCCTTTGCTGGTGAGTTTTACCAGATTGTACCTTGGAGTACATTTTCCTACGGACATATTTCTTGGTCTGTTTTTTGGCTGGGGCTTTGCCATAATTGCAAATATATGGGGAAGCAGGCTGGTAAAAATTATTTCCTCCTGGAATATAAGGCTTAAAATAATTGTTGCCGCAGCCATATCACTTTTGATGAATGCCCTGAACATGCAGGATACAAGCATTTCCGGCGTATTTTTTGGTACTGCCTTGGGTGCCTGCTTTCTGTTTGAGAAACTGCGCTTTGATGCCTCGTCTGGCAGCTTTGTGCAAAAACTGCTCAGGTTTTTTCTTGGGATTCTTGTAAGCGCCCTGCTTTATTTTGGCATTAAGCTGGTTTCTCCCAAATCGGCAGACGCATATTATGCTTTGTTCAGGTTTTTAAGGTACGGAATTGTGGGCTTATGGATTTCTTTTGGAGCACCATGGCTGTTTTTAAAATTGCGCCTGGCAGAAACACACAAGCCTAGTGCTAATTGACCAACTGGCTGTTTACTTCGGTAAACGATCTGTCTTCCAGCAAAAAACAGCTTTTTGCAAAATCATTCATGAACAGCTTTTTGTCTTCATCTATAAAGATGGCTCCAACACCCAACTTGTCAGCCAGGGCTATGCCCTTTTCCTTGCCAAGCACAAAAAGGGCAGTTGCAAGACCATCCGCATCTGTGGAAGATTTGGATATAATGCTTACTGACACAAGGCCATTGCGTACAGGATAACCTGTAGCAGGATCAAAAATATGATGATAAAAGCTTCCGTCCTCTGCAGTAAAGTTGCGTTCATAAATGCCGCTGGTTACTACAGAAAATCCGCCTTCCAGAATGGCCATGCCAAGCCTTGCACCCCTTGAGTCATAAGGATTCTGTATTCCGATTTTCCAGCTCTGTTTGTCCGGCTTTTTGCCCACAAACTTTATGTTGCCTCCAAGATCAATAATGGCTGCTTTTACCCTGTATTTGCCCAAAATATCCGCCAACTGGTCTGCGGCATAACCCTTTGCAATGGCGCCAAGATCCAGCTCCATGCCTTTTTTTGCCAGAAAAATGTTCCCGTTTTTGTCATCAACAATTATGTTCTCTTTGCCTTTCAGTAAAAGGGCATTTTTAATGTCTTTATCTTCCGGAACATGTTCGTTATCAAAGCCTATACCCCATAATTTAACCAAAGCTCCAATACTGGGATCAAAGGCGCCATCGGAAGCGTCATAAATTTCCATGGCTTTTTTGACAAGGTAGCGAAGCTCCGCAGAACAGGGTACAGGCTTGATGCCCGCATTTTTGTTTATTTCAGCAACAACGGTGCCGGATATATTGGCGCTCATTTCTGCTTCAATTTCCGAAAGCCTGGCAAAAGCGGCATTCATTGCATTGTTGCTGGCGCCATCCAGGATGCGGACAGTACAAATTGTACCAAGTACAAGTTCGCTGCGGTCCAAGGCTTGAGCCTTGCATGATGCAAGGCCAACAAGCAGAAGAAAAGTTGCCGCAGCCCGGAAAAAGGTTTTTCCGGCATTTTTTGCCTGTTTACGGGTTTTATGATTCATATGAACTCCAGGTTTGGTTAAAAGAAATATGGTTTTTCCCTGGCAATGCTTGTGGGTTCGCCATGCCCCGGATATACAATGACATTGCCCGGCAGTGTCAACAGCTTTTCCCTTATGGACTTGATTATAAGCTCTTCGCTTGCGTCAAAATTGTCGGTTCGGCCCAAGCCGCTCCTGAAAAGTGTATCTCCGGACAGCAATGCGTTTCCGTCTTCAGCCAGCAGGCAGGAAGAACCCCTTGTATGTCCGGGCGTATGAATGGCCTTTATGTCCATGCCGGGGAATTCATATCCATCACCATAATATACATCCGCTTCCGGAATGTCCTTCCAGTGCTTTTTGAAAAATGCCAAAGCGCCTATATCGGTAAATACAAGAAGATTGGTTTCTTTTGCCCTTGCCCCAAAATAATCCCTGTCAGCCTCCGGAGCAAATATTGTTGTGCTTAAGCCTTTGTTTTCAAGACCTTGCAGCAGGTCCAAAAGCCCGGCTGTATGGTCCAGATGCCCATGAGTAAGTATTATGGCCACAGCTTTGTCTGCCGCAGCCTTGTGTTCTTTTGCTTTTGACAGCTCCGCTTGAAATTTTAGAACTGCTTCCAGCAAGCGCTCTGCTTCGGCACCGGGATCAATGATGGCAATGCTTTGTCCGGGATTTACCACTATATAAGCATTTTCACCTATTGGTCCTACAGTAAATTTGTGTATCATATCTAATAGATAGTACAGATCAGTCAAAGCATTGACAAGCATTTAGGGTCAGCTTCTTTGGTGATTTTATCGTATTGGGCTTTTAAGGAGTAGCAAGAAAGTGACGCTTTTTCCTGTGTTTATAACTGCCGGTACAGCTTTTCTGTTTTATGCCCTTATTCCGGTGATTGGGGCTTTTATAAGCAGAAAACAGTGGAAAAGCTTCAGGTTATCCGTGATGGAAGCAAAAAACCTGCCCATGCTGGACAAGCTGAATTTGCAGGGCGAATTGCCTGAATACTGTCTTGCCATGGGAGAGATAGATGCCATGGAAGGAGAAAACGAACTATGGATAAAAAGCGGAAAGTTTTCTTTTGTCATGGATCTTGAAAACAGCCTGGTTTTTTTATTGTCTGATTTCAAAAGCGGGGAGGACAGGGTATACAGGCAAAACTGGAAAAATCTTAAAACCCTAAGCCCCGGAAGCCGCATCTTTGCCATCGCCAAACCGGAAATACTGGAAGGAAGACTGATACTAGAAAAGCATCAGCTGGTCATCATACACGATGGAGAAGACAAGACCGTTATGAGAAGGGCAGTCTGGGCTGGCAGACATTTAAACGAGTACTGGAATCCGCTTACCCAAATTTCACTGATTATTGGTGTGGCCGTATCCAGCCTTTTGGCCAGTATCAGTCTAGGGCCGCGCAGCCCGTCCCTGATTCTGTCTCTTTTGATTGCGATTGTTTTTTCTCCGTTGCTGCCGCTCTTGCCCCCGGGTGTTTTGTTGTTTTTTTTATACCGCTATAACTGGCGCAAAGCCTGGTATTGCAGAGCCAAAAGGGATGCTGCCAGGCTGGAGCAGGAAAAAGCGTCAATAATCCAAAGCTGGAATACCAAGTCCCTTTTTGCCATGGCTACCAGCATGCTTGCCTTTGCTGTATCCGTGTTTCTTAATGGCTGGATTGTTGTATCTCTTTTGAGGCGCTTTTTATGATAAAAACCATGGTTTTTGGCGGCTCAGGAATCGGCTTCCAGGCTTTCTTCTCCCTTTTTTCTGGCCCTGTTTATTCCCAGAATCCTGCCTTTCCAGTCCATTCCGGAAATTGCGGAGACAACAGCTGACTCAAGTTCCGGATCTATGGTTACAAAACTGTAATTGTCCATGGTTCTGATGTCTCCAATTTTTTCCTCGGCAATGCCAAAATCAACAGTAAGAATTTTTAATATGGTTTTGGCAAAAAACCTCTGTCTTCTGCCGGCACTGATAAAAAGGCTAAGCCCTTCTCCCCTGTAACGTTTGGCCTTGTCCGCTTTGTTCCTTGGCTTTGGTTCAGCTTTTGGCTGGGCGGGCAGTTTTTTATTCTCCAAAGCTTCTTTTGGGTCAATTTGGGTATTGTCTTTGGCTTTGCCTGTCTTGTTTTTGGCCTTTCCGTGTCCGGAGTAGTTTTTGGCAGAAAGGTTTGGGCTGCTTTTTAAAGCCAAATTTGCCGCTACATAGGCTCTTAAATGCAAAGGTACTCTAGCCCTGAATATGGATCTGCATTCCTGCAGCAGGGAAACATCCCTGCTGCTTTTGACTTCTTCTAGGGCCTCGTCAATGACGGTAATCAATGCATTTTTCCTGGCTTCAGGCAAAATATTGTTAGCAGGCACTCAGTGCTCCTTGAAATGATGCGCAGGCATATGGAAAAACTGTTTAAGTATTTTCAAAACACCCCAATTTGTATAATTACACATTAAACGAAAGATAGATACTTTCTCAAGCCCATATTGCAGCAAAGCACAAGCTCTTGTATCTTATTGGTAATGAAACGCCGCTTACCAATAGCCTTTTCCGTGCTTTTTTTGCTTTGTTCCAGTGGATTTTCGGAGGGAAAAAGCCAAAGCCCCACTGCTTCGGACAGCCTTTCTGCCAAACTGCCGGACGAACCCGCACTATTGCTTGGTTTGAGCCCTGCGCAGACTATAAGCCGTTTTGGCCCGCCCTTAAAGGTATACCCTGTAAGGGGTGCGGAAGCCTGGCAGGATGATGTGGTTTTTGAATATGCAGAAGGCTTTTCATTTTTTCTTTTTATGGAACATGTATGGCAAATAAGAATTACAGACAAGTACAAATATCCGGTTTTTGGTTTTCTGCCCGGCTCTGCAGCGGAAAGAATAACGTCCATGCTGGGCACTTCACCCAGAGACTTTGGCGATTATTATGAATGGGTTTTGCCAAGCGATGCCTGGCCTGTAAGAATGCGGGCTATAAAGGACAGCAAGGGCATTATAACGGACCTTTATGTTTACCGGGCAGACTTTTAGTTTAATGGTTTAGAAGCATGCCCAAAATATGCCTTTGCCTTACAGGCCCAACCATAGCCCAAAACCTTGCAGCCCTGGAACATTACAGAAATAAGGTGGATATGGTAGAACTCAGGGTCGATTATCTTGACCCTTCGGAATTCTTCCATGTCAGGGCTTTTCCGATTTATGCTGGCCTTCCAAGCATAATGACAGTCAGAAGAAAATGTGACGGCGGAGCCTTCAACATGGGAGAAGGGGTAAGGCTGGTGCTTTTTGCAAGGGGTTTGACCTATGCGGCATCCGACATGCACAAAAATTTTTCTTACATCGAT
>JAKPMS010000139.1 GCA_029548805.1 Spirochaetota bacterium | reverse complement strand
TCGCTGGAACAGGGCGCATCCAGGAGTATGGCCATAAAGCGCCCGCGCTCCGATGCCCTGCCTCCGGCAGCGCCTGCGTCAAAGCCGGATACTTTTACCCTGGCCCTTAGCTCCTCCGGCAGGTGCTCATCCAGCACATTGACCAGCCTGCGACGCCTGTCACTGGACAGCTCGTTGGACAAAAGCCGCACCCCATTATCCATGTTGGCTGCAATAACCAGGCTTTTTCCGCCAGGCGCGGCACATGCATCCAGCACTTCACCCTCTGCCGGCAGCCTTAATGCCATGGCAGCAGCAACAGAGGCGCTGTCCAGCCAATAAGGCTTTTTTAGCTTATGGCTGTATGCCTGCGAATTGCCTTCTCCTAGCATGGCTGCTTTAAGGCTTTCCCAGCGCTTGCCATAACTATTTGAAAAATACTGATTAAATTCTTTTTCGGACATGAATAGCTCTTTCCTTTATATCACTATAGCCCTGGCAATCCCAAAATTGTTAAACTAGCCATATATAATTCTGGAGGCATAGCAACATGATTCGCGGCATTATTTTTGACCTGGACGGCACACTTGTGGATACAATAACAGATATTGCTTTGGGAATGAACAAGTTCCTGGCTGCCAGAGCCTGGCCAGTGCATACTACAGACCAGTACCGTATTATGGTAGGTAGAGGCTTGCTAAACCTGATACGGGCTGCTGTACCGCAAGAAGAAGCCCACAGGGCAGAAGAGCTTTTTGAAGAAGCCCATGCCGCTTACAGCTCAGTAGGAACTGCCAATTCCCTGCCCTACCCCCATGTACATGACAGCCTTAGGATCCTGGCCCAAAAAGGCATTCTCCTGGCTGTTCTGTCCAACAAGCCTGATGATCTTACAAAAAGTATGATAAAAGAGCTTTTTCCGGATATTCCGTTCAAAATGGTTCAGGGAGGAACAGAAGGAGTACCGCATAAGCCCCATCCCGGAATGGCTTTAAAGGTTGCAGAAGTTTTCGGGCTTAAAGCTGCGGAATGCGCCTTTTTGGGCGATAGCGATGTGGATATAAAAACTGCGTTGGCAGCAGGCATGCAGCCAATAGGCGCAGCCTGGGGTTTTAGGGCTAAAGAGGAACTGTTAAAAGCCGGGGCAAAAACTGTATTGGCAACATTTAAGGATATTTTAAATTTTGTTTAGTTCCATTATGCTGCATCTGTATGTATACTATATGGCAAATAGCTAATTTTGGGTTTTTTGCTTGACCTTTTATAAACCAGACAAGTTTGGGAGGCTATATGGACAAAAATCGAATTCTGGCCAGGGCTAAAGACTATATCCAAAAAGAAAGCGACCCCAAGTTCAAAGCCGAAGTTGAAGCCCTGTTGGCAGAAAGCAACATAAAAGAGCTTGAAGACCGCTTTTATCAGGATCTGGAATTTGGCACCGGAGGCCTTAGGGGAATTATTGGCGGAGGCTACAATCGCATGAACTCGCTTGTGGTAAGGCGAGCCACCCAGGGTCTGTGTAATTATATTAATGAGACAGTAAAAAACAAAAGCCTGGCAGCTTGCATTGCCTATGATTCCAGGCACTATTCGGACATTTTTGCCATGGATGCCGCTCTGATTTTTGCTGCCAACGGAATCAAGGCTTATCTTTTTACCTCACTCCGGCCTACTCCGGAATTATCCTTTGCAATACGCTTGCTTAAGGCAGATACCGGAATAGTTGTAACAGCCAGCCATAATCCGCCAAACTACAACGGCTACAAGGCATACTGGTCAGACGGAGCGCAAATAATTGAGCCCCACGATACTGGCGTTATAGACAAGGTAAACTCGGTAACAGCCATTAAGTCCATGAGCCGGGAAGAAGCCCTGTCCAAGGGGCTATTGGTAATGATAGACAAGGAAGTAGACGAAGCCTACATATCCATGGTCAAGGCCAAGCTGTTCAGGCCGGAGCTCATAAAAGCCATGGCAAAAGACGTAAAGGTCGTGTATACCCCGTTGCACGGTACTGGCGCCATGCACTTTGAGCGGGTAATGAAGGAACTAGGGCTTAATGTAAGCACAGTTCCCGAACAGCGCAAGCCGGACGGTAACTTTCCTACAGTTTCCTACCCCAACCCGGAAGAAGCAGCGGCGCTCAAAATGGCTCTGGATCTGGGTGCAAAGCTTAAGGCCGATGTGGTTATGGCTACGGACCCCGATGCCGACAGACTTGGCATTGCGGTTCCTGACGGCAAGGGGGGCTTTGCACTTATAAGCGGCAACCAGCTTGGCGCCCTGCACGCAGACTACATGCTTTTGTCCCTTAAAGAGCTGGGACGCATGCCAAAGCGGCCAGCCATAATCCGCAGCATAGTTACATCAGAACTTCAGGACAGAATTGCGGAGCATTACGGAGCCAGCCACTACGAATGCCTAACCGGCTTCAAATGGATAGCGGATGTCATGCGCAACTTTGAAAAAGACGGTACAGACTTTGTATATGCAACAGAAGAAAGCTATGGTTATCTGGTGGAAGAAGAAGTCAGGGACAAGGACGGCATATCCGCAGCCGCCATGACTGCAGAAATGACCCTGTATTGGAGAAGCAAGGGCAAAAGCCTTCTGGAACGCCTGGACGAGCTTTTTTCTTTGCATGGTTATCACGAAGAAAGAGGCTTGAGCAAGTACTTTGAAGGCCCAAGAGGCATGGACACCATGCGCGGCATCATGAACTCATACAGAGAAAAGCAGCCCGGCAGCTTTGGGGGCATAGCCGTTGCTTCTGTAAAGGACTACAAAACAGGAGAGGCATGGGACAGCCATAATGACGGTAAAAAGGCCAAGCTGGACTTTCCGCGCAGTGATGTGCTGCAGTGGCGGCTAAAAGACGGCACTCAGGTAACAGTAAGGCCAAGCGGCACCGAACCCAAAATAAAATATTATGTTTTGGCTAATACAGGGCTGGAAAAAGGCAGCCTTGCGGCAGCCAAAGAAAAAAGCAAAAACAAGGTAGACGCCATATTGGCCGATATCAGAAAGAGTCTGGCTTGAATCAAAATGAAGGGGGCAAAATTCATTACCATAGGCCCCCTGATTTACAAAACAGTTCCGTTTACGATGCCAAACGCCTTGTCCAGGAAGAAATAGCGGCCCTGTTTTCCAGCCTTGGCAAAGCTCGTTTTGTGTCTTTGGACTTTGAAACCACAGGCCTGTCTCCGGCAAACAATCGCATAATAGAGATTGGCGCCCACGCTTTCAGGATGGAGCTGACGGATACCGGATGGCTTTCAAAGCCGGAAGCCAGCTTTGAAAGCCTTGTAAACCCTGCCTGCTCCATAGACCCCAAAATAAGCGCACTTAACGGAATAGACGAGCTTACAGTCAGCTCTGCCCCTTACTTTTCAGAGCTTGCCCCTTCGTTTTTGGACTTTATAAAAGAAAGCATACTTGTTGCCCATAATGCGGCTTTTGACCTTGCTTTTTTGAATGCGGAGCTGGGCAGGGCAAAGATGGCGCTTTGCACAAATCCCGTGTACGATTCCATAGTCATAGCCAAAACAGCCATTTCCGGTTTGCCAAGCTACTCGCTTAAAGCGCTGGCGCAAAGCTTTGGAATAAAACAACAAGCTGCCCACAGGGGAGCCGATGACGCAAGGGTGGCAAAGGATATCTTTGTGCACGCCATAAACCTGCTTTACCTGGGCAGGCAATAGGGTATTTAAAATGAAGCAAATACGGAGCACGGCGCTTTGAACAAACAGGTATTGACTTTTGGAATAGTTTTGCTCGGATTATGGCTTTTTGCAAGCCTTGTAGTCCTGCCGGTACTGGCCATTGAACGCCCCTATTCTCCATATAAAAAAACCAGGCTAGAAAGCACAAATATACCGGAAGAGCCGGCAATAAAAGCAGATTTGGGCATACAGGCACAACGCTACCTTAACCCGCTTGAGCTGCTAAACTTCCGTACTGCCCTTTTAAAAGCGCAGGTGTTTGAGTCATCGCAAGCGGAACTTTTGCCAATACGCATTGAAGAGTGGAAAAACTCAATAAAAATGGCAGGTGCCAGTCCGGAAGACTGTATTTTACCCCTTCTGCCAGAGGCTGGCTGGTTCCAGGCCAGGCTGATCAGCAACAGGGATGAACCAAGCTTGAGGGATGACTCCGGCATCCCCGGCGCTTACGGACAAGTCTATAAAGACATAAGGGATTGGCTGCCAAAAACAAGGGCCTCTGCCAGCTCTTTTGAAGCCATTATGGAACAACTATGGCTGGATTCCGGTTTTGCAAAAAAACTGGACAACAACCCCCACCCTCCCATGCTTAAAAAGGACCGCTGGATACCTTCTGACAAGGCACTTAAAGCCTCCCATCGCTATGCCCTGGATATTTTTTTTACAAGCCTATCCCGCAAAGACAGAGAAGAAACTGGTCCGCTCATTTACAGCATGTCCAGCGGAATAGTTGTGGCAGCCGCAGACGACTGGTCCGGAGGAGACCGGCCATCGCTGTATAATGGAGGAGGCCTTTCTCCAAAATCCGGCAACGGAGCAATAATTTACGATCCGGCAAACCGGCTTTATTATGCATACTTTCATATGAGCGATGTGTTTGTCAAAACAGGACAGTTAGTAGCCGCCGGAGAAAGCCTTGGGCATGGAGGCAACAGCGGTGTAAATGCCAGAAAACCAGGACACGGGGGACATTTGCACATAGAAATACATGGAGCAGAAAAAGGCCCCTGGCGTTCCCACGACATAAAAGACTATATTTTTTCCATAAAATAGCATGAAGCTTT
>JAKPMS010000132.1 GCA_029548805.1 Spirochaetota bacterium | reverse complement strand
GGCTAAAAGAGATTTTAAAACCTCTTCAGAGTACTGTTGGTTTAAACTAATCGAGCAACCATTTGGAAAGCTTATACTGTAATGCCATGGTACTTTTTCAAAATTTAATTGTTCCAGTTCAGTACTAAGCTCAATAAAACCTTTTCCTTTGTTTGCATTTTCTCTTTCCAATTTACTTTTCCAGCGAGAAAATGTTGGAAAAGCTAAGGTCTCCTTAAGGCAATACTCTTTTTGGCTTAATAAGCTTTCTTTCTGTTTTCGAATGTGCTCTTCCCATTCTTTTTTACCAAGTTTTGATTGCATAAAATATTCTCCTTATAAAAAGAAGTATATTTTATGTGTCAATATGGGAAGAATTGACGGTTACGCATGATACAGCTTAAACTGCTATAAAATGTGTGTTGACAAAAGGCGGCAGAGCGGACAAAATTGCTTAACAATTAACTGACTTAAACGGAGAATTAGAAGAATGAAAATTTTAATTTTGTTTGTAAAAACTAATATAAAAGACCAATGACAGACAGAATAGCAAAACCTTTTTTGAAGTGGGCAGGTGGAAAGACACAGCTCATTAACGACATTGAACGGTTTTTACCAACAAAAATTACAAAAAGAAAATTCACTTATATTGAGCCATTTGTGGGTAGTGGCGCAATTCTTTTTTGGATGTTAAATAACTTTCCAAACTTGAAGAAAGCGGTAATCAACGACATTAACAAAGATTTAATAAATACTTACAAAATAATCGCTTCTAATCCAAATGAACTAATTTCAATTTTGCAAATTCTACAAAAAGAATATCATTCATTGGAAGGGAATGAGGATAATAAAAAGGAATATTACTACCAAAAAAGAGCATTGTACAACGCAAGAAAAGAAGAACAAAGTGGACTAGCCGCTTTGTTTATTTTTCTCAATCGTACTTGCTTTAACGGCTTGTATAGAGTAAATCGCAAAAACGAATTCAATGTTCCAATGGGTAGTTATAAAAACCCAACTATTTGTGACAAAGAAAATATTTTGGCAGTAAGCGAGGCATTGCAAAAAGTTGAAATTTTGTGTGGAGATTTTGAGAAAACACTTGATTTCGCAGAAAACAACTCACTTTTCTATTTTGATCCACCATACAAGCCGTTAAGCGAAACATCAAGTTTTAATTCATATTCAAAAGACGAATTTAACGACAGCGAACAAATTAGATTAAGAGATTTCTGCAACAAACTTGACCTTTTAAATCACACTTGGATTTTAAGTAATTCGGATGTAAAAGGAAAAGATGAAAACGACAATTTCTTTGATGATTTATATTCAGACTTTAATATTCAGCGTGTTGAGGCAAAAAGAAACATCAATGCAAATTCTGAAAAAAGAGGAAAATTAACGGAGCTGCTAATTACAAATCAAGTGAATAATAAAGAATATGTCAGAGCAATTTAAAATCTTCTTATCGCAACTATCGGAAACTAATACAACACTTGATTATTTCACAGATTTCAAGAAAATAAAAAGTAACGTAAACAAAATTGCCATCAAATTAAACCAATTGAATTACTTGATGGGTAAAGAAAATTTACAAGAAGCGATTAACGAACTTTACGAGGAAAACCCAAAAGTTTTTGAAGTTTTGGACATCTTGATTGCTATTCGTAAAAACAAAAACACCAAAACATTCAACAACAAAGGCAAAATTGTCTTGTTGGATACTTATTTTACTTCGCCCAAACTGATTTTGGAATACATCGAAGAAACAGGTTTAGCAGAAGTTTTTAGAAATAAAGATGTTACGAATTTGGTTGATTATGTTTTCGGAATTGAAGTTGGTTTAGATACAAATGCGAGAAAAAACAGAGGCGGCGACAATATGTCGAAAGCAGTTTCTCATATTTTTGATAAAGCTGAAGTTTCCTATAAAAGCGAAGTTAATAGTACAGAATTTCGCGAAATCGAAAGTTTAGGAGCAGATGTAAAACGTTTTGATTTTGTTATTAAGACGCAATGTAAAACTTATTTGATTGAAACAAATTTTTATAACACAGGAGGTTCAAAACTGAATGAAACGGCAAGAGCTTATTCTGATGTAGCTCCAAAAATAAACCAATACGAAAACTACGAATTTGTGTGGATTACTGACGGACAAGGCTGGCTTTCTGCAAAGAATAAATTAGAAGAAGCATACAATATCATTCCAAGTTTGTATAATCTGATAACGCTTGATGATTTTATCAAGAAAATTAAAGATGAAAAAATAATTAGTGTATGATAAAAAGTAAAACTCATAAATCACTACATATGAGAGCCAAAGGAGCCGAACCTTTGGTTATCATTGAGGTTAAGGAAACTTATATTTTAGGCGTTTATCAAGGTTCTTTGTCTGATTATGATTAATTGCTCAGATATTGGCAGAAAGATGAAGCCAATACGGAAGCAAATAAAGGAGAATATAGTATTAAATTTCTTTATCTTATCGCAAAACTTTTGATGATACAAGAGAAGACGAATTTGTCGACAGCTTTTATGTTTACGAATTTACTAAAAGCACTTGAAGCACATAAAGACATTTGCAAAATTGTTTCCATAGCAACACATAACAGGAAATAAATGATAATTCCTTATTTCAAATCTGATGACAAAGACTTTTATCTTCTTCACGGAGATTCGATGAATCTTTTACCAGAATTTGAACATAAGTTTGATATGGTTTTCGCAGATCCTCCCTATTTTTTATCAAATAACGGACTTTCAATACAAAACGGAGAAATCGTAAGCGTAAACAAAGGAAAATGGGACAAATCCGAAGGGTTTGAATTTATCAACGACTTCAACAGAAAATGGCTTTCGTTGATTCGTGAAAAAATGAAAGAAGATGCAACCATTTGGATAAGCGGAACAATGCACAACATTTTTTCGGTTGGCCAAATTTTGACTGAATTAGGCTTTAAGATTTTAAATATAATCACTTGGGAAAAGACCAATCCTCCACCAAACTTCTCGTGTAGATATTTTACCCATTCAACCGAACAGATTATTTGGGCAAGAAAAAGCGAAAAAGTTCCGCATTATTTCAACTACGAATTGATGAAACAATTGAATGGCGACAAACAAATGAAAGATGTTTGGAAATTGCCAGCAATCGCAGCTTGGGAAAAATCTTGTGGCAAACATCCGACACAAAAACCTTTATCGGTTTTGACACGTCTTGTTTTGGCTTCCACCAAACCCAATTCTTGGATTTTAGACCCATTTACAGGTAGCTCCACAACAGGAATAGCAGCAAATTTGGCAAATAGACGATTTTTGGGTATTGACCAAGAAGAAAAATTTTTGACAATTAGCAAAAATAGAAAACTCGAAATTGAAAACCCTAAAACAGCGGCCACTTACAGGCAAAAAATTGGTGGCTTCAATAACAACAAAGAACTCGAATTATTTTTAGTAGAAGAACCAAAAGAAGAATATAAAACAGAACTAAACTTGACAAAGAAGAAGGGCGATTAGGCGGCCATCTCTGCGTCAAGATGACATCTTCCTCCTATTGGAATAAACTATCTTGACTTAATTTAACCTGAACTAAAAGCAAATTTTAAGGGTAAATTTGCGGATGAAGAAATGCATGACAGGCTTTTTTCCGCTTGGGGACACCTTTACCTTGCTTGCAGCCTAGGCATGAAAGAAAAAATGCTTTAACTGAAAAAGCTATATTTTTTGTGTTTGTTTAGTTTAAAAAAAAGCGGCACTTATCCGGCGCGACTTACGCCCGCGCAGGAAGCCCAAGGATTTTTTCTTCTGCCGACTTGCCGGGGCCAAAGTCTTCGGGTTTAAGCTTTATGTAGCCTTCTTCGTCCATGGTCATTACCAATGCGTTCTGCCATTTGTCCAGGTTGCGCCGCAGGTGCTCAACACATAGCTTTACAGAATGTTCGTCGCTTCTGGAGCGTATCATGAACTCCACATAGCCCTGGGAGTATGCCACCACAGACAGCCAGCCCAGCCCGGATACAACGTCAAACACGTTTTTGCATCCAGGCGCCCTGTCCTGGTGAGAAGCTATCCATTCATCATGGAAACCGGGCACGATTTCTGTGCTTCCGTCCGGAAACAGCCAGATAGCCCCTTTTTTCCATACAAACTTTTCCATTCAAGCTGCTTTCTTTACACTGTGTTTCCGGATCTGCGCTTAAAAAAATCCTCAAAATGGGGCGGCAATCCGGCCTCTGCATAAATTTTTTCAGGTTTTTCAATACTTAAGCTGAAAGCATAAAGCATAAGCCGCTTTATATTCAGATTTTTTGCTAATAGCCTGTTTTGCCCAAAATTGCCGTACTTGTCATCACCGGCTATGGGCCAGCCCGCCCGGGCAAAATGCTGGCGTATCTGGTGTGTCCTGCCGCTACCCAGCTCGGCTTCCACAAGGCTTAAATCATCCCATATTTCCAGGCTTTTATAATAAGTTTTGGCGCTTAAGGCCTTGCCCCTGTACCTTACATCGGAGTCAAAAACCCCTTTTTCCGGCTTTGGCCTGCCTAATATTATAGCGCGATATACCTTGCGAGTCGACACGGATGACAAAACAGAAGAATAAAATGATGCAGACCTGGATGTCCTGGCCAAAAGCAGGCAGCCGGATGTTTCCTTGTCCAGTCTGTGCACCAAAAAAGGCCTAAAGCCATAGTCCCGTTCCACAGCATCCAGAACGCTTATACCCACGGCTTCTCCGGGCTGGACAGGCAAGCCTGCCGGCTTGTCAATTATAAGTATGTCGTCATTGGCAAACAGGGCTTTTATCATGGGGACAAAGCATATTCCCAATCTTTGCCGCTCTGCAATAGATGAAAGACCCTGTTTTGCGCTATACTTGGACTATGCATAAAAGCTGTTCTTGTTTGATGTTGGTTTTTTTGCTGTTTATACTTGTGCTTCCGGGCAAGGTCAAAGCTGAGCAATATGCGTCACCCTTGGGTTTTTCCGTATATCTGCCAGAAGCTTATGAATTTACGGGCGGGGACGGAACAACGCGTTTTTCTTTCGATTTTGACAACGGAAGCGCCACTATGGATATAATTTTGTATCCGGCAAAGCGCTTTACCAACGCACAAAGCGCTGCCCAGGATACGGTCAAAAAGCTGGAAGGCAGGGCTGCTTACCAGAATTTCGGTTTTTCCGGCTATGACGCCTGCCTAGCAGAGCTGGAATTTGTCAACAATGGCCAAAAAAACAAGGGCTGGCTTCTTTTTATAAACGATGTAAACCCCGCTGGCCCAAAAACAGCCCCTGACCAGGACAGTTATGACATGATGCTTTTGTCATACAGCCCTTTTTACCAAAACGCCTTTATAATGGATATTGTTGCATCGGCCATGGACAGCTTGTCCCTGGGTATGGCGAGTCATTACGGGCCGGGGCCAATCGCTTTGGCTGCCAGGGACAGGCTGGGCAAAAAGCAGTACTCCAGGGCCCGTATAAACTTTGGTTCTGCCTGGCTGGAAGCCAAGTGGGACAAACGTGAGGCCAGCCTGAGCCAAAGCCTGGTAGAAAGAGAATACAGAATTCTGACAGCCTATGCTGCTGCCCCGGACTACCTCAAAGCCGCCATTACCCGCTTTTACAGGATGATACTTAGAGATGCAGCCCCGGCCCTGGATGAATTGGCCATGCTATTATCAAGTGCATGGGAGCAGGAAAGCCACAGACAGAATTTAACAGAAACTTATGGCGGCCAGACACAAAAAGCGGCAGCTTACAACATTTTTGACAGCCAGGAAAGAAACAGCCCGCTTTTTGGCATACCTGCCAGCCCAAGGCTTTATGCGGAGGCGCTTCTTGCCTGGGTGCAGGGTTTTGCCTATGAGCGGGACCCGAGTGGCTCCGATGTGCTAAACCCCATAACAGCAGCTTTTGAAGGCCGCGGAGACTGCGATTCAAGGGCTTTGGTAATGGCCATCCTTTTACAGCGCGAAAACATAGACAGCATACTTATGTACTCCATGAAACACGAGCATGCCATGCTTGCAGTGGATGCGCCAGGCCCGGGAGCCCGCTTCCCCCATGACAAAAAACTGTGGCTGCCTGCAGAAACCACCGCAAAAGTGGGCATAGGTCTAGTAGATTCGGCAATGGCTGATCCCGCTGACTGGTTTGCCGTAGATTTCCTCTTTTAACAAGTTTTTCGCTTTTGTCAAGTTGACATGGCCCGGCTTGCCCATCTATACTGCCGCGAATCCATCCCAAAGTGAGGAAGGAAGCTTAATATGGAAACAGTAAGCCTTAAATATAAAGATATTATTGCGCAAATGAGAGACCTTGCCAGGGCAGAAACCAAAGTCAGCCTGGAAGACCTGTACAAGGAAGGCAACACGGAATTGCTGCCTTTTATAGATTCCATAATACAGGAAAACCTTCTGGAAGGAAGCGATATCCTGGCATTCGATAGGCTGGAAAAACTGTCAAGCATGGCTGACCAGGGCAAAAGATGCATACTGCTGGTAGAACATTACAGCAACTTTGATCTGCCGGTGCTTTCATATCTGTTAAGGCAAAAGGGAAAATCAGGCCAAAAAATTGCGGAAAGCATAGTAGCCATAGCAGGCATAAAATTGTCCGAAACCAACAAGATTGTATCGGCCTTTTCCGAAGCATATTCCCGCCTGGTTATATACCCAAGCCGGTCCATTGAAGAAATTGAAAACAAAATAAGCGACCCTGTCAAAAGGGCCAAGGAGCTTGCCAAAGCCAATGCCATCAATCTGGCATCCATGAGAACCCTGGCCCGGCTGAAAAGCTCCGGAAAAATAATACTTGTTTTCCCTGCTGGTACACGCTACAGGCCATGGGATCCGGACAGCAAAAAAGGCGTAAGAGAAATTGATTCATATCTGCGCACTTTTGACTATTTGTGTTTTGTATCCATAAACGGGAACATACTTAGAATAAACAGCCAGGGAGAAATGCTAGACGACCTGGTATTCAGGGACCAAGTGCTAATAAAAGCTTCCGATCCTCTTAGTTGCAGCGAATTCCGCAAAACAGTAAAAGAAAATATCCCCGCAGACAGTGACATAAAGCAGGCAGTAGCAGATGCTGTGATGTACAATCTGGAACAGCTAAACAAATCTGTAAGCTGACTGCCGGTCAAAAATATTCTATAGTTCCCAGAAGCTTGTTGTAAGCACTTTTGGGTACCATATATTGTATTAAGTATCCATGCCTATACAATCCCTAGTAGTGTTTTTGTAAAAACGGGCATTAACACTAATATTCGGGGAACTATAAAAATATTCAGTAGGCTCCGTAGCTTTCTATATCAGCTTCCCGGGTAAGTATTCTAGCTGTTGACAGCCACTCCCCGTTTTTTACAATGACTTTTGGTACAGCAGCAAAAGCAAAGGAACCCCGCACTTCCCGCGGTTTGTTATGTGTCCTGTCCCTTAGTATGGCTCTTAATGCTTCCTTGGCTGCGTTTATAATGGCTTTTCTTCTGGCAAGCATTACAGCCAATGGATCTTCCGAATTCAGCCTGAAGTACGCCGCTGTACCCCTGGCCTGTCCATGGCTGGTACCAAAAGCCCAGGATGCCTGCTCGGAGGCCTCTTCTGCCCCAAGACTGCATTCCAGATAGGCATAAAGCATAGCATCCTGCATACTGACAGATAAAGGCCTTATGTCCAGGGCAACGGAAGCATCCCTGCTTATTGCATTGCCGGCCATATCTTTTGTCCAGCGCGGCTTTATCTCGAAAAATTCCGCAATACCCCTGGCCTTGTCACTTGGCGTGTAAACATAGTCAAAGCCCCAAATCATACCGGCAAAAACCCAGCGCGCTTCAGCCAATAGCTGCGCTGCAGCTTCTTTATCAGGCAGCCCGGGTATGTAACGGGGGTCTGCCACATCACTAAAAGCTGAAAGACCGGGAGGAGGGGCCAGGTCCACCGGAAATTCTCCGGACAAAAGCGGCTTTTTGACCTGGGCTGCCAAAACTTCTTTGTTCATAAACGCCGGGCCGGCCAAAGCCAGCAACAAGGCATTAAAAACAACAAGGACCGGCAAGCTTTTTGGATTCATTTTGCATCCATGCTTCATTATTAAGCCAGATCATAAGCACGACAGGGCGTAAACCTGGTCAAGAACCATAAATAAGCCGTTTTATCGGGTTAATGCCGTGCCTTACAGGAAAATATATGGCGGCAAAAGCAAAGCCGGCCAAATGTGTCAGATGGGCTATATTCCCGCCATAAGCGCTAAGCTCGGACCACAGCTCGATTACCGTATAAGCCGCAACAAGCACAGGCGCCGGAACAGGCAATATACCCCATATATAAATTTTGGCTCTGGGGTTTATAACTGCAAAGGCAAAAAGTACAGCGTAAACTGCCCCGGAAGCTCCAACAAGACTTAAGCCCAGGGTTCCCCCCATTGAAAACACAATAAAAGAAAAAATCCCTGCCAGGGTACCAGTAAGCAAGTAAAAAAAAGCAAATTCCCTGCTTCCAAGATAGCGCTCCAGTGCAGTGCCAAAGAAAAACAGGCCAAGCATGTTAAAAAGCAGATGTCTCAAATTGGCATGCACAAACATGTAAGTAAACAATTGCCATATCCAGCCATAATGCAGAACAGCGCCTGGTATCAGAGCCAGATATACAAAAGTACTTCTGAAAAGTGAGGTAATGGCATACACAAGTATGTTTATACCTATCAGTACGAGCGTAAAATTGCCGTTTTCGTATTTAAAAGGTTTTCTGAATCTTTGGAGCATGGTCATATTGTCTAATTTACAAAAAAAAAGCTCAATAAGCTAGCCGCTTACAGCAAAATTATGCCAGAAAGCCAGACGCTAATGGTATTGCCTTTGGCAAAGGGCAAACAATAAAATGAAAGCATGAATGCATCAACAGCCCCCAACTGTCTTAAATGCATATATTTCAAGGTTAGCTGGGATCCCAAACTGCCCAGATCCTGTACCTTGTTTGAAATAAAAAGCCGCCGCATGCCCAGTATAGAAGTATATGAAGCAACAGGAAGGCATTGTCCGTCTTTTGAGCAAAACCCAAAAATAAGAAAAAACTGACAGGCTCTGGCCACCCGTTATTTCTTTTTAATAAGAATTGCTGCCGCGTCATCAGTTATTGCAGCTCCGGATATATGAAAGCGCCATTCTCGCACTATAAAATCCAGGATTTGGGCGGCGTCGCCTTCCGGCGCGGTGGACAATGCGTCCAGCATGCCTTTTACTCCAAAAGGCTGTCCGTCAACGTTTTTGGCTTCGTCAAAACCGTCGGTATAAGCCAACAGAATATCTCCGCTTTGAAGCTTGAAGCGAACGGACGAATATGGCAATTCCAGCCCTTCCCTGCCCAGGGGCGGGCCTTTATAATCGCTGACACCCTTTGGCCTCAAACTTGCTGCCCTGGTCTTGTCCGCGCCCAGGTACAGCAGATCGGTATGGGCTGCACTGGCATATTCCACCCTGCCATCCGCATAAAGCCTTAAAAGGGCCGCAGTTATAAAGTTGTCAACACCTTTAAGCTCGTTTATAAGTTCGGAGTTGATGGCTTCCAGCATGGCCCCAAGGCTCCTGTTTTTAAGCTCATAGAAATTTCTGTAAAAAATGGATCGGCCCAAAAGAGCCACCAGCCCTGAAGCAATGCCATGCCCGGACACATCCCCAAGAACAAAGCCGTCAAAGCTTTTTCCTTTGCTAAAAAAATCATAAAAGTCGCCGGAAACCCCGCTGGCCGGGAAAAAGCCTATTGCAGAGTCCCAAACTTCATTTTTCGGGGCAGTTTCCGGAAAGAAACCTCTTTGAACCCTGGTAGCAAGCAGCATATCACTGGCCGACTTTTCCACCATGTCGCCAAGCCTGGCTCTTGTATCTTGCAGAGATGAGCTCAAAGCCTCTGCCTCCGTCACGACCCTGCTTAACTCCCTGGAACGGGTTTCTATGCGCTCAGACAGCATAACTCCCAAGTTTTCTCCCTGCCTGTATGCGTTTACAACCTGCCCCGCCAGCGTAACTGCAGTACCAAAAGCCAGTAAAAGAAAGGTAAAGTCTGGCCAGGGAAGGTTAATAGTCAAAGCAGGCGCGTAGAACCACAGTGCTACCGCACAAATCATAAGCAAAATGGAAAACACGAGGCTATTGATATTAAAAGAATTATTGTCCCGGTTTTTGCTCATAAGTTTGTTTATGGGCAGGATTACTCCATCAAGCAAAGCATAGCCAAAAGGGGCAAAAAGGGTAAAATGCCAAATGGATACAATCAGCTCTCCTCCGCTAATCATGCTTAATACGGAAGCCAGGGCTGTGATCATGGCATAGCCCCTGGTAAAAGGTGAAATTGAATCCCGGACAGAAGAATCGTAAAAAGCCATCAGGCTTACTGCTATAAAAAAGTAGCTTAAGCGCCCCAGGTCTCCTATAAGCCTGGTGTTAAGAACCAGGTCATATGCAGTATTGGTCTGGGAAAGCAGAAAAAGCGCCAGCAGGCTGGAAGTAATGGCAAAAAAAAGGTAAGCCCTGTTTTTGCGGTTCATGGCAAAAAGGATAAAATGGTATAAAGAAAAAAATGCATAAATACCTATCAGGATAAGTTTTAAAAGGTCGTTACGCTTGGCATTCAATACGGAATAATCCCCAAGTAAAAGTTCTCCTTTTAGGCCGGTGGATGGGGAATATGGAGTTCCGGCCATCATAATACACAAAAGGTTTTCTCCGGTATGCAAAAATTCCTGGTCAATGGCCAAAAGCACCGACCTTTTTGTTCGTTCCGTTTTGATTGAGTCATCCGACAAAATATAGCTTTCATCCCTGACCAGCTTGCCGTTCAGGTAAATTTGCCAATTCTGGCCTATGGATCCAAGATAAAGGCCTGCACCAGTCCTTAAGCGAAGCTGGTCCTCTGTAAGCAAAAACGGAATGGAAAGGGTAAAAATACGGGTACCCCTGCTGTAGGCGCTGTATTCCATAAGTGTATTGGCCTTGACAAAACCAAGCCCCGGTACGCTTATATTCAATCCCGATCCTGTGCTTGCAGGCAGTTTGACCCATGCAGCTTCATTGGTAGCAGGGTTGAAGAAGGTCCAGTCAAAAGAAAAACCGGGTCTTGCATAAGCCTGATATGTTCTTAAGTCGAACTCCTGGGCATGCATAAACGAAGTAATTGTAAAAACAGCAAACAAAAGGACTGACAGGCTCCTCTGTCTCATAGTCATACCCCCAAACTGCCTATAGTACCCTTTAAAGCCCTGAAACGGAAGCACTATAACAGTTTTTTTAGCTTGTCCCTCAGAATTGCAGCCAATTCATAATTTTCATTGCCCACTGCCGCTTCCAGCTCTGCCACAAGGCGCTTGTATTCTTCACTTGTTTCTTTTTTTGGCAAATTGTCTGCAGGCGGACGGTTTTCATTGTCCAGATAAGACCCTTGTTCAAAAGAGGCCTGACTGTCCCTTATCATGTCAACAGGAACACCAAGGGTTTCCACTATATCTTCCGCAATATATACCTGTGCCAAAGCCCTGACAGCCAGGGCAATGGCATCGGAAGGCCTTGAATCTATACTCAATTCCAAACCGTCACCACGCTTTATTATTATTTTGGCGTAAAAGGTTTTATCCCGAATTTCTGTTATTTCTATTCTTGCCAGTTCTGCGCCAAAGTTAAAAAGTGTATTCAAAAAGAGGTCGTGGGTTAGCGGCCTGGGCATCTCCACTTTTCCAAGCCCTATCAGTATGGCCTGGGTTTCAAGCTGGCCAATAAAAATGGGCACAACCATGTCGGACTCTTTGGGCTTGATGAGTACAACATTGCCCTGGTCTGTCTGCGCTACAGTCCATATATCTGCAGCAACAAAGGTATTGGCTCCCATAATTCCTTCCGTTAATATTATAAGCTCTTGTATATAATACTAAAAGATCAGGAGTTGCTTTTGTCAAAAAACTCGTATGAAAAACCCGATTTTTGGGCCATCAAAGCCAAAAAAGACGGCTATCCTGCCCGTTCTGTATACAAGCTTG
>JAKPMS010000213.1 GCA_029548805.1 Spirochaetota bacterium | reverse complement strand
CAGGCTGTCTGATACAGCCCAGAATGCCCTGATAAATATTCTTACAATTTTCTTGGGTATTTCTGTAGGTGCCACTGCAAGCGCTCCCCGCTTTCTGCAGCCCCAAACGCTAATGATAATTGCGCTTGGTCTTTTTGCCTTTTCCTGCGGAACAGCAGGGGGAGTGTTGTTCGGAAAACTTATGTGCTTTTTTACAAAAGGCAAGGTAAACCCTCTTATAGGTTCTGCTGGTGTATCAGCCGTGCCTATGGCTGCCAGGGTTTCCCAGGTAGTAGGCCAAAAGGAAGATCCGGGCAACTATCTCTTAATGCATGCCATGGGTCCCAACGTTGCCGGAGTGATAGGCAGCGCAGTAGCAGCAGGCGTTATGCTGTCGTTCTTGTCCTAGACTTTCCAGATTTGTTTATAAAAAAAGGCTGCCCTGATGGACAGCCTTTTTTAAAGCCATAATTTTATCTGCCGCGCGGGCTGTACAGGTAATTGAAGTAATCCATTCCGGTAGACAGGGTTTTGTTAAAGGCTGGCAGGGTCGTTTTATATGATTCTATAGAACGCCAGAAATCAAAAAAGGATCTATCCTTGCTGTATGCATCCGCATAAATTTTGGTAGCCTGGGCATCTGCCTTGCCTTTGATAATTTCTCCCTCTTCGTAGGCTTTGGACATAATGGAACGCTTTTCGTTTTCCAGCTTTCCGAGCCACTCGGCCTTTTTGCCTTCTCCGTGGGACCTGAAAGCCTGGGCTATCTGATTGCGTTCTTTTATCATCCGGTTGTATACGCTTTCTGTAAGTTCATCAGAATAACGTATTTGCCTTGGTATGACATCTATTATTTCTATGCCGTATTCCGGGGTAAGCTGTCTGGCTATGTCCAGCATATCCTGGGACAGTTTTTTCCTGCCCTTTTCAATGCTCTCATAGGTAGAATCAGGCTGGGTAAGAAGCCTTAGGGATTCCATGCCGTCAACATCGCCTATTTCAAAAGCCTCCGTAGTGGTCATATCCATTATGTCATTGCTGTTCCGGACTGCTTCCCGCAAATAATTGGAAGAAATCACGGTTCTTACCGCACTGTCTATTACATCGCCAAGCTTGCCGTATGCGCTTTGCATGGTGGATACCGACTCATAAAACTTTTTGGGATCAGATATATGCCAGCGGGCAGTCGCATCCACCCATATGAACTGGTTTTCCTTTGTAGGAATACGCTGAGCCTCTCCGTCCCACATAAGAATTTTTTTTGGATAAATGACTATATTGTCTATAAAAGGTGTTTTTATTTTCAAGCCGGCAACATTAACCACGTTGGTCAGCTGCCCAAATCTTACAACCACAGCCTGATAGCCTTCATTGACAATATAAAATGGTCCGGTAAAGACTATTACTACTGCCAGAACAACAATGGCCAGTATGACGCCTATCAGCTTTTTCATCGGCTGCCTCCAGACTGCTGACCAAGGTTTTTTATGGGAAGAAAATTGCCAAGCTTGTTGTCTATGAGTTCCACCCCTTTTTCATCCGCAAAGACTGTTTCCATCATTTCATAATAAAGCCTGTTTCTGGTAATATCCGGAGCCTTTCTGTATTCGTCATAAACGGAATCAAAGCGGGCAACATCTCCGTTGGCCCTGTTTATGCGCTCTGCCGCATAGCCTTTTGCCACCTGGATGATGCGGTCGGCTTCTCCTTTGGTTTTAGGAATCTCGTTGTTGTATGCTTCTTTTCCTTCGCTGATAAGGCGGTTCATGTCCTGTATGGCCTTGTTTACGTCTTCAAAGGCTGCCTGCACTCCTACAGGAGGTACTATGTTTTGAAGCTTTATGGCTATTATGTCCACACCAAGCCCGTAGCTTTTCAAGGTGTCGTTCATGTACTGCCTGCCGGCTTCTTCTATGGCGACACGCCGGGCACCTATGATATCCAGTATGGTCATGTCTCCGGCAAGCATATT
>JAKPMS010000103.1 GCA_029548805.1 Spirochaetota bacterium | reverse complement strand
ATCGGAAGTACTGGATGCCGAACACCTTGTCCAGCTTCTGAACATATATTTGTCTGGAATGAGCGACATAATTCTGGAAGAAAAAGGAACTATAGACAAATATGAAGGCGATGCCATCATTTCCTTTTTTGGGGCTCCTCTGCATTTTGATGACCATGCCATTAAGGCTTGCAGCTCGGCTGTCAAAATGAAGCGCAAGGAAGCGGAGCTCAATATACATTTTATGGAAGAAAAAATGACTCCAAACCCGCTTTTAACCCGTATAGGCATAAACACCGGAGACATGGTGGTAGGCAACATGGGAACAGAGCGTAAAATGGACTATACCATCATGGGAAACGCGGTCAACCTTGCAGCCAGGCTGGAAGGAGTTAACAAGCAATACGGAAGTTGGATTTTGCTTAGCGACGATACCTATAAGGAAACGGGCGATATGTTCACTGTACGGCGTTTTGACAGGGTTAGGGTTGTAGGAATAAATACCCCAGTACAGCTATGGGAACTGGTAGACTTCAAATCGGATGTAAGCCCGGAGAAACTGAAGCTGCTGGAACGCTTTGAAGAAGCCCACCAGGTTTTTGACACAAGGAACTGGAACAAGGCGCTGGAGCTTTTTAAAGCAGTCTCCGAAGCTTATCCGGAAGATGGTCCAAGCAAAGCTTATATTAGAAAATGTGAGGTGTTCAAAGCCAAGCCGCCGGCCCCGGATTGGGATGGAGTGTTCAGCCTGACAGAAAAATAAAAGGCCTAAATGCGGCCACCGGGCCCTTGGCATGGAGTGCAAGAGGCCCGGAAGTAAAGTTCAGCTTTGGCCCGCGATAGCTACTGGTATGCTCCTATGGTCCAGGGTTGGCTGCGGGCAATGCCCAATATGTCGGTAGCCGCTTCCCCTCCAAGTACTTTGGCTGCCGGCATTCCGGAGCTGCTTGGGGTACGGTAGCCGTTAGTAGCATCCAGGCTGAAGCCGGCTTTGGCGCAATGCTCTGTGGCTGGCCTTGCTAGACTTTTGCCGTCTGCCATGGTAATGGCTCCTGAAGAATCAATATTGGTGTAGGCTGTCCTGCTGTCCGCATCATAATAAAGTCCGCCGGAACTGCCCAAAAAAATCGTATATGCAAGCTTATCGGGTGCTGAATTTCCGTAGTTGGCTATAATACCATAAGATTTTTGGCTGCCTGTGGAACTTATTATGCAGTTTTCTATCTGCGGATTGCTTACAGATATAAATATACCCGCTGCATCCCTGCCTGAACCTCCCACTATTGTAGAGGATTCGAGCCTGGCTTCTTTGCAGTTGTAAAGGGCTACCCCATAGCTTACGTTTGCACTGTTGCCTGCGGCTACAGAACTGCTTAGTTTTATTTTGGCATCGGTGGCAGAAAGACCGTTGCCGCTAACCATGCCGGAACCGGCCAGCAAAAAGGAATAAGCCACAGTTGCCCTGGCGGAGTCTACAGAAAGGCCATAGGAGCTGGCGCCAAGGCCCCCGGACAGGCTGGAATACTTAAAATCTGGGGCGGCATTGTTTATGACTGCGGCCCCATAGCCATAGCTGGAATCTCCGCCGCTGGCAACAATGTTTGTTATTGTCGGGCTGGCTCCATCAATTACAAGCAAGCCGGCAGAATAAGTGGCTTCTCCTCCCCTTAAATCCAGCCTGTCCAGCCTTACCTTGCCATCCACTTTTGAGCCGGACACTTTTAGTGCAAAGGCAGGGGCCTTTTTGCTGCTGCTGTCCTGGTCATCCCCCTTAATGACAGTGGGTTTCTTTTCCTGGAAGGAAAAATCCTTGTTCCAGCCGCCAGACAGGCTGACAGCTGCTTTCAGCTCATAGCTGCCGCGTAACTCTCCGCTATTGCCCAATTTGACCAGGGCTATGCCAAGACTGTCAGCCTTGCTTATGGCTGCGCGCAGATCACCCATAGGCTGCCGCCGCCTGCCATCTCCCGTGCCTCCAGCGGCTACACATATTTCTGCTATGCCGTATTCCGACTGAGCCATGCCTGATGTTCTGCCGCCAGGCACATAGGCAATAGCTTTTACCAGCGTACTTTCTGACAGGGTAATAGGAGCTGTATAATGCTTGCTGTTTTTTGGGTCGGGATTGCTGCCATCCAGGCTGTATACTATTTTTGCCTCTTTTATTGTAGTGCTGATAGTTACAGTTACGGAAGATAAATACACTCCTGGCGCTGGGCCGCTGATAACAGGCGGAGGCACGTTCAGAGTTGCCAAGCGCATGGCTTCCGCTAGTGCCGCATCAGCCTGCATGGATGTCTGCTGGCCGGCATCGGCGGCTTTTTCTGCTGTCTGGGGTTGCAAAGACGGCTCAACTGCCGCAGGGCTGTCCAGCTCTTCCACTTTTTCCTTTTCTTTTTCGGTCAAGACGCTGTCGGGCTTTTCGTATGCCACATTTTCCTGCACTGCCAAAACTTGGGAAATTGGCTCCTGTTTGGCAGAGCCCTTGCTTGGTTCACTTTTGCCGCATGACAAAGTCAGGAGCAAAACAATGCCAGGCAACAACAAAGCTTTATAAAATGGACGCCGTTTAAAAGGCTGTAATAACATGACTTTCTCCTCTGCTTTTATAGCTTGCAGATATTTATATTTTCCAATTTTAATAAATTGATAATTATTAAGCAAATCTATTTTTATGCAAACTGGCATCTGGCATTTTAATTAATTTTTATGGCATAATTGCAAACTGTTTCCTGAATGGCAGTACCACAGCGCGGAAACTGCCTTTAAAATGTACCGGAGGTAAGACAATGTATGAACCTGTCAATCCAAAAGCCAGCTTTCCTGCAATGGAAAAAGAAGTGCTGGAGTTCTGGGAAAAAATCCATGCTTTTGAGCGATCTGTAAGTGAAAGGGAAGGTTCTCCTGAATATGTTTTTTATGACGGCCCCCCTTTTGCAACAGGACTGCCCCACTTTGGACACTTTGTTCCGGGAACAATAAAAGACATTATTCCGCGCTACAAGACCATGAAAGGCTTTAAAGTGGAGCGCCGTTTTGGTTGGGATTGCCACGGCCTTCCTGTAGAGTATGAGATGGAAAAAGAACTCGGCATATCCGGAAAAAAAGAAATAGAAGACTTTGGTATTGCCAAGTTTAACGAATCCTGCAGATCCATAGTACTAAGGTATACAAAAGAATGGCGTACCATAATGACCAGGGCGGGACGCTGGGTTGATTTTGACAACGATTACAAAACCATGGAAGCGGATTACATGGAATCCATATGGTGGGTGGTCAAACGCCTTTGGGACGAAGGGCTTATTTATGAAGGATACTATATATTGCCATATTGCGCCCGCTGCTCCACCGTATTGTCCAATCATGAATTGCAGCTGGGGGGCTATAAAGACGTTCATGACCCTGCCATAACTGTCAAGTTCAGGCTTACAAAGGATCCGGGGGCCATTTCCGGCCTGGCAGACGGAAAAACCCATTTTCTGGCATGGACTACCACCCCCTGGACCCTGCCTTCCAATCTTGGTCTTGCTGTAGGTGCCGACATTGACTATGCATTGATAGAAGACGGCTCCGAACGCTACATAATGGCAGAAGCCAGAATACCCGCCTATTATAAAAACCCGGAAGAGGCAAAAGTAATAAAAAAAATGAAAGGCAGGGATATATCGGGTGCAGTATATGAACCGCTTTTTCCATATTTTGCCGGCCATGTACAAAAAGGCGCATTCCGGGTTCATGTTGCCGACTTTGTAAGCACGGAAGACGGTACCGGCATAGTGCATACTGCACCAGGCTTTGGAGAAGACGACTATCAGTTGCTTAAAAACACGGGAGTACCAGTGGAATGCCCCGTAGATGGTGAATGCAAGTTTAGCGCTGAAGTTGGCGATTATTATGGCCGCTTTGTAAAAGACTGCGACAAAGACATAATAGCGCGCTTAAAATCGGAAAACAAACTTGTAAAACAGGAAAAATATCTGCATGCCTACCCCCATTGCTGGCGCTGCCAAAGCCCGCTCATATACAGGGCTGTATCCAGCTGGTTTGTAAAAATAGAGCCCATAAAACAAAAAATGCTTAAAGCCAATTCCAGCATTTACTGGATGCCAGCCCATATACGGGACGGCCGCTTTGGCAAGTGGCTGGAAAACGCAAGGGACTGGGCCATAAGCCGCAACCGCTATTGGGGCAATCCCCTGCCCATCTGGAAATGCGACTCTTGCGGAAAGGCCTTATGCCTTGGCTCAAGGGAGGAGCTTAAAGTTCTTTCCGGGCAGTACCCGGAAGACCTGCACAAGCATTTTGTGGACGAAATAAGCTGGCCATGCAAGGAGGACTCCTGCAAAGGCAGCATGAAGCGTATTCCGGAAGTCCTGGACTGCTGGTTTGAATCCGGTGCCATGCCATACGCCCAGGTGCATTATCCTTTTAAAAACAAGGAGCATTTTGAGGAACATTTCCCGGCAGACTTTATTTGCGAAGGTTTGGATCAAACCCGCGGCTGGTTTTATACCCTTACCATTTTGGCTGCTGCCCTTTTTGACAAGCCTGCCTTTGAAGCCTGTGTTGTAAACGGCCTGGTTCTTGCTTCTGACGGCAAAAAAATGTCCAAAAGCCTTAAAAATTATACAGATCCGGTAAAAGTAATAGAAGAATTTGGAGCCGATGCGTTAAGGCTGTTCCTTATGAACTCTGCAGTTACAAGGGCGGACGATCTGTGCTATTCCGACGAAGGAGTAAGGGACATAGTCAAAAGCATACTGTTGCCGCTGTGGAGCGCTTACGGGTTTTTTGTAACTTATGCCAATATAGACGGCATAATACCAGGCGAAGCCTCTGTCCGGGCATCCAACCCCATGGACCGCTGGATACTGTCCAAATGCGAAACCATGGTAAGGGATGCAGGGCTTAGCTTGGATGCATATGACATGCAAAAAGCCATAGTTCCAATGGTGGATTTTATAGATGCCCTTAACAACTGGTATATACGCCGTTCGCGCAGGCGTTTCTGGCGCAGCGAAAACGATGCCGACAAAATAGAAGCCTATGCCACCCTTTACCGCGTGTTAAGGCGCCTTGCACTTTGCCTGTCTCCTTTTGCTCCCTTTGTTACCGAAGTCATGTGGCGCAATCTAAAGGCCGTGCCTGGCAGCTCCATAATAAAAGACAGCATTCACCTGGCTGAATACCCCGAGTATGATGAGCGTTACAGGGATGAAAGCCTGGAATGGAAAATGGCTGCAGTACGCAAGGCTGTCAGCATGGGGCGTTCCTTGCGTTATACACATAATCTTAAAACAAGGCAGCCTCTGTCGGCTGTTCACTTTGTAACCAAAGATGACAGGGAAAAATCGGTACTGCTGGAGATGGAAGACATAATAAGGGATGAGCTAAATGTAAAGTCGGTTGTTTTTAGAGAAGACGAAGAAGACCTGGTACATTATCAGGCCAAAGCCAATTATCGCCTGCTTGGAAAAGAGCTTGGCAAAAACATGAAAGAGGGAGCCGCCCTGGTTGAACGACTGGAAGCCCGGCAGATAGCAAGCCTTTTGTCCGGAGCTACACTTGTTATAGAAGTTGCCGGCCAGGAGCTGGAACTGGATTCGGAAAAGGTGGAAATAAGGCGCATAGAAAGGGACAAGCTGCATGTGGTAAACGATGGCAGCCTGACTGTGGCCCTGGACTCCGAAATTACTCAAAGCCTGTTTGATGAAGGTAATGCCAGAGACCTTATCAGGGGCGTTCAAAGCCTTAGAAAGGATTCTGGCCTGGCTGTTACAGACAGAATAAAGCTGTTCGTTTACGGAGACAGCGATCTGAAGCGCGCTTTTAAAGACTTTAACAGTTTTGTTGCAACAGAAACCCTGGCCGTTGCCGTTTCCTGGGAGGAAATTCCGGAAATGATCAACATAGAGGCTGGGGACAAAAGCTGGAAAGCCATGTTAAAAAAAGCATAAACCGCAAACCGCTACCTTAAATTGCAGTTTTTGGTAGCGGAATTTGCCCTAAAACAAAAACCATGCTACTTTATTATGAAATTCCAAAAAATTTTTTGCTTATACAACAGTATTGTTTCTAACAGATTGATCTAGCAAACCCTGGAGGTAAGAATGAAGTTGAACCGTTTATTTTGGATACTGGCGGCACTGGCTTTTCTGGCTTCTTGCGCAACAAAGCCACCAGCACCGGAACCGGAGCCGGAACCTTTTGTAGCTCCTATTGAAGAAGTTGTAAAAGTACCTGAAACACCCAAAGAGCCGGAAGTTTCAAAGAGCGAAGTATCCGAGTTATTGAACAGGGTTGTAGCCCTAAGAAAAGACGCTTTTGACCTGGGACTAAAAGAGCTTTTTACAGCAGATTATGCTGAAGCCGATGCGGCCTACGTAAGAGGCAAAAGCGCCCATGATTCAGACAAACTGCCGGAAGCCAAAGAAACCTTAACCAAGGCGGAAATGCTGTTTTCTGCCCTGGTTTCCAAAGGCTTGATCAGCGTGGCAGACACAAAAAAGGCCAGTTCTGGAGATGCTAGAGAAAGGGCCGTCAACGCGGATGCAATGGCCTGGAGCGGAGACATAATGGAAGCCGCCAATGCATACGAAGCAAGTGCAAAAGGCTATCATGAGTCGCACGATTTCAGATCCGCCATAGCCGGATATGCAAAAAGCATTTCAGCTTACGGAGCTGCAGAAAAATCAGCTTTGGCCATGGCAGAACAAAACATGGTTGACAGCTTGGATTTTAGCTCTATGGACTCCGGCAACTATTCCATAGCGCTAAGCAAACTGGAGCTTGCGCACAGCTCTGTTGCTGAGGACCCGGACAAAGCCCTTGACGCCGCAGACGAGGCTTTGCTGCGCTTCAGGCTGGTTAAGGCCAAAGGCTGGGAACTTACAGCCGGCGGCAGCCAAAAAAAGGCTGAGCGCTACAAGACAGATTCGGATGCCATAAAAGCCCAGGTTGCCGTAAAAGAGCAATATGCCAAAGCCAAAGCTGTCTGGGATACAGCCATGACGGCTTATAATACCGGCCATTTTGAGGATGCAGTAACACTTTTTAACGATGCAGAAACCCTTTTCCAGATGGTTTATAAAAACGCTTCGGAAAAAAGGCAGGCAGCCTTGTCGGCCATGCAAAATGCCAAAGCAAAAAGCGCTACGAGCGAGTCCATAGCCAGCTCCGGAGATGCGTATCTTCAAACAGAACCCGGAGATTCCTCAATAAGGGTCGGGGAGTAAGCAATGAAAAAAATAATTGTATTTTCTTTATTGATTCTTGTGGGCCTGGGCTTTGTTGGCGCCCAAAGCCTAAAGAACAATTCTTATTATGTAAGGAGTCTGGAACTGCAGACAGAAGCAGAAGCGGCATTTGACGAAGGCGAGTATGACCTGGCCGCAGAACTGGCCAGCCAGGCCCAGGACTATGCCAGGCTGTCTGATGAATATGTTGCCAAAATGCTGTTGATGCACGACGCATCGCAAAAGCTGTCAGAAGCACAGCACAAATATGACTGGGCTGTTTCCGTAAAAGCAGAACTCCGTTTTGCAGAAGCCTTTTTGGAAGCCGGCAGAGCCCTGGAATTGGCCCGCGCAGCTTTTTCTGCCGAAGAATTTGATGAAGCAATAGTTTTTGCAAATACAGTTTTGGCCAGTCTGTCAGCTGTCACTGATCAAAATGCATTGCCGCAATACTTTGTGGTACGGGATCTGAGCAAAATGGAAGACTGTTTCTGGCGTATTGCAGAGCTGCCCTTTGTTTACAATGACCCATACAAATGGCCGCTTTTGTACAAGGCCAACAAAAACAGTCTGCCCGAGCCGAACAACCCGGACCTTATATTGCCGGGCATGAAGCTGTTAATACCCCAAGCCGGAAATGAATACCGCGAAGGTATTTGGACGGAAGATTACAAGTACCCTGTTTACCAAGGAAAATAGTTAAAGCAAACATAAGCTGCCGGTTTTACTTTGCAGAACTGGCAGCCTATGCTCTTTTACCATGTTGCTCCAGCCCTTTTCTTAAAGCTTTTAATTCAAAATAAAGCCCCACCAGGCTTGCCCTGGCTTCTGCAAGCACTGCAGAAGTTTCCGCGCGCTGCCCGGAACGCTCCATTATGAGTACATCCATGGTTTCTTTTAACCCTAGCCCGCGTTTTCTGACCAAATGCCTTATCCGTAGCAGCAGAGATATATCCGCATCTGTCCATTCCCTTCTGCCAAAAAGAGAACGGTTTGGAGACAAAATGGGCAATTCCTTTTCCCAATAGCGCAGCACATGTTCGCCCAAACCCAGGAGTTGTTCTACTTCGCTGGTCTTGTAAACTGCTGCCACGGCTCACTTCCTGCCAAGTTCCTCAAACTTTTTTCTGGAAACCCTGAACTCCAGTTCTATGGGAATATTCCGGAAACCCAGTTCGTCACGTATACGATTTTTTAAAAAGGACTTGTAACTTTCTACTACAAGCTCGGGTCTTGTGGCAAAAATTATAAAGGAAACAGGATTTATTCCGCTCTGCACAGCATAACGCAGCTTGAACCTGGCCTTGGGGCTGGCAGGCGGAGGATAGCCGTCAACCCAGTCCTTTATGGCCCTGTTAAGCCTATTGGTTTCCACCCTGGTTTTAAGCTGGGCAAAGAGTTCAAAAGCGGTTTTCATCAGCTTGTCTATGCCTTCTCCGTCTCTTGCAGACAAAGGAAGCACTGGTGCATATGCCATCTGGCCAAAAAAGAACTGAAGCTTGTCCCTTGCCGCTTCAAAGCTGTTTTTAATTTTTGGCATGCTATCCCACTTGTTAAGCGCAAACAATACGGCCCTGCCCTTGTCCACGGCAAGCTTTACTATTTTTTTGTCCTGATCCGAAAGCCCCTCGTTTGCATCGATTAGTAACAGAATCACATCTGCCCTGTCCAGCGTTTTTATGGCCCTGTTGACGGAATAATACTCTATATCCTCTGTTACTTTGGCTTTGCGCCTTATGCCGGCTGTGTCCAGAATGCTGACCGGCTTGCCTTTCCATTCAAAATGGGCTTCTACCACATCCCTGGTGGTTCCTGGCATATCGCTTACTATGGAGCGCTCAGTTCCAAGCAGCCGGTTGAGCAGCGTAGACTTGCCCACATTGGGCTTGCCCATTATGGCCAGGCGCAACTCTTCATGATCAGCATGGATGGCTTCAGAACCTGACCAGTCCAGCATGGATACTACCATTTCTGTCAGTTCATCCATGTTGCGCCCGTGCTCTGCCGATACAAAAACCATGTGCTTATATCCAAAGGATGCATGAGCCCATGCTGCATGCTCCCTTTCCGGGCTGTCGGCCTTGTTTACTACTACAATTAGCTTGTCTGAAAAACGCCTTAGCTGTGAAGCAAAGTCCTCGTCCTCTGGGCTTATGTCCATGGCATCCAGCAGAAAAAGTACCAGGTCCGCCTCTTCTATGCGCTCCCAGCTTTTGGATGCCACTTTTTTGTCCATTTCATCCTTGTCCAGCTTTATTCCGCCGGTATCCACCAGAAGCACTGGCTTGTCCGCCCCGTCCGGCAGCCATTCTCCTTCTACGGGATCGCGGGTAACTCCCGGACTGGGGTCCACAATGGCTCTTCTGGACCTTAGCAGCCTGTTGAACAGCGTGGACTTGCCCACATTGGGCCTGCCGGCTATGGCTACTACAGGCAGCCCCGACCAGGAGCATGTATTTAAATTGCTGTCAGTTTCTTTTTTCATGTGACGCCAGAATACAACGAATGGCCGCCAAAAAGCTAGGAGCTAAATGCTGTCCAGCCTGTCCCCAAATTTGCTTTTTAGGATGGCTTCCACCATTTTATGGCTTTTGCACTTTAATGCCATGACGGCTGCTTCTTCTGCTTCTTTAAGGTTTACAGACCTTAGCGCATGCTTGACAGATGGTACAGACACTGCCGACATGGACAGTTCGTCCATGCCAAGGCCCAAAAGAAGTATGGCTGACATGGGATCGCTGGCCATTTCTCCGCACATGGAAACGGGAATTCCTGCTCCATGCCCGTCATCAACCACCTTTTTTATTAGCCGCAAAATGGCAGGATGATAAGGCTCATACAGGTATGCCACCTTCTCGTTACCCCGGTCCACTGCTATTGTGTACTGGATAAGGTCGTTGGTGCCTATGGACATAAAGCTGGCTTTTTCAGCAAGAATATCCGCAGTCATGGCCGCGCTTGGCACTTCTATCATAATGCCTACCGGAAGATCTTCTTTAAAAGCCTGGCCTTTTTTACGGCATTCTTCCTTGGCT
This sequence comes from Spirochaetota bacterium, assembly GCA_029548805.1. Classification (GTDB taxonomy): domain Bacteria; phylum Spirochaetota; class Spirochaetia; order Treponematales; family UBA12059; genus SZUA-370. The sequence continues at coordinate 3,184 of JAKPMS010000103.1, read as the reverse complement.
TCTTCCAGAATGGCCAGCGTGGCATCCAGCTCTTCCGGGCCGGATATCATGGGGAACATGAGTCTTGCTTCTCCGTAAATACTGGCCCGGAGTATAGCTCTGAGCTGGTTCTTGAACAAAACCCTGTCAGACAGGCAATATCGTATGGCTCGCCAGCCCAGAAGAGGGTTTTTTTCTCCCTCCTGGGCTATCTCTTTAATAAGCTTGTCGCCGCCAAGGTCCAGGGTTCTAATGGTTACTGCCTTGCCAGGCAAAGCAGCCAATACCTTTTTGTAAGCCTTGAATTGGGCTTCTTCGCTTGGCATCAAGCCGGGCTGCATAAACAAAAACTCCGACCTGAAAAGCCCTACTCCTGCTGCACCGTGCCGTAAAACGGAATCGGTCTCTTCCGGTACCTCGATATTGGCTTTTACAAGTATTTCCTTGCCGTCGCTGGTTTTTGCCGGCAATTCTGCCACAGAAGAATAAAACTTGTCCCTTTTTAATACTTCTGCCTTTAATTTTTCAAAATATTCCATGGTGGGTTTGTCCGGTTCAACAATGACTTCTCCGGAATTGCCATCCACAATAAGCTTGTCTCCATATTTTACAAGCTTGCTGGCACCACCCAAGCCAAGTACTGCGGGTATTTCAAAGGCTCTTGCAAGTATGGCTGTATGGCTGGTCTTGCCTCCCGCATCCATTACAATGCCCAGTACATGCTTGCGGTCCATGGAAATCATGTCGGAAGGCAACAGGTTTCTGGACACCAGGATTATGTCATGGCTAAGGTCCGCAAGGGAAAAACGCTCCTTGAACATCAAATGGTCAAGTATCCTGCGGGTTATGTCATGAATATCCAGAGAACGTTCTTTAAGAAGGGGATCGGACAGGCTTTCAAGCCTTTTTACCAGGGACTGCTCGTGTTGGTGGACTATCCACTCAATGTTCAGGAGGCTGGTTTTTAGCGCATGCTCCATGGATTCCTGCACATCGGGATCATCCAGCATCATAAGATGGGCTTCAAAAATGGCGCCGTTCTCCAAACCTGTTTCCTGTACAGTCCTGTCCCGCAAAACACTTATATCATTTTTGGTTTTTTCAATGGCTGCCTGCAAACGCTGCCACTCGCCATCTGTCTCTTTTTCCGTGATTGAATAACGGGGGATGGCGCTTTCTTCGTCATCATGAAACACGAATGCCGGACCCAGGCTTATACCTGAAGACACAGCCAATCCTTTAAGAGTTTTCATTGTAAAGAATCGTAAACCAAAAGGCGGACAGCTGTCAAACCCGGCAAAGCCAAAGCGTTTGCCGTCAATGCAGCACTGTCATGGGGTTCATGGTTATGCCGTTTTTGCTTACGGTAAAATGAAGGTGGGGACCGGTGCTGTAACCGGTACTGCCCACTATGCCTATTACCGAGGCCTGGCTTACCCTGGCTCCCGCTTTGACATCTATCCTGTCCAGATGGGCATACATGGAACTGTAGCCGGAGTGATGCCTTATTACTACATAGTTGCCGGATACGGTGGAATAACCGGTAGCAGAGACGGTTCCTTCCATGGCAGCTTTTATGGGAGTACCCCTGGCTGCTCCAATGTCTATACCGGTATGAAAGCTGCGGGAGCTGGTAAAGGGATCATTGCGCCAGCCGTACCAGCTGGTTATATAGCCCCTTATTGGCCATGAGAACAGGTCTCCGGAAATTTCGCGCAAAACCCAGCTGGACAATCTGGCATCGGGCAGAAACACCATAATGCCGTTTTGCAAAGCTTCGTTGCCTATGCCGTTTATTTCCATTATGCGTTCCCGAGATATGCTATGGCTTTCTGCAAGAGCTGCCGCTGTATCCCCGTCCTTTGCCTTGTACAATATTCCGTTTATGGTAGGAATTTTCAGATATTTGCCTATGGACAAGGCTCTGGCATTGCTTATGTCGTTAAAAGTAACTATGGAATCTGTGCTAACCCCGTAACGGCTGGCTATTTCGGATATGGTATCCCCTTTTACAACCTTGTATACCACGTAAAAAAGGCCCTGGTCGGGCAAATTGGGAGCTTTTATAATATCCATATCGTCAACAACGCTTGATATGTCATTTATAGTAATTGCATCCTTCAGATCGACTGCTCCCAAAGAAGCGGCCACAAGTGTTTTGCCGGACAAATTTTCCGGCAAACAAGATGATATGAAAAAAAATCCGAACACAAGGGTCATAACAAGCCAGGAAAAAACCGGTTTGGTGGCCAGTTTTTCTATTGTTTCCAGCTTTGTCTGAACATTTGATCCACTGTTAATCAAGTTGCGCCCCAAAAATCATATTATGAGCTTGCATTTTAATACGAACAGCAGCTGCTTGTAAATTAAAAACATCATCAATGCGGCAATATGATTGCATCAATTACTACACCAAGCCGCGCGGCCATTTTGTCCACCATGGCTTTGTCTATTTTTCCGCGGGGTATGGGATGGGCAGGCGCATCTCCGATTAGGACTATATGTTTTGCATCCGCAGTCCATTCATAGGTGCCAAGTGCTTCATAAAGTGCTTCATAAACGGCTTCAGGGATATCCCTGCCGCCCCCCACCTTTACGCTTGTCACCATTCTGGTAAACAAAGCTACATCCTTGGTAAATTCCATGCGCTTGACCACATAGTCTTCAAAATAGTCTTTGTATAATACTAATCCCAGCCTAAAGTCCGAAAAACGGGCTGTCTTTTCTTTGACCATCTCCGGCAAGCTAAGCTTTACGGCATCAATGTCGTCGGCCATGGACTCGGTGGTATCAAGGCATATAACCAGGTCCAGGCTGTCTCCTTCTATTTTGTCCAATATTCTGGCTAAAACAGGGACTATGTCCGCTTCTCCTTCGGAAAATGCCAGCTCACCCTTGCCTGCCTTTGCGATGGCTTCAAATGACTTTAGAGTTTCCGGCATGTACAGTTCCAGTTTTGGCTTTGGCGCTGCTTCTTTTTTTTCTGGAGTAGCTTCCGGCGCCTGAACAATGGCCGCTGGCGCTTCCACGGCAGGAAGGGCTATGGGTTCCGGCCTGGGCAGCGGACGCTGGGTTACCGATATCTTGTAAGGATTATCAGCAAAGCTACCCCTGTAATCGGCATAGGGTTCGGAAAAGGTTCTTATATTGATAAAACTGCCATCAGATAAAAACTCCCTGCCGTTTCTAGTCCATGGGTAGCCGT
>JAKPMS010000085.1 GCA_029548805.1 Spirochaetota bacterium | reverse complement strand
CCCCAAATCTTATTGTAAACCGTTTTTGCTACTATATATTGCATGGCTTCGGGCAAGCCTATACAATATCTGGTAGTGTTTTTGTAAAAATTGCCTTTTACAATAAGATTTGGGGAACTAAGCTCATGATAGCATGAGTTTTTGTAAAAGCAAAATAAAACTTGGAGTTTTTGCTATGGATATGAATAAAATCAGGCCGGAACAGCGCTCAGAAGTATTTAATAAGCTTTTACGCTCTTTAATTGATGGCGGAAATGCCGAGGCCGCTAAAGAAGCAAAAGCTTTTACAGAGGATGCTAAGCCCCGGGACCTGGCAGATGCAGTAGACGCACTTCTTGCGGAGGGTTATTCCGAGGCCAAAATAAAAAAGGCTGTATCCCGGCTTATCAATCTTATGTACAACGAGCTAAAAAAGCACGAAGCCAAGCCGCCGCGGGGCGAGCGCTTTATTGCATCCCTTATGGCAGAGAACGCTGCCCTCTTAAAGTTGCTGGAAGACGGCAAAGCTACAAACAAGGCCTTAAATAGCAGGGCTGGCGGAGCCGATGGCAAAAGGGCAGCTCTACTGGATATACAAAAACTGCTGACCAAGCTTAATGACATAGAGCAGCATTATACCAAAAAAGAAAACATACTATTCCCATGGTTTGAAAGGCGCTACCCTAAATACCGCTGCGTGCGTCTTATGTGGGACATAGAAAATGATGTAAGGCGGGGCCTTAAAGAAGCTACCGCCTTGTGCAGCACTATGCTGGAAAACGGGGCTAAAGAGGACCTTGCCCCCCTGAACATGCTTTTGGGCATGCTGTACTTTGACCTTAACACAGTGGCGTTCAGGGAAAACTGCGCCCTTTTTCCAATAAGCCTAGAGCTTATGGAGCCAGAAGAAGCAGAAGTGCTGTTTGAAGAAGCTTCTGCCCTTGGTTACGCCTTTTTGGACAAAAAAGCTGTTGACAAGCTGGAAGGGCCTGAAGCAAGTATTCTGGCAGCAGCCAGAATACGCTTGCCAAAAGAGAAGCAAGCTATGGACAAGTACAGCAGCCAGGATGGCGGGCAAATCCATGCCAAAGCGGCTTCTGAAGATAGCTCACCTCTAGCAATGCAGGCGCAAACTGGTTTTGCTGGACGTACAGGCAAGCTTGACCCGGAAGTACTGGCTGCAATGTTCGAGCGCCTGCCTGTCGACCTGAGCTATGTGGATGCGGAAGACAAGGTGCAGTGGTTTTCTGACTCACAGTACAGGGTTTTTGCGCGCAGCCCGGCCATAATTGGGCGCGATGTAAAAAACTGCCATCCCGCGGGCAGCGTGGACCGGGTTATAGCCATAATTGACGCTTTTAAAAGCGGAAAAAAGGACAGGGAAGAGTTCTGGATACAACAAAATGACCGTTTTATTCATATACAATACTTTGCACTATATTCCAAAGACGGCACTTATCTTGGGGTTTTAGAAAGCAGCCAGGACATAACAGAGCTGCGTGCTCTTAAAGGCGAGAAACGGCTATAGGCGCTTTTTGGATTTGAAAAAAATGGTTAGTTCCCCAAAGCTTAATTTTTATCCAATTCTATACTTTATATTGTATGAACTGCTATGGCATATACAATACATGGTATAGTTTTGAACAAATTTGTAATTGTCACGAATCTTCAGGGAACTATAAAAAAGTTGCCATAAAAACTGCAAGTAAAAATTGCCTTTTATGCGTTATGGCTATATGAGCAGCCTATTATGAATAAGCGCAGCTTTGAAACCCTCGACCCAAAATCGGATGTGGTTTTTAAAAGCCTTTTTTCCAGGGATTGTGATGAATCCCATATAGCAAGAAACAGCCTTATTGGGAGCTTCCTTAACAGAGAGGTAAAAGAATCAGTGCTCATACCAAATGAGCCAGCGGGCAGGGATTTTTATTCAAAACATATAAGGCTTGACCTAAACTGCGTTCTGGATGATAAAAGCCATGTTATTGTAGAAATGCAAATGCAGAACTACCAGGATGATTTGGCAAAAAGGCTTGTTTATTATGATAGCAGGGTTTTCTACAACCAGGAAGCCAAAGGCAAGCCCTATCTGAGAGTAAAAAATGTATACACAATTCTTATAGGAAATTACAACATATTTGAATCAAAAGGTTATTTTTCCAAATTTGAGCTTATTTGCAATGCTACTCAGACAGTTCTTAGCGATGCGTTGGTATTTTACTTTTTGGAGTTGAAAAAGTTGCCAAAAATACTTAAATTTGATAAAGAGTTAGGCGTTCTGCAACAATGGGCATATTTTTTCAGGGATGCAAATACCATAGCCCTTGGCGATATCGTTAAAGTGGACAGGGGTATAAAAATGGCAGAGAGCATATTAAACCAGATTTCTCAAGACTATATAGAGCGAATCAATCTTATAAGAGAAGAAATAGCTTACAGGGACCATATTTCCAGAATATACCATTTTAAGAGAGAAGGGCTTGAGGAAGGGCTTAAACAAGGTCTTGAGGAAGGGCTTGCAAAAGGCAAAGAGAGCCAAAAACTGGAAATTGCACAAAATATGAAGGCCAAGGGCTATTCTGCCCAGGATATTCTGGATATAACCGGCCTTGAAGAGGGCTCTTACTGACAAGACCTTAAAGCATAAAACTAGCACTTGTCAAACTTCATTACATTAAAAGGTGCTCCAGCAGTATCTTTAAACCAATTACTATAAGAACAATTCCGCCGGCAATTTCTGCCCATTCTTTTAGTATGGAGCCAATGCGCCTGCCAAATTCAAAGCCGAACAGGCAGAAGGTAAAAGTGGTCATGCCTATTATTATTGCCGGCAAAAGTATGGGCGCACCAATGCATGCATAGCCAAGGCCCACAGCCAGCGCGTCTATGCTGGTGGCTACAGACAGTATCAAAAGCGTGTTAATGC
>JAKPMS010000212.1 GCA_029548805.1 Spirochaetota bacterium | reverse complement strand
AAAAACTTCAGTTTTTAGAGCTCAACCATTATGTAAATGCCGCGGAGCAAATTTTGTTAGTGGATGAGCATGGCCTTGTTTATATTCAGCAAGGAGAAAGCTTTAAAAAATGCGCCGCAGAAATGGCAGCGCATGGCTGTGATGAGTTTGCCATTTATCCGGAAGTTTCCTGCGACTCAGTAAGCAAAGCGGCTTTGGCAGGCTTTATGCCCATGGGTATAAGCCTTAAAACCCCCCATGGCATCATGGATTTTTTGCTTCCAAAGCTGCATTTCAAGCGTTGTATACTGTGCCCCTCAGACATGCATTTAAGCAAAATTGCAAAAAGGGATGCTTCCCGTTATGCTTTAAGCATAAACAGCTGTTTTGGCCATGTGCTTGATGCCTGTGTAAATACCCACGGGGATGGCTGGCTGGTGCCGAAACTGAGGACGGCTTTTTGCAAGCTGCATGCCGCAAAAGAAGGCCCTTTGCGCCTTTTGTCTGTAGAGCTGTGGGATTTGACAGAAGAAGAAACCATTTACCCATGTGCGGGAGAAATTGGCTACGCCATAGGCTCCGCATATTCCAGCCTTAGCGGCTACAGAACCCGGTCAGGCTCCGGAACAGTTCAGCTTTTTGCACTTGGAGCTTTTCTTGCCATAGCCGGTTACAGCTGCTGGGATTTGGGCATGGAACTGCCTTACAAAATGGCCCTTGGTGCAAGTCTTTTGCCCAGAGAAGAGTATATACCTGTTCTGGAAGCCGCTTATGCCCGGGATTCTGCCTTTTATAACAAATGGATAGAAACATTTGCCATAGCCCATCCGGTAAAAGATCTTGTATCGGAATTTAGGGCTGCAATAAGTACCGGAATAATTTAAAACCGGTAAGTATACCTGCCGGAAATGGACGTATCCCCGGAATTGTAGAATTCTGCACTTTTAAATGCGTTGAGCACATCATTATCTATAGTAGACATGCCGGAACCGGATTCAATGTGTATATCCAAAAGCTGGGGTTTGCCGGAGGCACCGGGAGCGGATACCTTAAAAAGGATAACCACCGGCCTAAGTTTGTTTTGGGTTTTGTATTCCGCGTTTTTTATGTCATAGCCTGCTTCTTCCAGCATGGGCCAAAGCTGTACACGCGCATCGTAATCGGGCTGTCTAAAGCCGGAAAGCTGCCATTCGTTTCCGCTTTCTTTATAATGCTTTTTAAATACGGCCTTTCTTTCTTCCGCAGTACCGGAAAGCCCGGGTTTATCCGGAATTTTTTCATAAATGCCATGCACCAGTATTGTTGGCAGGGGCATGAACATCCATACCGGAGTATATACTCCGCGTCCTACAATTCCGGGGCTGGCCATAAGGGTCATATCGTAGGAGTTGCCGCTTTCCGAGCCGCGCAATACTGTTTGTTCCGGCTGCTCCGCAGCCTGGGTCTGGCTGCTAGGGGCAACTTGTGCTTGGCTTTCCTGTTTTGCGGTCTGGCTTGCCTGGGCGCCATCCGCTTTGCGTGCGGGAACGGGCTCCGGCCGGCTGCCCGGCTGTTCGACTTGGGCTTCCTGCGCCTGCATAACGGCCGGCTCCTCAAATTGCGGCGCGGGTTTCAGGCTGTCGGCTCCGTCAGGACTGCCTATACGCACCACTACCGGGCCGGAGTAATCTCCGTAATCCTTGATTCCAAAAGCAGTCAGCAGGATGGAAAGACCAATGGCAAAAAGATATAAGCCTAGCGCAGTGCTCCAGGATACTATGCTGCGCCTGCGTTGCAGGGAAACAAGCAAGGCTTCCCTTGCCCTTGTCATTTGGCAAGCCTTTCTGCCGGTCTTGTGGTCAGGCTGACCGTTTCTATTCCGTTTTTCTTTAGAGCATCCAGGAGGCTTACAACAAGCTGGTACGGGCTTTCTGCCCCGGCTTCCAGCACTGCCTGAACGTCCTCTTCGCTGCGCCCTTCAAGTTCATTTTTTATTACAGCCTCGGCTCCGGAAAGCGTTGTCCTGGTCTTGTTGACATACACTTCGTCATCGCTTACCGCAACAATGCTGAGCTCTGTTATGGTGATGGCGCTGGCAGTGGACGATTCCGGCAGCACCAATTCTATGCCCGGAGCGGTTTTGAAGGTGCTGGATATCATAAAGAAAATGACCAGCTGGAATACTATGTCTATCAGGGGAGTAAGGTCGACATTGATTCTTGGCTTTAGTCTCCGGTCTATGGTCATGTCTTGGCTCCAAGCTCCAGTTCATCCTTTACAGTGGTAGCGCCGGAAGAAACTTTGCGTTTACCGGAATTGATCATCATTACAAGTGACGTTACCTGGTTTTCTATTTTAAGAAGGATAAGGTTTACCTTGTTTACAAGCAGGTTGTATGCAATGACGGCTGGCACAGCCACTATTATGCCGCCGGCTGTAGTAATAAGAGCTTCCGAAATGCCCCGCGCCAGTATGGAAGGATCGGCCACTGCCCCAAAACGGCCCAGTACCCCAAATGCCTTCATGGTTCCGGTTACAGTGCCTAAAAGGCCCAAAAGGGGCGCTATATGCGCTATGGTGCCAAGGGCTGATATGTTGCGTTCCAGCCTTGGCACTTCCTGGGCAGCCGCGTCTTTTAGTATTTCTTTTTGTACGTTTTCCGGATAGCTGCGGTATTCCAGGCCCACTTTTATTAGAGCCGAAATGGGAGATTCGCTGTTGTCGCAGATGGCTAGGGCTTCGTCATAATGACCCTTTTCCACCGCGCCTTTAATTCGCAGAAAAAGCCTGTCTTCGTCTGTTTTAATGCTTCTGAAATAGAGTATTCTTTCTATTATTATGGCCAGGCCTGCCAGTGACATAGCCATGATAAGCCAAAGCACAAAACCGCCTTTTACAATCAGATCCAGCATTTTTTACCTCCCCAGATACACATATGGGAAGCTCTAAAAACCCTATGGTTTTTAAAAACCTTAGGTTTTTTTAAGCTTCCCTTGCGTTTTCTGCTGAAAACGCTAAGTTTTTAAATGAAGACCTCTCAAAACTGAAGTTTTTAGAGCTCCCTATATAACATTTTTAAAGAAATAAGGATACGATTGCCCCTTGTCGGCCCCGGCTCTACATTTTTTCCAGCAGCACTTCTTCTATGACTACATCTTCCAGGGGCACATTTTGATGGGGAAGGCGGTTGCCGGTTTTAACTATGGCTATGCTGTCTACAATGTCCATACCTTCTGTTACATTGCCAAAGGCGCAGTAGCCCCAGCCGGACTGGTCTTTGGATCTGAA
>JAKPMS010000186.1 GCA_029548805.1 Spirochaetota bacterium | reverse complement strand
CTTTATGATAGCCCAGTACTCCGCTGCTTCCCTGGTGTCAGAAAACAAGGTGCTTGCCCATCCTGCAAGCGTCGATTCCATACCATCCAGCGCCAACCAGGAAGACCATGTATCCATGGGCACCATAGCTGCCAGAAAGGCAAGAAGCATTTACGAAAATGTGCTGTCTGTCCTGGCCATAGAATACCTGGCTGCCTGCCAGGCCATAGATCTTAGAAAAGAGGAAGGCGGAGCAAATGCACTGTCTCCCGCAGGTATGGCGGCTTACACTGTGCTAAGGCAAAGGGTTCCATTTCTTGGGGCAGACAGGGTGATGTATCCGGACATAAACACTGCAGCCGAATTGCTACGTAATGGCTCCGTGTTACAGGCTGTAGAAGCCATGCCGAGCTTTGAAAATTTTGCAAAATTATAAGGAGTATGCCATGAAAACAGATACAAAAGGCGGACTCAGGCTTGAGTTTGACGAACTGCCAAAAGATCCAGTATTTGAAAAAGGAATAAGAAGGGCCCCAAAACGCGAATCCGGGCTTACAAAAGCCCAGGAAGCCCTGGCAATAAAAAACGCATTAAGATACATTCCCGAGCGCTGGCACCAAAAGCTGGCACCCGAGTTTCTGGAAGAACTCAGGACCAGGGGCCGTATTTACGGCTACCGTTTCAGGCCTGAAGGCAGGCTTTACGGCAAGCCTGTGGACCAGTACAAAGGCAAAATACTGGAAGCAAAGGCTTTCCAGGTAATGATAGACAACAATTTGGACTTTGATGTGGCCCTGTACCCTTATGAGCTTGTTACCTACGGAGAAACAGGACAAGTATGCCAGAACTGGATGCAATACAGATTAATTAAGGCTTATCTGGAAATTCTGGATGACAATTCCACCCTGGTCATTGAAAGCGGCCACCCCTTGGGTATTTTTAAAAGCCACAGCTTAGCGCCAAGAGTTATAATCACAAACGGCCTGATGATAGGCATGTTCGACAACCAGAGGGATTTTGCCCAGGCGGCTGCCATGGGCGTGGCCAATTACGGCCAGATGACTGCCGGCGGCTGGATGTATATAGGCCCCCAGGGCATAGTGCACGGCACCTACAATACCCTCCTTAATGCTGGCAGGCTAAAACTTGGTATTCCTGCCAGCTCTGATTTAAACGGCAGATTGTTTATATCCAGCGGCCTTGGCGGAATGTCCGGGGCCCAGGGCAAGGCTGCAGTCATAGCCGGTGCCGCATCAATTATAGCGGAAGTGGACGAGAGCCGCATAGAAACCCGCCACAGCCAGGGCTGGGTGGACTGTGTGGAAAAAAGCTGCGAAGGCGCTTTTGCAAGGGCAGAAGAAGCGCGTACAGCCGGCAAGGCCATTGCTGTGGCTTTTTTGGGCAATATAGTGGAGCTGCTGGAATATGCCGACAAAAACGGCAAAAAAGTGGAGCTTTTGTCCGACCAGACCAGTTGCCATGCAGCCTATGAAGGCGGCTATTGCCCTGCAGGCATTTCGTTTGATAAGCGTACGGAGATGCTTAAAAGCGACCCCAAAGGCTTTGCAAGCCTGGTGGACCAAAGCCTTAAGCGCCACTTCAACGTAATTAAAAGCCTTACAAAAAAGGGCAGCTACTTTTTTGACTATGGCAACAGCTTTTTAAAAGCAGTTTTTGATGCCGGCGTAAAAGAAGTATCCAAAAATGGCCAAGATGAAAAGGACGGATTCATTTTTCCCAGCTACGTGGAAGACATTCTGGGCCCCGAACTGTTTGACTACGGCTACGGCCCTTTCCGCTGGGTATGCCTTTCCGGCAAGGACGAAGACCTTAAAAAAACCGACGCAGCCGCCATGGCAGCCATAGACCCGGACAGACGCGGTCAGGACAGGGATAACTGGGTATGGATACGGGATGCGGAAAAAAATCGCTTGGTCGTAGGCACCAAAGCCCGCATACTGTACCAGGATGCCATGGGCCGCACCAAAATTGCCTTAAAGTTCAATGACATGGTAAGAAAGGGCGAAGTAGGCCCCATAATGCTCGGGCGCGACCACCACGACTGCGGCGGCACAGACAGCCCATTCCGCGAGACAAGCAATATAAAAGACGGCTCCAACGTAATGGCAGACATGGCTGTACAAAACTTTGCAGGCGACGCTGCCAGGGGCATGAGCCTAATAGCCCTGCACAATGGCGGCGGGGTGGGGACGGGCAAAGCCATCAATGGCGGTTTTGGCCTGGTACTGGACGGCTCGGAAAGGGTGGATGCCATTATTGGCATGGCCATGCCCTGGGATGTCATGGGCGGAGTAGCAAGGCGGGCCTGGGCCAGGAATGAAAACGCCGTTTCTACCTGCAAAGAATATAACGAGCAATATTCTGCCTATGGCAAAATAACAATTCCGTATATTGCAGAGGATGGACTTATAGACTCGCTTTTGCGATAATAAGGGCATGAAAAGAATAGCCATAATCCATACCGGCGGCACTTTTGCCATGCAGGCCGATGAAGCCGGGCATCTGTCGCCGGGGGATTATTCCATTGACTACGTGCAAAATGCTTTGCCAAAGCTGTTTGACGCAATTCTGGTCCAAACTAGGCTGTTCAATCTGGACTCGTCGTTTTTCAGGCCGGATCATTGGGTTGCCATGGCAGAAGAAATAAGCTGCTCTTATGACGAGTATGACGGTTTTGTGCTGGTGCATGGTACCGACTCCATGGCATACACTGCCTGTGCTCTTTCCTTTTTCCTCAAAAATTTAGGCAAGCCGGTTGTGCTTACCGGCTCCCAGCTGCCCCTTATCGCAAAACGCAGCGACGCATTTGGCAATCTTGTATCCGCAGTGGAGGTAGCCCTGTACAGCGGCTGCAACGAGGTAGTTGTGCAGTTTGCAAATACTGTATACAGGGGCAACAGGGTAAAGAAAAAGGATGCATGGGACTTTGACGCTTTTTACAGCCCCAATTACAGAAACCTTGCCAAGCTTGGCATTACCATGGAGCGCTTTGTGGAGCGCTACCTTCCCATGCCCCAAAAACCTTTCAGCCTGGACACAAGGCATGATCCTGCCGTGCATCTTGCCCCGATATTCCCGGGCTATGACTATATAACACTGACATCTGCGGTAGAAAGCGGCAGGATAAGGGGCCTTGTAATAGAAGCCTACGGTTCCGGCAATGTACCCAGCGACGACCCCGGTCTAGCCAGGCTTTTTGCAGCAGCTGCAGAAAGGGCCATACCCATAATAGTATGCAGCCAGTCCCCCATTGGCAAGGTAGACCTGGGGCTTTACAAGGCAGCCTCCGATGCCGCTTATTACGGCCTTGTTTCCGCTGTGGACATGACGCGTGAAGCCACAATAGTAAAACTTATGGCTGCCCTTGGCCGCTCGCAAAAGATAGAAGAAATAAAAGCCTTTATGCAAACCCCCATAGCAGGCGAGATGGAAAGCGGCGGCTAAAAACCCCTGTAAAATGCAAAAAAAAGGGCCCGCCAAAAGCGGAGCCCTTTTTTGTCAATCATACAAATAATTTACTTGAACTTCTTTGAGAACAGCGCAGACACAACAATTATGCCTACGCCAAAGAGCATCAGGGCAACCTTGTCCTTCATGGAAATGATGCCAGATATGGCTATTATGGCAATAAGCACGGGAGCCACAAACTTGGTAAAGTTGTACCACAGCTCAAAAGCACCAAACTTGATGGTGCCTTCGTTTGTAAGCTCTTTCTTTAGGTCTTCCTTTTTCATTACAAAGCCGATAAAAACAGCCAGCAAGAGGCCGCCTATGGCCAGGAAGATCTTGTCTGTAAGAATGTCAAACAGGTCAAATGCTCCAACCCCAAGTATGGGTATGGGCTTGTCTGCCATCACGCCAAGGGAAAGAGAAGCAAATACACACATGATAATCATGATCACGGATGTGATGATAACAGCATTTACCCTCTTCATCTTGCGCTGGTCTATCAGGTAGGCTACTACAACTTCAAGCAGAGATACAGAAGAAGTAAGAGCTGCAACCATAAGAGCAGTAAAGAAAATAAAGGAAAGGATGGGGCCGACGGCTCCCATGTGTGCAAATACGAGCGGTACTGACACAAATACCAGACCCGGGCCTGCTCCCGGATCAAGGCCGAATGCAAACACTGCCGGGAAAATGGCTATACCTGCAAGAAGGGCTACAGATGTATCCATGGACACCACTATGGCAGCGTTGTTGGGCAGGTTTTGGTCCTTTTTAAGATAGGAGCCATAGGTGATCATACAGCCCATGCCCAAACTAAGAGAGAAGAATGCCTGGCCCAGAGCTGCCAGGAAGGTTTTGCCCGTAACCATAGAAAAGTCGGGCTTAAAGAGGAAAGCAAGCCCTGCGCCAGCTCCCGGAAGGGTAACGCTTCTTACAATAATGATAAACAACATTACATAAAGGGCGGGCATAAGAACCTTGCTAGCCAATTCTATTCCGCTGGAAATACCCCTGGCCACAATGATTATGTTAAGCACCATGTAAAGACCCATCCAGATAAGGGGCTGAACTGGGTTGGATATAAATGCGCCAAAAGCATCGCCTACAGCACTGGCATCTTTAAGCAGTCCAGTGACAGATTTGAACATGTAGGCTGTTGCCCAGCCGCCCACCACAGGGTAGAAACCCATGATAAGGAAGCCGGAAAGCACACCAAGAACACCCGCAAAAGTCCAGTTTTTGCTTACAGACATGTAAGCGCCAACTGCAGACAAGCCGCTTTTTCTGCCTACTGCAAATTCTGCAGTCATGATGCTAAGTCCAATGGTAAATACGCAGCCCAGGTAAATGATGATGAAGGCACTGCCTCCATTGGTTCCCGCAAGGTACGGGAAGCGCCAAATGTTTCCAAGACCAACAGCCGAGCCGGCTGCAGCCATGATGAATCCGAATTTGGATCCCCAATTCTCTCTTTTCTCCTCCAAGCGAAGCCTCCTAGCGCTTGATTCTTAATGGACGCAGCAAATAAAAATGCTTGCTGCTACTTTTTTGCGCTTCCGGAAACAATATGGCAGGTTTTGCTATTTGTCAATCATTTAGGAAATTAGTAAGGTTATAGTTATAGTATGGAAGAAAACGGGATAAAATTGCTTTTTATCCCGCTTATTTCAAGATTGCTGTTGGTTAAAACTGTTTTGAGGTTTAAATGGCAGTAGCTGCCGCATAGGCCGATCTTGTTGCTTCCAATACCCTGCCCAGCATAAAAGAGTCTCCGATGTTCCTTATTTCCGAAGCAGCCCAGGTTTTTATGCAATCATTATACAGCTGGGCATCAGGTTTTGCACCAGCTGCCAGAATTACCAGGTCGCAAGCCAAATCTTCTTCTTTTTCTGTAATTTTGAGCTTTGGAGCAAACGGATTCTCTATGTTTTCTGGCAGTAAGGGCGTCCAGGTTATGAGCGGATCAGGAACTGTAGGAGAAATATTCCTTTTTACACTTACAGCTCCGTCTTTTACAGCTGCCAGGCGGCTGCAGTTATGCATTTTTACTCCCTGTTCTTCAAGATAGTGTATCAGCCAGCCACGGTTTGCAGTACAAACGCCTTGCATGAATTCTGGCAGCATTTCTACAAGGCTCACGTTTTTTTTGTGTTCATGGGCCAGCCAGTACGCTGTCTCACAGCCAACAACGCCCCCGCCCACAATAACAATGTTTTTTGCTTTATCTGCCAGGGACGGATCCCTGAGTACATCCACTGCAAAACATACATTCCTGTTTTCTATGCCTTTTACAGGAGGCCTGTGCTGTTTTGAACCGGTAGCAATTACAATTGAATCATAGCCCTGAGCCTTCAGCTCTTCTGCAGTCGGATTGCTGTTTAGTTTGACTGCAAGCCCGCCGCTAGCTTCCGCTTTGGCAACTCTGAACAGCAGGTTGTCCAAATAATTAATAATGTCAAACTTTATAGCCGGACGAGAGCCGGGAACAAGCATGCCGCCAAGCTCCTTTCTGGCTTCATACAAAGTTACAGCATGACCGCGCTGTGCAGCCAGGACTGCAAATTGCATTCCTGCGGGGCCTCCGCCTACTACTGCAATTTTTTTTGACTTGGCAGCTGGGGCAAGTTCGGAGCCATCCAGTATATCTTCAAAACCGGTGCGGGCATTTACTGCGCACTGGGGGTGTCCGCCCTCGACAAACTCGTTTATGCAGCCCTCCTGGTCCCCTATGCATGGCACTATTTCCTGAACCCTGCCTGCAAAAGCCTTGTTAGGCCATTCCGGGTCAGCCAGCAGGGGCCTGCCAAGCATAAGCATGTCGCAGTCTCCGTCCCTGAGCGCTTTTTCTGCCAGGTCCGGGTAACCAAGCTTGCCAACAGCCACTACAGGAACAGGCAGCCCAGCATTGCTAATTACTTTTTTGCTTTCGAAATGCTCTTTTACAATGCGGGATATTTCCAGAAAACAGCCGGGCGCCATAGGTCCCGGCGGGTGGGGCAGCCACCAGTTGTCATAACTGCCCAGATCCACATCAAATATATCCACTCCGGCTTTTACAAGGGCTTCCATATATTCAAGAGTCTGCTCGGGACTTCTTTCGTTCTTGAACTTTTTAAGGCTTTTTTCTGTGTCCATTCGGGAGCCGTAGGTATCGTTAAGCGCAAGAGACAGGTCTATTCGGTACATTATTGGGTATGCAGGTCCTACGCGGCGCCTTATTTCCTTTATCATGGCTATGCCAAATGCCATGTAATTGCTGAATGCCCCAGTTTTTCTTCTGTTAAATGCGGGGTTTGTCATCTGTTCAAGAAGATAGCCTTCATGCCCATGCAGATAAACACCGTCTATTGTTGCGGCCTTGGCATCTGCTGCCGCCTGGCCGGCATTTTTTATTATGCGCCTGGCCTGCCTGTCTGTAAGGGGCCTGCATGGCAGCATGGGCATGTAAAAATTGGGGTTCCAGGATGCGGATACAGGAAGCTTGTATTTGTTCAAAAGGCATTCCGGTGAACCAACCCGGCCCAAACCCGGAGTAAGCTGTATAAAAAACCTCGAACCATGGGCATGGCAGCGTTCGGCTATGTCGCGCCAGCCGGCAAATACGGTGCGGCTTCTGTCTATACGCGGAAAATAGGACAATTCTCCAAGTTCGGTAACAGTAGGATCAATACCATGGCTGATGGGAACCAGCCCTGATGTAATCATTCCAACCCCGCCTTTGGCTCTTGCTGCAAAATACTCCACCATTTTGCTGCTTGGCCTTCCTGTTTCTTCTGCCATGCTTATATTGCCCATGGGAGCCATTACCAGGCGGTTTTTTATTGTAATGCTGTTTATTTTAATGGGAGAAAACATAGAAGTGTAAGGATACAGCTCCTTTGTCATTTTGCCGCAGCCCAGGCGGCCCTGCTTTTCATACCAAGTACCTGTTTCTTTTACTACTTTTGTTACCCTTGCATTCGGGCTGTTCATTTTTGGCTCCTTTTATTTGTTTTTATGTACATGGACTGTACCGTCCATTTCTATGCTAAGCTTGTCTCCAGAGTTAACTGCCGACAAAAAATCTTTACCCAGGCCGTCAACTGTTACTATATTTCTGTCATTCCATACCTTTGCCAGAATGACCCCTCCAGCGGCGAGAGAGTCTATGTGTTCCGAAAAAAGGATGGCCAATGGTGCCCTGTCCATGGCTGCCGCTGCCTGAAGCACCATACCGCCGGTTGTGGAACCTATGGTTTGCGGCAGACACAGAATTTTGCCGCTTATGGCTTTGCTGTAAATGTCGGGGTTGTTCTGGTCCGAGCCTTTTACTGTTGACTTTTTGCCCATAAGGTCTTTTTGCATGGATGCAAGAACATTAAAGCCCTGCCTGGATACTACAGCTTCTCCCTGCAGCTGACCCTGTATTATGACTCTGCCCTTGAAACTGCGAATCATTTTGCACCTCCGCATACAATGCCGATTATTTCGTCGTCCGTGAAATAACGGGCCATGGTGTAAGTCCTTAACTTGTTGGAGTTTGTAATTACCGGTTTTTTGCCGCAAAGCGGGTTGTTCATGTACATAAGCGGGCAAATTGTAGAAAGCTTGGCTCCGGTGGCCTCCAGCCTTTTAAGCGCTGCTGTGTCGCTTCGGAAAACGGCTTCTACATCCGGCGCAGTGGTCAGTATTACCGGCACAGCCAATTTTCTCCTATTGCTGTCCTTAAGCCCTTTTTCCAGGCGGTCCAGCCAGCCGTAAAGCTGGTTTTTGGACAAATGCGGGCAGCCTATAAAGCAGCGTTCCGCTTTGGCTTGCGGGTTTTTCCACATGAGCGGGTAAGAGTTCCTGATTCTGGCAATTTCCGCATCATCAATAATATAAGTTTTGGCATCTTTAAGAACCAAGGATGAACCCTGCTCTTTGGCTTCTGGAGTAAGCCCGTCAACATGGAAAAGCCCTACAGCTCCATTGGAAGCGCTGGCTGCTCCCATATCTTTAAGATAGTCTTTAGCATCATTTGTCAGCTCATTACCCAAAAATTTGTTAAGGCCCTTTATATATGGCACAGCTTCCATAACCTTCATACCTATGGCGCTGCCAAGGAGCTGGGCTTCCGGCAAAGCATTTGTTTTTACCTCTATGATCCAGAGCGCCTTTCTTCCTTCGTCGCTTAAAAGGCCAAAATTGGGGGCCTTGCCTGTAATACCGCATAACAGTTCCAGCACGCCGGAGTTCCTGTTGCTTCTGGCAGCCAGAACGGAATTGGCATATACCACGGCAGACGATTCCGCCCAGGCCAGTATGTCGCCCTTTTTTGGTATGTTGCCCACTTCTTCCAAATAACAGGCACAGCTAAATGCCTTGTTGTCCTTTAGCCCCACTTTTAAAAGCTGCTTTTCATAATCCTGCTGCTTTGCATACATGATTTTTTTAAATACCAGTTTAGCCGGTAACGGGCAGGCTACGTTTTTAAAGTCTGTAGGCCTAGGGTCCACTGTAAAGGGCTTGGCAGTTTTAAGGCCGCTGCTAATTAGTTCATCCATAATGTCAAATACCGGAGTCAATAACGGAATTCCGAACGAGGTGACCAGATGAACTCCATGGTTCAGGTCGAGCAGCCTGTCTGCCCCAAAAATATCTCCAAAGCGTACAACTGATTCCAGCGCTTTTCTCGCAGTTTCTCCTTTGGAGCCGGACAATATTTCTTTTTCTTCCTTTGTTAGTTTCATGGAAGGACTGTACATTACAACTCCTTTGTGAGCGACTAGAAATAAAATATAGATAAAGATACACCGACTATAGTCGGTGAAATTAGTATAATACTATAAAATGTATTATGCAAGCAAAAAACATATAGTTCCTTGGACCTTAGTGATAAATACAATTTTTTTAAAACCTGGTTTTTAAAAAATCACTAAGCTTTGGGAACCCATGAAAAAGTCATTTAATGGGCTGGATGGAACAGGCATTTAGCAGTTAAGCTGTGCTTATGAGTTCTATTTATTCTGAAGAGACAAGCAGGGATATCCAGGCAAGGGAAACAAGGAAAAAAATCTATGATGCAGCCTGGCACCTGATAGAAGAACAAGGCTTTGAAAAGGTATCTGTTGACAAAATTTGCTCAAGGGCAGGGGTGGCCAAGGGTTCCTTTTATCACCATTTTAAAAGCAAAGGCGACCTTATTATTGAAGGCTATTCTCTTTGTGACAAATATTTTGAAAACGAGGTGGAAGGCAAACTGCTTTCCGCCAATACGGCAGGCAAGATAGTGGAATTTGTCGGTCATCAAATGAAGTATGCGGAAGACATGGGTATAGACCTGATGCGGGAAGTTTACAAGGCCCAGCTTGAGTTTGGAACCAGGTTTTTTATATCGGCAGAGCGCAGTCTTCCCAGAATTTTAAAACAAATAATTATAGAAGGCCATAGCTGTGGAGAACTGAAAAAAGACATGGATGCGGACTATATAACTGCCTTTATATTGCGTTTTTCCAGGGGACTTATATATGACTGGTGCTTA
This sequence comes from Spirochaetota bacterium, assembly GCA_029548805.1. Lineage (GTDB taxonomy): Bacteria > Spirochaetota > Spirochaetia > Treponematales > UBA12059 > SZUA-370. Next base: position 6,881 of record JAKPMS010000186.1, on the reverse strand, counting down.
AGAGAAGGCGCTTTTAATTTAAAGCAAGTTGCAATGGAAGCTTGCGCAAGAATATTGCCAATTTTTGGCTTATAAGAACTTCCAATGTTTGAAAAGTTAAAAAAGACCGCCTTGTTGACAAAAGTTTGGCTCTTTTGTATAAAGTTGAGGCGTTATTTATTTGGCGGCGTAGCTCAGTAGGTAGAGCAAACGGCTCATATCCGTTGTGTCGGGGGTTCAATACCCTCCGCCGCTATTTTAGCCCGGTTTTTATATATAGAGGTGCCCTACAGGCTGTCTGGTAAAGCTTCCGGGCAGCCTGTTTTTTTTGAAAGGATTTCCAGCCTTGTCTTCCATCGAGTGGAGAAGCATTGCCTATGAAAAACATTATTCGGAAACACTGACAGGACTGGAAGCCAAACGCAATAGCGACCCTTCTTATAAAATTGAAAACGCCAAAGGGGTTTTAAAGCATCTTTATATTCAGGAAGGCAATGATCAGGGGGGCAGGGGAGAGGTGCAAGATATATGTCTTGCTGCCCAGATAGCAGCCTACGAAAGCTTCATTGCCGGTTGGGAAAAGATTCTGCCTTAGCTTTGGCTTCTTCTGCATCGCTGCTTCTTAAATATAATAGCCCCTGGGTTTGGCTGGCAGAGCCTTTTTTATGCAAAACTTCTGGAGCCATTAAAGCCATTGACTTTACCGAAGAACGTCTGTGCCCTTGTGCAATTCTGAAACCGCTTCTTTCCTCAATGGATGTAGCCAACAGATCCGCATCGGGACCCACAAACAGCACTTCGCTATAGTTTTGTGCCAATTTGAAAAGATATTCCATATCCCTGTCAAAAGGGCCACTAGCAAGCCTTGTGCCTTCATATACAGCAAAATAAAAGTGAGAACGCTTTGCATCTATCACCGGAACGATGACTGGTGCAGCTCCCAGCCAGTCACGGGCTATGGCATCCAGAGTAGGGATACATACAAATGGCTTGTTTAGGCCCATGGACAGTCCTTTTACAGTGGACAAGCCTATTCTGAGCCCTGTAAAAGAGCCAGGCCCTCCTGCGCAGGCCAAAAGGTCCAGCTCGGAAGGTATTAGGCCAGCTTCTTTTACGCAGTAATCCACTGCTTCCATTAGCCGCTCTGTATGTCTGTAGCCCGCATCTATAGCCAGTTCAATAAAGCTGTTTTCTGGTATTTGCTTGTGGCCCAAAGCATCCTTGTAAGGGTGTTTTGATTTTTCCGCGGTTTTATTGCCGCTTGCAGGAATTTTTGCGCAGCATACAGCCAATATATCTCCCGAACAATCCAGGGCAAGTACGTTCATTTTGAGTTTTGTTCCATCCAGCCCGAATCAGATATTGCTTTTTCGAGGCAAGCATCCATTAAAGATATCCTGCGGCTTCCGTCAGGCATAATTTCCAGTTCTATTACGGCTGCCTTGTCTGGAATGGCAGAAGCAACCCGCTCGCTCCACTCCACAGCACAAACCCCATTGCCATAAAAGTAGGAATCGGAGTCAAGGGCAACTAGTTCCTCTGCAGATTCCAGTCGGTAAGCGTCAAAATGATAAAATGGCAGCCGGCCATCATATTCATTAATAAGGGTATAGCTGGGGCTGCTCACCGCTTCTTTTATGCCTAGACCTCTGGCTATGCCCCTGCACATGCAGGTTTTGCCTGCGCCAAGGCCTCCCCTGAAAGCAAGCACCGTGCCCGGCTTCAGAAGGCTGCCCAGTTTCTTGCCAAAAGCTTCAGTCTGTTCCGGAGTGAAGCTTCTGAACTGTATCAGGGTAGGACTCCTCTTTCATCCATATCTCTTATGTAATGCTTCAATTTGGATATCAGTGGCAGGACAGGAAAATCCAGGTCTTGCTTTATGTTAACTTTAGTGTCAATTTTGCCAAGAGGGCTTTGCTCCAAAATGAATTCCACAGGGATGGTGCGGCTTTTTGATAATACTTCTATAACAGCATTGGCCATGAACTCACGCCTGTAATATATAAGTGTGTCTTTTCTGGAAACATCAGTGAGTTCTAATATTTTCATAACGGGATAATAAAATAGGCTGTTGGAAGGGTCAATAGATCAATCATAGCCATATACGACTGCCCTGATTTCATTTACCGTTTTAGGATTGATTTTTATAAATTTCAGGTGCATAAGGGCCCCGCTTCTTATTTTGGAAACCCGTATAACAGTGGCGTAAGCAGACCTTAAGCCCAGCCCAAGATCAAATTCCAGTTTTATAAAGTTTCCTATATTGGCAGGACTAAGCGTTTGCATTGACAAGCCGCCACCGGAAATATCTATAACAATTCCGGCAACCGGGGCTTTTTCTACCTGCACTGTTTTTACTACCTTGCCCCTGTCCTTTGCGGCCCTTACGTGAACCAGATAGAACCTTGCCGAAATCTTGATCTGGCTTCTTTGATGCCTTCTGGCCGGCAGGGCTTTTATTTTTTCACTGTGTCTTGCACTAAGAAACTTTCTGCCATCTATATCCACCAGCCCTCTGGACCTGGATATAAAATTATAGCCCACATGAGCTCCCGTATAATAATAAAAATTCAATTTGGTTCCCATTCCAATCCTTATAGGAACCCCAAAAGCGTCAAGCGGAGGTTCCAGGTACATACCGTTGCTTTCGTTCAGTACCAGAATTGTGGAGTATTGGGTTCCTTTGGGAGTAACTATTGACAGGGGAGTTTTGGGTTTTAATTGCCTTGTAGAGCGGAAGCTTTTTCCGGAACTGCTTCTGGCCCCCAGCGATTCTCTTATAAGAAAAAGCTTGTGCTTTTGTTCAATTGCCAGATCCTCTGTTTCCGCATGCCTTTCTATATATTTGAATACATTACGCAAAAAAGTATCCAGAAGGGCCATGGAACCGAATACGCTGGACGGGTTGATGGTTCCCAGTTTGCGAGCATAGTAGTCCAGAAACTCAGCTTCAGATATAGAAAAACCGTATTCTTCCGCTTTACGCCGGAAAGCGCCTCTGCTCAGTGTTTTTGCTTTGGGTTGTGTGTCAAAAATTTTTTGCCCGCGCAAAAGACGGCTGAAAACAGTAAACAAAAGCGGCAGCAAAACAAGGCTTATTACAATTATCAAAAAAACGCGGTTTTCTTCGGGATTGCTCTGCTTCCAGTACATTTGAGCCAGCAGAATATTAGTATCAGCGCCCATCTTTGGCTCCTCTAGCTGCCAGGGCAGTAAAAAATGATTCAAGCCTGGGGCTAATTTCATATTCCGCTAGGTCCCCGATCAGTATACCGTCCTTGTTTTCAAAAGCGCCGGCCAGTTCCTTTAGCACGCCATTAAGTGAAGTATAAAATTCTGCTGCAGACAAACCGTCAATAACGGGTTCCTTTTTGTCCGCTGTTTTGAGATATTGCAGGTATGATGGCAGTATTCTGACTGTTTTGTTAATCAGCTCCACCGCTATAACCATGGTATTCATGGCTTCCTTGTCTTTGCCTGTCTGTATTTTAAGAGAAACTTCGCTTAGATCATTTTTTATTGTATTAAAAAGCTTTGCTGCAGACATCATTGAAGCTTCTGGTTCTGTCAATTCTGCAAGTCTTTCCTTGAAAAAACCCTTAAGTTTTTTGGCCATGGTACCCATTTGGGCTTCCATTTTATCTACGGCTTCTCCAAAGGCATCTAAAAAGGATATTTCTTCTGCAGAATACAGGCCATAGTATGCGCTTTTAAACGATTGCCATGCCTTGCATAAATCATCCTTTAATTCGCCCTTGTCTTTTTCTGAAATATCAGCAGCCAATTCCAGCAAGTCTGACAGAATTCCAAGGCTGTAAGCCTTTATTTCCGGTATGGGCCTTACAGTCATATCCATGTTCCCGGGCTCAGAAGCGCTTTTACCAAGAAGCTGTTCAAGCTCAGACGTATCCACTTGCCTTCCGTCCATGCTTAAATCCAGAATAACAGCATCCATGGCTTCTGCTCGTTCGTCTATCTCGCTTAGAATATCCCCAATAAGGCGCTTGTCTGTTTCAATTTCCAATTTTTCGCCATTTATTCTGAAAATCATTTTTAACTCCTGTTATGCAGTGCAAAATAGATTAGTTACCCTGGCTTTTGTTAAAGCTGTCCCAGGCGCTGGCAGAGCTTTCCATTTGGCCAAGGGCGCTTTCCATAAGGCCGTACTTGCGCTTAAGATCGGCTTCTTTGCGTACAAGCTGGGTTTCCAGGTTGTCAATATCACGTTTTTGTCTGCTTATTTGATCATCCAAGGTACGGGTTCTGATAGTGACTATCCCGCCGGTTTCCACATAAGCCTTCATAAGATTGTCAAGTTTATATGCAACACCCGAGTCCACTATCAAATCCCCGTCTGTATCGTTGCCAAAAGCTTCCTTTATATCCTGAAACTGTTCCAAAAGCGCTTTGTCAAGGGTTTTTTCATCTATTTCCAGATAACCCCTAAGCCTTGAGGCATCGTAGGATCCGCCAGTCCTGGAATCAGTAGAAATACCAAAGCTGTTCAGCTGTTTAACGCCCGAATTTGTCGGGTACAAGTCCATCATGCTGCGTTGCATGGTGCTTCTAAGCTGATTAAGCGTAGTGTCTCCTGCAAACAGGCCAAGGCGTTCCTTGTACGACTTTTTTTCTTCATCTGTAAAATATGCAATTTCATCCAGTATTTTGTCATCATTACGGCTTAATATGTTCAATTCGGCCATAAGACGGTTATAGTTGCCTACAAGACCTATAAGGGCTTCTTTTACCGCTTCTCTGTCGGGTTCTATTTTCAGTTTTACTGCTGCTTCTGAAGCATTCCACAGATTAAGGCTCAAGCCTGGCACAAGATCGTCTATGGTATTGGAAGGGCGGCTGATTTCTATGCCTTCCATGACTATGAGCGCATCTTTGGCAGTCTCTACGGGGTTTTTGGGCCTGAACCCGGCTATTTCTTCGGGATCATATACCCGTACAGACCTTACCCTTAGCTCGCGGTCTGTGTTGCTGTTTCTTATTCCCAGCCCGGAAAAACTGTCCGAGTACAAGGCAAGGGGGACGCTTATGCTTTTGTAGCCGCTGGCGGGACTCAATTCTGCCAAGGGAACAGCCCTGCCCGAGCCATCCAGAATAAACAGCGGAGAAAAATCATCCATCACGGGAGGGGTGGGGGGAGCTGTCCATTCCGGCAGTTTTACATCGGAAGGGGCGCTTTCTATATGTATTCCTTCATAATCCATTCCGCCGATTGACGGAATGCTGGGGCCAGGGGGCGGAAGGGCATCTGCGCCTCTTTCTTTTGGAATATTTTTAAACTCCACTTCCATTTCAAGAACCAGGGCAGAACTTGATATTGCTGCGGGCAGTTTTATTGCAGCTTCCGATCGGGGCCCTACATACAGGGCTGTTCCTTCTTCCCTGACCTTGCTCTGGTCTATGGGCTGGACAAAACGCTGGGGCTTGTTGCCCAGTTCCCTGGCCGAGCTGGAAGCTTTTTCCACCAGGCCCAGATTTAATGCCAGTTTTTCCGCGTCTTCCAAAAAACCAAGCCTGTTTTCCCTGCCTGTTTTCAGCGACTCAATGACCAGTACCTGCTCCTGGGCTTTTATATTTATCAATTGGGCCCTTATATTGCCTGATGCTTTTTTGTTAAGGGCTTCCGCAAAATCTTTAAGATTGCCTCCGCTGTAGTTCAGCTTGATGGATGTTTCACCAATGGAAAAAACATAGGAACCCGATGCAATTTTGCTGTCACTTTTGATTGGGTCGGACATGAACCTGTCTGCTGCGGCAGTTCTTTTTACAATAAAGCTTTTTGTTTCTTCTATGGCTTCTCTGGATGCTGTGGCGCTTAATACTGATTCATCGCTGGAAACAGCATTTCGCTCATTGAAAGGGTTTTGAAATGAATACAGCGATCTGGAGCTTTCTCTTAGCGAAGAAAAGCGCCGGTTTAAATCCATCCATGATGAACGCTGTTTTTCAATGGCAGACAGGCGTTCTTCTGCGCGTTGTTTTGGAACGCGCTCAAGTTTCATGAGGCTTTCTACGAGCTTTTCAGTTTCGTATTTGCTTTTGACTCCGGGTATGCTGATATCAGACATTGGGCTCTAAGGCCTGCCTCCTGTTTACGCCCGCTCGTCGAACAGGATGCCCAAAACCTCCCTGATACGCTCGTGGACGTGCTGCAATTCTGTAGGTGGTATTTCCCTAATTACCTTGTCGGTATCCGTATCAATGACCTTGACGACCACCTGGTCAAGTTTTTCATTGATGCTAAAAGCCAGTCTTTTGTTGAAAGTGGCGCTTATAGCAGACAGTTTTTCCAGTATTTCATCCATTGACACCAGTGGTTCTGTTTTCATGATGTCTTCAGCTTTTGGTTTGGCTGCCGTCTGAACCCTTGCCGGGATAACATTTTTTGCCGCAATTGCAGCAGCGGAATTAATGGCTGAAACGTCTGTTGTCATACGTTTCCTCCTATCTCATGGTCCTTTGCCAAAAAAGCAAAAGGCCTGTCTTGTAAAATTGAAGGGAGGAGGGCGCGATATCCTCCCTTCATCTTGGAAAAGCGGGAATCCGCCGCAAAAAGGCGACGTCCAGGAAGCTCTTTGCATTACGGATTCCCAAAAACGGTTAAAACTTAGCCAAGCAGCTGCATTACAGACTGGGTTCTTGTATTGGCCTGAGCCAGCATTGCCCCGCCAGCCTGGGATAGAATTTGGTTTTTGACATACTCTACCATCTGGCCGGCCATGTCTGTATCGCGGATGCGGCTTTCTGCTGCCTGAAGGTTCTCGGCGGCAATTGCAACACCCTTTGAAGCCATTTCAAAACGATTCTGATAGGCTCCAAGATCTGCCCTCTGCTTGGAAACGACTTTGAGCGCTGCATCCAGATTGCCTATTGATGCATTGGCCTTT
>JAKPMS010000165.1 GCA_029548805.1 Spirochaetota bacterium | reverse complement strand
ATCCGGGCGTTTATCCCTTGTTTTTTCCCAAAGCTTCCCTTATTTTTTCCATTGTAGCCGGGTCCTTTTTTACATTTTCTATGGCATTTAAGATAAAGGCAGCAAACACAGATAAAAAGAAAACGGCAAAAATTAAAATTATGCCTTTTTTTGCTATGCTTTTGCGGATTTCAGGAATGGTTTCATCAATCATTAAAATAGTTGCCGGGCTTTCTGCTATATAAATGGGTTCTATTGTTTTGCGCACAACAGAATCGGAAACCACATATTTGTAATAGATATCCGTAAGGCTGGGCTCAAGGGCTTTGTCCATTTTGGTTGATTCCATCATTCCCAGCAAGTCTTTACAAATAAGAAGATACTCTTTTGCAGGAGTCTGTAGGTATTCCTTAATTTTTACAACAGCGCTTTTGGAAATTTCCGACAGAAAAAGCCGGGCAATTTTTGGATTTTCGTCAACAAATTTTAAGCTAAGCTGGCTGCCGCCCTTTTGTATGGTATACAGGCGCTGTGTTTTATCCAGTTTTCTGCCAGGAAAGCTTTTGTTTTCTATAAGTCTCTTTTTTATCAGGTTTATAGCTTTATCCCTGTCTGTGTATAGCTCTATTCCCAAATTTTCCTTGGCATCGTAATCCATAGCAACAAGGGTTTCGTATATAACGGATGGATCCCTAAAATAGCCGTCAAGCAGATCAAGCATGGCACTTTCTTTTCCTAAACGGATAGCTTCTGGAGAAATAGTTATAGATAAAGCTTCTTCAAAATACTTTTCATTTTCTGTTTTGGAAATTTTGTATTGTGGATAAAAAATGTAAAGCGCAGCAACAATAACAAGCGCAGCCAAAAGCGGCAAAATGACAAGCCGGCGATGCTTAAGCAGTATAATGAACAGTTCTATTAAAGAAATTTCATCGTTGTCTGTAACGGGCTGTTGTTCCATAAAAACAAGCTCCTTTTTAAAAATTTACCTTCATTTCCAGGCCAAACAAAAGGGCCAGGCGGCGTCCAGCAGGGTCGGGGTTTTCTGGTTTTACATAGTATGAATCGGCCGGGCCGTATACCACAGGCAGTGCCAAGCTGGCTGTTATATACTTCCATGGCTTCCAAACAAGAGCGCTTGTAATATAACCGGAATTTCCCTGGAACTCGTGCCTAAAGTCCAGGCCCAGATTAAAAGTAGAGCCAAATATATTTTTATAGCCAAGCACCAGTCCAATATAATGCTCAAAACTCTTTGGCTTGTCCAGCTTTCCAAGGTATTCTCCGTAAAGCTTAATGCGCTCCCATTCCTTAAAAAAGCCGCCAAGCAGCATGTATTCGGGCTCAAAGCCAGCATCCAAAGTCAGCACAAAGTCAGACAAAATATCCGTGCCCAATATTACCTTTTTAACCGACAAAAGCCCTTTAAGCCCATCTGCTTCCCGGTATTTTGCCCCCAAGGACAAAAAGGTATTCCATACAACAAGCTCGGCTTTGCCTGCATAGTAAAGATCTTTGTAAGAAGCAGCATTGTTTTTTGCAAGCACAATGGCAGATACACCGTTCAATAAGGCCGGCAGGCTGGCCCTTAAAGAAAAGTCCTCTTCGGAGCCTGCCATAAGATTGCTTTCTGTAAATAGCCTGCCCTGTCCCCAGCTACTGGCATGCTGGCCAAGGCGGATAAACACAG
>JAKPMS010000164.1 GCA_029548805.1 Spirochaetota bacterium | reverse complement strand
AGCGAGCTTCTAGGCCAAAAACAGAAGAGGACACATATCTTAAAATTTTGGCCAGTACCAGCCTGGGCCCGGGCAAGATGCTGCATGTGGTCTCCCTGGGAAGCAAAGCATGGCTGTTGGCAGCCTCAGACAATTCTGTAGGACTGATATCAGAAATAAGCGACAAGGAAATTATCGATACTCTTGAATTGAGGTCAGCCCAGGCTCCTGTAGCTCCGCCCAGGGATTTTGCAAGCAGCCTTGTTGCCAGGCTTGGACTTGGCAATAAAAAAGCAAGCAGGAACAGGCTTGCCGGCGACTTTTTATCACAGCAAAGGGACAGACTAAAAAAGCTATAGTGCTTTTATAAAGACTTCTCAGAACTGAAGTTTGTAGAGGTCTCCCTTTGTTTTAACAGGTTTTTAAGCGATGCATGCGCTTCTTTCCGGAGGGTTCATTTGAGGCGAATTACATTTCTGGTTTTTTTGGTGCTCTGTCTTGGCAGTATTCATGCCCAGCAGGAATTTCCTCTTGGAGCAGCAGACCGTGCCAGAAGTATTCCTGTTCCCAACGCCCAGGCAGCAGGAGGAAACTTTCCTGCAACTGCGGCCCGGGCCGGCAGCGAAATACCACAAAACCTGCCGGTACTTCCTTTTGTGGATCTGTCTGTCCGCTCTCCTGAAACCGGCAGGGAAGTGGCTTTCAGTTTACAGCTGTTGCTGCTGCTAACAGTACTGTCCTTGGCTCCCAGCCTTATAATCCTGCTTACCAGCTTTTTACGTGTATCAATAGTACTGGATTTTATAAAAAGGGCTTTGTCTCTGCAGCAGGTGCCGCCTGGCCAGGTTTTGATGGGCATAGCCCTTTTTCTAACTGTATTTATAATGTGGCCGGTTTTTGAAGAAGTATATACAGATGCCTTCAAGCCATTGTCGGATGGGCAGATAGGAATAGAAGAAGCTTACAGAAACGCAGAAAAGCCATTCAGGCTGTTTATGTATTCGCAAATGCAAAAAGACCCGGAAAACATAAGGCTTTTTATGAGCATGCGCGGCTTATCCAAACCGCAAACCCTTGCGGACGTACCCACATACATTCTTATTCCGTCTTTTATTCTTTCAGAGCTGACCATAGCATTCAAGATAGGAATTCTTCTGTACATTCCTTTTATAATAATAGACATGGTTGTGGCTTCCACTCTCATGTCCATGGGCATGATCATGCTTCCTCCCGTCATGATATCCACACCGTTCAAGCTGGTACTTTTTGTGCTGGTGGATGGCTGGAATCTTATGACCAGACAGCTGGTTGAATCCTTTCTAAGGGCCATGTCATGAATACGTCCCAGGCAGCAGCGCTTATGACGGGAGCCGTACTTGAAATAGTAATACTTGCAGCCCCAATATTGCTTACAGCCCTGATTGTGGGGCTGACAGTAAGCATCATTCAGGCTACAACCAGTATTCAGGAACAAACTCTTACCTTTGTACCAAAAATTGCAGCCATCCTGCTGGTATTGGCTCTTTTGGGCGGCTGGATGTTTACCCATTTGTCAGAATACACAAAGCGCCTGTTTGATCTGATACCGCAAATGGCAATTTAGGCTTTGCGATGCTGGCTTTACTTGTAAACAATGCAGACCTTTTTTTTATCATAGCAGCAAGGATCCTTGCCATGATAGAAACAGCACCGCTTTTGTCCGGAGAAGGGGTTCCGCAAGTGGCCAAAGTGGGCTTGGCCGGTTTTGCAGCTGCAGCAGTTTTCCCATGGGTCAAGGAAGCCGGCTACCCCATGCCGGATACCCTGGGAGCCTATTTGGCCATTTTGGCTGGCGAAGTCATGATAGGTCTTATTATTGGATTTTTTCTTACCCTTATTTATAGCGCCTTTACTACTGCAGGTCAGTTTTTTTCTTTGCAGATGGGCTTTGGGGCTTCGGAAACCTTTGATCCATTGGCGCAAGTAGAAATTCCTGTTGTTGGTCAATTTTTGAACCTGGTATCCATGTTTGTTTTTGTATCATCCAGAGGCTTTCAAAGGCTGTTTCTTATAGGCGTAAGGGGCAGCTTCCTGTCATTCAAGGCAATAGACCTGATTGTTTATAGGAATGATTTTTATGCTTATGTGGCAGGCGCTTTGGGACTTTTGTTTCAGAATGCGCTTGTTTTGGCTTTTCCGATATTTGGAACCCTGCTCTTAATATCTGTAAGCACCGGACTTTTATCCAAAGCCGCTCCACAGATAAACTTGCTGTCAGAAGGCTTTCCTATATCCATTCTTGTGGCATTTTTGATAATGGCTGTATCCATGCCATACATGATAGAAGCTTTTACCGGCATTATAGACACAAGCTTTGAACATTTGAGCCTCGTGTTTATGGGAGGCAAAAATTGACCGGACAAAGCTCCGAGCTTGACCTGGGCTGCCTTTTGGAAACCCGGCTTGCGGATATTTCCCTGATTCATTTGCAATGGTTTGCGCCTGAGGACGAAGGCAAGACCGAGGAGCCGACAGAATATCGGCTTAGAAAGGAAAGGGAAGAAGGGCGGGTTGCCAAAAGCCCGGATCTTGTTTCAGCTTTGGGCTTGCTTTTAACTGCGCTGGCTCTTGTGGTTTTGGGGCCATGGATGTTTTCTGGCTTGCGCAGCATGACCGGATGGTTTCTGACAGTGTCCACAGAGCTGGATCCTGTTTCCGATGCCGGCCCCATAGCAATGGCTTTTTTCAGCAACTTTTCGCAGATAGTTTTGCCCCTAGCTATTGTGGCCCTTATAGCAGGCATAGCCGGAAATATACTGCAAACTGGTTTTTTGTTTACCACCAAACCTATCAAGCCGGACCTGAAAAGGGTGGTGCCGCAATTTGGCCAGTACTTTAAAAGAACCCTGTTTTCTTTGGAGGCTCTTTTCAATCTTGCAAAATCGCTTTTTAAGGTGGCTATTGTAGCGCTAGTAGCATATTTGAATATTGCTGGCGAGTTTCCAAAGCTGGCGCGCCTATATTCTTCTTCAATCTGGAACTCTTCTGTCTATATTAGCAAAATTGTTCTCAGAATTATAATAGAGTCAGCTGTTTTAATGCTGGTCATAGCCATAATTGACTTTATTTATCAAAAACGGATGTATAAAAAGCGCCTCAAAATGACAAAACAGGAAGTCAAAGAAGAGCACAAAATGTTTGAGGGGGATCCCCTTTTAAAAGCCCGCCTGAGGGATAAAATGCGGGAGATTTTGTCCAAAAACATGGCAGCCAATGTGCCAAAGGCGGATGTGGTAGTTACCAACCCTACACATTTTGCAGTAGCCATAGAGTTTGATCCGGCAACCATGGCTGTTCCTACCGTCAATGCAAAAGGGGCGGACGAAATGGCCTTGCGCATAAGAGAAATAGCCAGACAGGCAGGAGTTCCTATAATAGAAAACAAGCCTTTGGCACGGGCTCTTTACAGAGATGTGGAAATTGGCGAAACTATCCCGGAATCTTACTATGAAGCCATTTCTATGCTATTGGCTCATGTTGCAAAAATTGATGCCAGGTTGGCTGCCAAATACGCATCCATGGGCAGCATATGAAGCCTTTGGCGGCCATTTAAAGGCGTTGAGAATTTTTAGGATTCGGGATAGCATGACAAGGATAAAATGTCGGACAGCAAAAGAATAATTAAAGAAACTTTTACCACCAATCTCTCCGATTACATAGTTGCCATTGCGGCCGTAACTATAGTTCTAATGATTATCATTCCGGTACCTACGGTGCTTTTAGATGTATTCATGTCTCTTAATCTGGCCCTGTCGCTGTTAATACTGTTGCTTGTTCTGTCCATGAAAAGGGCTGTGGATTTTACCATCTTTCCAATGATGCTCCTTGTAACCACCCTTTTTGGTCTTGCACTCAATATTTCTTCCACAAGGCTTATTCTTATAAACGGAGCAAATTTTAACGGCAAAATAGTCAGGGCTTTTAGCAGTTTTGTGGTTGGTTCGGGCGGATCAAAAGGCCTGGTTGTAGGTTTTATCATTTTTATAATAATTATTGCCATGCAGGCAATAGTTATTACCAAAGGCGCAACCCGAATAGCCGAGGTAGCTGCCCGCTTTACCCTTGACGGCATGACCGTTAAGCAAATGTCTGTTGACAACGAATACAGCTCTGGTGCCATAAGCGAAGAAGAAGCCAATAAAAAACGCGAAGATATACAAAAGGAAGTGGATTTTTACGGCCAGATGGATGGTGCAAGCAAGTTTGTTTCCGGAAATGTTACCATTGGTATACTTATAAGCATCATAAACCTAATTGGCGGTTTTATTGTAGGTATGGTCATACACGGCGAGAGTGCCCAGGCGGCACTTAACACCTATATATCCCTTACAATAGGAGACGGCTTGGTTTCTCAGCTGCCCGCTTTGCTGGTTTCCACCGCCACAGGTGTAATAGTAACAAGAGCTAACAGCCAGGGCAGTTTTGGGGCGGAGCTTACTAACCAGTTTACACAAAACGCCAGGGTATACTGGGTTGGTGCTGCGGTGATGGTAGCCATGGCCTTTTTGCCCGGCTTCCCCTGGTATGTGCTGCTGCCCATAGCTGTATCCATGGCTTATCTGGCTTATATGCTGTCCAAAAAGGCTGTGCTAGAATCCGACAAAGCTAAAATAAGAAGTGCCGAGGGAGTGGCCAAAAAAACCGAATCAGCGCATGAACTGTCTCCTATAGTTCCGCTTGACCCCATAAGCCTGGAGCTTGGTTACGGACTCATTCCGCTTGTAGACAAAGACAAGGGCGCAGAATTGCTGGAAAGGGTTACGCGGATACGCAAAGAGAGCGCCATAGACATGGGCCTGGTGGTACCAAGAATAAGAATAATAGACAATATGAGGCTGGAGCCTTCCGAGTATTGCTTCAAAATACGCGGCGTGGAAATGGGCAGGGGCACAATAAGGCCTTCAAGCTATATGGCCATCAATCCCGGTACAGTGACAGAGGAAATTCAGGGAGAACGTACCAAAGATCCGGCTTTCGGCTTGAGTGCCGTATGGATTAACGAGGAAAGCAGGGACAAGGCAGAGAGGGCCGGCTACACTGTTGTGGATGCGCCGAGCATAATTGCAACACATCTGACAGAAATAATCAAACGCAATGCGGCCGACATACTTGGCCGCCAGGAAATTCACGGCATGCTTGAAGCCCTTAAAAAGGATTACCCCGCTGTTGTGGAAGATACACAAAAGCACCTTAGCCTTGGAGAAATCCAGAAAGTACTGCAGGGGCTTTTGCGGGAACAGGTATCCATCAGAAACCTCGTAGCCATATTTGAAGCCTTGTCAGATTATGCCGGTATTACCAAGGATCCGGGCTTCCTTATAGAAAAGGCAAGGCAGGCATTGGGCAGGCAGATTTGCCTTCAGTATGCGGACCAGGACAAGACAATAAGAGTGCTTACAATAGAACCTGCCATGGAGCAAAAAATCATAGATGCCAGGGTAGAAACCCATTCGGGAGTAATGTCAGCATTGGAACCCGGGGTACAGAGACAATGGATCAAGGCTTTGACGCTGGCAGTATCGGCAGTACAAAAACAGGGCTATTTCCCTGTTATACTGTGTTCGGAAGCAGCCAGGGCACTTGTAAAATCCAGTACAGAAAGAGAAATCCCCGACCTAGTGGTATTGTCTGTGCCAGAGATTGTAGCAGATGTGCAGGTTGAAGCCATTGGCGAGATACGTCTGGAAGGATAAAGCTTTATGCAATACCTTGTTGAACAAGGCGCTACCCACAGAGAGGTGCTGGAAAAAGTCAGGGCCCGTTATGGAGCTGCGGCCAAAATTTTAAGCCAGAGAACAATAAGGCAGGGCGGCTTTCTGGGCTTGTTTGGAAAAGAAGGTGTCGAACTTACCTTTTACCTAAAGGATGACGGGGTAAGAGAGGAAGAAAAGAAAAAATCCGCAATAGAAGATGAAAAACGGCTGTTGCTGGAAAAAATAAAACACAACAGTGCCATGGAAGAAGTATTAAATGAGGTCAGGTCCCTGAAGCTGGCCATTACAGAGTCTTCCAGAAACTTGTCGGCTCCGGAAACAGATCATCCCAGCCTTGCCAGCCTGAATGAATTGCTAATAGATAACGATTTTTCTTCCAACTACAGAAAATACCTGCTTGCCAGAGCCAAAGCCGATTTTAGCCTGGATCAGCTGGATGATTTTGAACTGGTATCCTCAACAGCCCTGGAATGGATAGCTGATGACATAAAAGCTGCTCCCGCACCCAAGCATCACAAACCAAAGATCATAGTTCTTGTGGGCCCAACTGGTGTTGGCAAAACCACAACAATAGCAAAACTTGCCGCTCTCAACAGCCTTGGCTTGGGCGGCTTTTCTGCCAGTTCTGTAAGAATGATTACCATAGACAGCTACCGGATAGGTGCTGTGGAACAAATAGAAAAATATGCCGGAATCATGAGAATACCCGTTTCTGTAATAGAAAGCGCAAAAGAATTGAATGAATTGCTGGAAATGCATAAGGATACCGAGGTTATTCTCATAGATACCATAGGAAAAAGCCCAAAAGACGCCATCAAGCTGGCAGAAATGCGGCAAATACTGGAAGCTTGCGGATCCCAGGCTGAAGTATACCTGGCTGTTTCTGCAACCACCAAAACTCCGGATATGCTGGATATATTTCGGCAGTTTGAGCCATTTAATTACCGGGGCCTGGTAATTACCAAACTGGATGAAACAAGCCGGCTTGGCAATGTTTTGTCCGCCATGGCAGAGGCAGGAAAAACCGCAGTTTGGCTTACAGACGGGCAAAAGGTGCCCCAGGATATTTGCGTGTCCCATCCGCTAAAATTTTTAATGAAGCTCGAAGGTTTCCATGTAAATCGTCCGAAACTAGAAGAGAGATACGGAAAACTGTAGCAAAAAACCTTCAAGGAGTAATTCTATATGGAAGACCAGGCTCAGAAACTAAGAGAAATGATGAATGCCAAGACCCTGAGCAAGGCTGCAGTAAAAAAAACAAGGGTTATAACTGTGGCTAGCGGCAAGGGTGGAGTAGGCAAGTCCAATCTGTCTGTTAACCTGGCTATAGCCTATGCAAGAAGCGGAAAAAGAGTAATGGTTATGGATGCCGACCTTGGTCTTGCTAATGTAAACATAATGCTGAATATAATTCCAAGATATAATCTTTATCATGTAATCAGAAAACAAAAAACAATGAAGGATATAATTCTGGATACGGAATATGGCATACAAATATTGGCCGGAGCATCGGGTTTTTCCAAAATTGCCAATCTGAATGAAGAAGAAAGACAAAGCTTTATTTCGGAATTATATGCCTTAAGCAATGTTGACATAATAATAATCGATACCAGTGCTGGCGTTTCCAGCAACGTACTGTCCTTTGTTGCCGCTGCAGATGATGCCATAATTATTACTACTCCGGAACCCACAGCCATCACCGATGCATACGGCATTATCAAGATAATTGCAACAGAGGTGGAGAACCTCAATATTGGGCTCAAGCTTGTTGTAAACAGGGTTAAAAATGTGACAGAAGGACGTAAAGTGGCAGAGCGTATTGTCAATATATCCAGCCAGTTTTTAAACCTTAAAGTGGAATACCTGGGCTGTATTTATGAAGACCCCATTGTATCCAGCTCTGTGCTAAAGCAAAAGCCTTTTATGGTTATGGACCCAAAAAGCAAGGCATCCATATCCATTCAGCATTTGATGAACAGAATAGAAAAAACCGAACTGGTAGATGACAAGGGCATCAGCCGTTTGATAAAAAAACTTTTTGCCAGGGAATAGCCGGCAGTAAAGGCAAGTTTTAAACAATTCTTTACAAAGCTTGACTAGACAAGCTCTTATGCCTTACTCTAATGATAAATGGGAGGGGTATAAATGGTGGACTCGAGTATACGCGCGTCCGCCTTTGCAGGGCTTGGCGCACTGATATTGTCAATAATAATCTCCGCATTTTCCAAAGTACAATTTGGCATAATTTTGATCAGAGCGCTTGTTTCGGGCTTTGGTTTTGCTTTGCTGGTATTTGCAGCCATAAAAACCGTTAGCCGCTTTATCCCCGAGCTTTTGGAAGCCAGCTCCGGTCAGGAAGCATGGAGCGGAGAGGCTTTGCCAGGCTCCAGGGTGGACATAGTGTTATCGGAAGAAGGACAGGATATGACGCCTTCATCAGACAATGCTGCAGTTGCACAAAACAATAGCACTTTACTGAATACCAAAGAGCTTAAAAACGAGCTTCACTTTCTGGACAGCAGCCCGCTTGTACAAGACGAAATTGCAGCTGAACAGACCATGCCCAGACCTTCTGTAAGCCTTGATGACCTGGATTCCCTTCCGGATTTAGACAATTTCAGCGATTCATTTGCTTCACAAAATTATGCTGGTGATGGAAACGAAACTTCGGATGTTGCCAGGGAAAATGCGGCCAATGACTATTCCCGTCTGCCTGGTCCTTCATCTTCAATGCCCAGCCACGGCAATCCCGTTGCTGGTACAGATACAGCCGCCCTAGCCAAGGCGGTTCAGACCCTATTGCGCAAAGACCAGAAAGGGCCCTAAAAAATGAATCGTACCCTGCTGGAGCATCATAGTGAAGAAGAGCTCTGGGCTTCTTATAAAAAACAAAAAGATCCGTTGATAAGGGAATCTTTCATTAAGCAATATGCTCCGCTGGTCAAATATGTAGCAGGCAAGGTAGCTGCCAATATGCCGGCCTCTGTAGAGTTTGACGACCTTGTCGGCTTTGGCGTTTTTGGCCTAATTGATGCCATTGACAAGTTTGACCCGGACAAGAATGTCAAGTTTAAAACCTATGCTGTTACCAGGATACGAGGAGCCATTTTTGACGAGCTTCGCAGCCTTGACTGGGTTCCGCGTTCGGTAAGGCAAAAAACCAAGGAAATAGAAGAAGCCATACTTCAAACAGAAGCAAAACTGGGCAGGCCGGCCAGCGACCAGGAAGTAGCAAAAACCCTTGGAATGACAGATGAAGAATACTCCAAAACCATGCTGAAAATTTCCAGCACTTCGGTTTTGTCCCTGAACGATATATGGTATACAGCGGATGAAACAGAAAGCATGACTATAGGTGACAGCATAGAAAGCCCGGCATCACTAAGCCCCGACTCCATTATAGAGAAAGATGAAATACGCCGCGTTGTTATTGCCGCAATCCAGGACTTGCCAGAAAATGAAAAAAAGGTGCTTGTCTTATATTATTACGAAGAATTGACACTTAAAGAAATAGGCAAGGTGCTGGATGTGACCGAGTCAAGGGTAAGCCAGATACATACCAAAGCCATTTTAAAGCTCAGAGCCAAGCTTACCCATTACCGAAAGGGCATTTTATAAATGGCAGCCACCATAGGCTTAGATGCCATTCGTGAGCTGATGCGCCGCTATCTGGATGAAGATGGAGACAAAAAAACCATAATTGCCGAAGGCCCCAGCCTTGAAGAAGCACTTAACAGCGCTGCAGTACAGCTGGACAGCTCGGTTGGCAGGCTGGAATACAACATTCTGGAAAAAGGGCAGAGTGGAATTTTGGGTTTGGGGCGCAAAGCATGGAAAATAAGCGCGTATGAATCATCCGGCAAACAAAAAGTTGAATTGCAGCAAGAAGACAGTTTTCATACTGAAATTGACCTGCAAATTGAAGCCCACACAGCCAAAAAGGATGTGGATGGCCAGTGCTATGTGCGCCTGGCTATTGACGGAGCTTTGCTGAAAATAACCTCTCCGGAAGGCAAGGGCAAAAAAGCTACAGAAAAACGGGCTATAGAGAAACTTCATGCAAGGGCCATCAGGGATTTTGACGAAAGGCTTGTAAGTGATACAGTCAGGGAAGCATCTGGCGAATGGGTCATAGTAGGCAGCTTTATTGCCAACCCTTCTGCAGATGCACTATTGGCCGTAGATGTAGGTTCACAGGAAATGGATGCAAAGGTTATCCTTACCCCTCCGCAAGCCGGGGGTTGCGACTTGTCCAAGGACGTAATCCTGGCTTATTTAAGAAACAACCGTGTGGTATTTGGGGTATTGGAGGATGTGCTCCAAAGCCTGGAAGATTCTCCCAAATACAAAGAACCTGTCACAGTAGCGCTGGGCCAAAAGCCGTATAATGGCGAAGACGCCA
Organism: Spirochaetota bacterium; assembly: GCA_029548805.1. Classification (GTDB taxonomy): domain Bacteria; phylum Spirochaetota; class Spirochaetia; order Treponematales; family UBA12059; genus SZUA-370. The sequence continues at coordinate 15,039 of JAKPMS010000164.1, read as the reverse complement.
AAATAAAATTCCTTTTTGAAACCGACCGATCCAAAATAAACCTGGAAGAAAAAAATGGCAGGGTGGACTATAAAGAACTCAATTTAGTCCAGAATGTTGTTGAAGGGCAGGTGCTTGCAAGAAAAATGGAGGCTGAGCAGGGAGTTGCCGGCCGCACTGTAACAGGAAAACTGCTCCCTTCCAAAAACGGCAAGGATATTCCGCTGCCATTGGGCAAAAATGTCCATGCCAGCGAAGACGGACTTTCTGTCATTGCGGATGTAAACGGAGAAGCCATTTATTTGAACAATAAAATAAATGTGGAGACTGTATATACCATAAACGGCAATATAGATCTTAAAACCGGCAACCAGTTCTTCCTTGGCACCATTATAATAGTAGGAAATGTAGAAGATGGTTTTTCTGTAAAAGCGACAGGCAACATAGAAGTACGCGGGAACGTTGGCAGGGCAGAATTGAGCGCAGAAGGCGACATAATTGTACATCAGGGTATTACCGGAAAGGGATCAGGTACGGCAACAGCCGGCAAGTCCGTGTGGGCAAAATTCATCGAAAATGCCAAAATTGTTGCCGGAGAAAATGTTATTGTATCCGCCAGCATAATCAATTCCGACATAATTGCAGAAAAACGTATTGTGTGTACCGGCCAAAAACAGGCGGCCATAATTGGCGGCAGATACATGGCCTGTGAGGAGATAAATGCAAAAACCGTTGGCTCTCCTACCGGAGGAGCAGAAACGATACTTGAAGTTGGCTCTGATCCAAAAAGCAAGATCAAACTGGATGAGCTTGAGGCAAAACAAAAAGTGCTTTTACGCCGGATGGAAGAGCTGGACAAAAACATATATACAATGAATGAAACAAAAAGACAGCGCAAAGGGCTGCCAGAAGACAAACAGGCTGTTCTTAATGAGCTTGTGCAAAACAGGAACGAGATGAAAGAGGAGCTGTCCGGATTAAAATCGGAATCCGAATCAATTCATGCCTATCTTAACAACCTGAAGACCCATGGCAAGGTGAGCGTATCCGGACGCATTTACCCCGGGACAGAAATCGTCATAAGGGATATACGCGAAAAAATTAAAAATGAATATAAGGCTTTGACCTTCTACCTTGAAAACGCCATGATTAAGACCACCCGCTACGAGGAATTTGACCCTGACATTCTCAAAAAGGGAGGCGGAGATGCCAATTAAGCCGATTGACCTTCAAACCCTGTTTTCCCAGCTCAACCAGGTGGGACGACAGCAGTCGGCAGAAAAAGACGGCGCCAGCCTTCATGCGGGCTTGCATGGCAATTTGATAGTACGAATGGAGGATGAAGCTTCAAAAACAGTTCATAGGCCTAAGGATGACCAGACTGCTGCCAAATCTGTAAACAATAAAAACCAGGGAAGCGGCTCCAGCGCTTCTGGCCAGGGCTCCAAAGACGGGAATAAAGACGAGCAAGGCTCCAGTACTGCTGAAATAATTAGCGACCCGGATCTTGGCAGCCATATAGATATTTCGGGATAATAATGAACACTATTCTGGTTTTAATTGTCTTTCAAATTGTAATAAACCTGGTTTTGCTTGTCTGGGTAAAATACAAGATACGCAACTATCTGGGTTCTGCCAGCGAGACAGAAAGGGTAAGACGCGAGATGGCGGCTCTGGTAATGGAGCTTGATGCCAGTGCGGACAGAAATATAAGCATACTGGAAGACCGGATGGCCGCACTTAAAGAAATGTTGGGCCAGGCAGACAAAAGGATAGCTGCCCTGGACAAGGAACTATCCAACAGGAAAAAGGAAGCAGCTGTTTATGACAGCTTGGGCAGATTCTCCGGAGCCAGAATACCCCCAGCAAGCCAGCCTGAACCAGAAAAGGAATCCGCAATTCCGTTTATCCGCTTTTCCGAAAAGCCTCTTCCTATAGAAGAGTCCTTTGCCGACAAAGTTCTGTCCCTGTTTAAAAGGGGCTTTTCCAGTGATATTATAGCCGCCAGACTGGATGCGACAATGGCAGAAGTGGATCTGGTTATATCCCTGGACAGGGAGAGGCAAAGCAAGCCTTTAGGATAATTATTTTGCGCGCTACCATAGGACTGGATTTTGGAACAAGCAATACTTTATGCGCGTGGGTGGATGATGCCCAGCCTGTTATAATACCCAACAGGAAGGGCGAGAGGGCTAGCCCGTCAATAATGGCCAAGACGGCCAATGGCGAAATACTGGTAGGAAGTTCTGCCAAAAATCATGTATTAACCGAACCCTTGTCTGTTTTAACAGAAATAAAAAAGAAGCTTGGTAAAGTTGACAAATTAAAATTCGGCAACGCGGAAATAGACAGCGTAGAGGCTGCTTCTATTTTCCTTAAAAAAATAAAAACGGAGTCAGAAGAGTATTTGGGTTTTGCTATAAAAAAAGCGGTAGTATGCGTACCAGCCCGTTTTGCAGAAGTTCAGCGCCGTGCTGTGCGCCTTGCTGTAGAAAAGGCCGGAATGGAAGTTGCGCGCATAATCAACGAACCCAGCGCTGCAGCCCTTGCCAGAGCGGTTTTGGCCAAAAACACCAGCAGCAAAAATGCTGACAAACTTGTGCTTGTTTACGACTTTGGGGGTGGAACTTTTGATGTAAGCCTTTTAAAAGAATCCAATGGCCAATACCGGGTGATAAGCAGCGAAGGAGATGACAGCCTTGGTGGAACAGATATTGACAAGGCTTTATACAAATATGTTGCAAAGCGCTTCTATGAAGAATACGGGGTAAACCCGGAAAAGGATATGGCCCTTGGCCTCATAATCATGGATTTGTGCGAAAAAACCAAAATTGAACTTTCTGGCAGAGAAGAAGCGAGCCTGGCCATACCGTTTATAAATGGGCCAAAAGGGTTGGTGCATCCTGCTATTTCCATAAACAGGGAACAGTTCAATTCCATTATAGAGCCCATTGTAGACAGAAGCATGGAGTTGGTAGCAAAGGTATTAAATGACTGTTCGCTAAAGCCGGAAGATATTGACATGCTAGTCTTATCCGGAGGCACCAGCCGCATACCCTTGGTCAGGGACAGCCTGGAAAAGCTGTTGGGTCTGGCTGCCGAACCCAGGCTCAATCCTGAAGAAATTGTGGCATTGGGTGCAGCTATAGAAGCAGCCAGAATCGACGGCAAATATCCGGATCTGGAGTTTATAGATGTGTCTTCAAGAAGTTTCGGACTGGAGCTGGACGACGGATCTTTTGTTCCGCTAATAGCCAAAAATGCCGCCTTGCCAGCCAGCGGCAAAAGGCTTTTTACCACTGTTGAGGATTATCAGCAAAGCGTTGAGCTGCATGTATTGCAATCGGACAGCTTGTACTCAACAGCAAACCCCAGCTCTGTAGGGCGTTTTCTTCTTCCCGGAATAAGATACGCAAAAAAAGGAGAAGCCAGGATAGTTGTGGAATTTTCCATTGATGAAGGAGACCTGCTGCTGGTAAAAGCCATGGATCTGGACACAAAATCGGAACAGTCGGTGTTTCTGCTTGGCGGCACCAAGGAGGAATATCCCCCAAAATACAGGCTCGGTGTTTTGGCAAAAACCGCAATCATGAAAGCGGAAGGACTAGTATTGGATTCTGCCCTTGCCAGCGAATTAAAGGAATTGACAGATAAAGCCGTAACTATGGATGCGGATGACCCTATGGCAGAAAGCCTTGCTGAATTGCTGGAAGGCCTTATATCAGAGCTGGCTAGCAGGCGCATGAGCCAAGAATAAAAGAGCAAAAAAGTGAGTCTTGCTTAGGGCACACAAATAGCCGGATAACATAGAGTGAAGCCATTGTCTATGAACGGCTATTAGTAAGGACAGTAGTTTGGAAAGCGTCAAGCTGGATAAAACAGTTTTAGACAGAAAGAAGCTTTTATATCTCACCTTTGGCCTTGAACCAGGGGCTCCGTCAGCAGAGATCAAGCGTGCTTACAGAAACCTGTCGCTCAAACTGCATCCGGATGCTTCCGGAAATCCAGAAACAGCCGGGCGCTTTTCCATGGTAAGGCGGGCTTACGAACAACTGGCCATAGCCAAACCGGATGATTCCATAGCCAGGCGCAAAGCCAGCCTTGCAGAAACGGATGACATTTTTTCTCTGGGTAAAAGTCTTGTAACAGCCGGGGATGCAGAAACCAGAAAAAGGGCGGCTATAGGTCTTGGCTTGTCTGGAAAACGCAGTTCATGGGTATTTCTAAGAAAGGGTTTATACGATACTGACAATGATGTTGTTGCCGCTTGCATAAAGGCTGCAGCTGTTTTGGGCCTTGCCCAGGGCCAGGCAGAGATTGCAAGCGCTTATGAACGCGCTGCGCCCGGCCTTAAAGACAACATACTGCAAATAGCCAGAGCTACCAGGGACAACATATTTTCTGCCACCCTTAGAGTGGCCAGAACGGACAGCGATGCAAAAAGGCGGGCCATAGCCTATGCCCTGTCTTCTGTTTCCAAAGAATAGTCGCTTATTTTCTGATAAAGAGTTTTTCTGCCAATTCCCAAAATTTCGGCAGTCCTGCTTTTGTTGCCGCCCTGGCCAGCAAGAGTCTCTTTTATAAGGATACGTTCCGTTTCTGCAAGACTGGACCCTATGGGAATTACGATATTGCCCTCTCCGCCCTCTGGCCTTATTCCGGGAGGCAGGTCATCTATAGTTATTATGTCTCCCGCAGCCATTACAACCGCACTTTCTATGCAATTGCGCAATTCCCTTACATTGCCCGGCCATGAATAGGCATAAATGGCCGCCCTTGCCTTTGGATCAAAGCCGTTTATGGTTTTGCCGTTGTCCTTTGAAAATTCTTCCAGAAAGGCAGCTGCCAAAAGGGGTATGTCGTCCTTTCTGTTTCTTAGGGCGGGTACTGTTATGTTTACAACATTCAGCCTGTAATACAGGTCTTCCCTGAAGTTTCCGGCTGCTATTTCTTTTTTAAGGTCCTTGTTGGTGGCAGCTATGATTCTAACATCTGTTTCTATTGTTTCTTCCCCGCCGACTCTTTCAAAACGCTTTTCCTGCAGAACCCTTAAAATTTTGATCTGTACATTCTGGTTAATTTCTCCTATTTCATCCAGAAACAGAGTGCCTTCGTGGGCCAGTTCAAAGCGGCCTTTTTTTCTGGCCTGTGCGCCAGTAAAAGAACCTTTTTCGTGGCCAAACAGTTCGCTTTCCAGCAGTGATTCAGCCAGAGCAGCACAGTGCACTTTTATAAAAGGCTTGTCAGCCCTGGCGGACAGATTGTGAATTGCATCGGCCACGAGTTCCTTGCCTACGCCCGATTCTCCGTTTATGAGCACACTTGCCTTGGTTGGCGCTACCCTTCTGAGCAGCTCGAATATCCTGGCAATTTCCGGGCTTTTGCCTATAATGCTGGAGCTGCGTTGCTGAAGTTCCACTTCCTCTTTCAGCTCTTCATTTCTCCTGGAAAGCTCCCTTCTTTCCAGCGCCCTTTTTACCAGTATGGACAGATGGTCCAGGTTTACCGGTTTTGTTATAAAATCATAAGCGCCTTTGCGCATTGCTTCTACGGCATCCTCCACCGTCCCGTGACCGGTCAGCATGATTACTGGAACCGACGGATACCTGGATGCCACATGCTCCAAAACTTCCTGCCCGGACAAAACAGGCATCTTCAGGTCGGTGATAACAAGGTCCACATCCCGGCTGTCCACCTGCCTTATTCCGTCCTGGCCGTCAGTGGACAATATTATATTATAGCCGTCCAGGCCCAGCGACTCTCCAAGACCTTCCCGTATGTTTTTTTCGTCATCTATTATCAAAATTGTAAACTTCATCCTGGCCGTCTCCTAACATGCATGTTGCAAGCCAAAAAATGGAATGCCATGCAAAATATTGCTGTTCCGTAAAATGGAATTATGCAGTACTGCCCATAAACGGGAAGTCCCCGGTTTCCGCAGGCAAAAGGCGTTTTTCCTTTTGAGGTACGGGAAGGCTTATTGTAAACACGGAACCCGTTCCCGGTTTTGAGCTGACACTTATGTCTCCCCCGTGCTCTTTTATAATTTTGTAGCTTAGTGTCAAACCAAGGCCGGTGCCATTTTCTTTTGTGGTATAATAGGGTTCAAAAATTTTTCCTATTTTGTCATTGTCAATACCGCTACCGCTGTCCTCAACCCTGATTATAAACTCGTCCTGGTTGCTGCTTGTTTCCAAAAGGAGTTTCCCCCCTTTTGGCATGGCTGACATGGAATTTTTTATAAGGTTCAATAGGACCTGTTTTATGTAGCGTCTGTCAAAAGGAACCGGGTTTGCCGAAGCTTCCAGTTTTGCTTCCAGTTCTATTCCGGCATTTTTTGCTTCAGGTTTCATGAATTCCGCAAGCTCCAGAACCAGGGCATTTATGTCATCATTTATCGGTTTTATGTCCATAGGGCGTACGGCAAAAAGAAAATCGACCACAATTTTGTTCAGGCGGTCAATTTCTTCGGACACAATACTTAGATAGCGCTCCATTTTTTTGTCGGGCTTTTCCTTCATGGCTTTTTCAAGCAGCTGCACATGAATGCTGATGGACCCTAGCGGGTTTTTAATTTCATGCGCTACTCCGGCGGCAAGCGTGGTAAGCGAAGCCAGGCTTTCTGCCCTGCGCAGCCTGGCCTCCTTTTTTCTTTTTTCTGTAGTGTCCTGTATATGTATCAGGGTACCCTTTATTCGCTGATCCCTTACAAGGGGTGTTATGCTGAACGAAAGCACCCTGGCTCCCAGTTTGGTGTCAATGGCAAATTCCCTGTCCAGGATGGATTCGTCCCCGTTAAGGGCTGTGTCAAAAAAAACCGACAGCTCTTCGTCCCTGACACTGTCCCACAGGGCTTGGTCAAAAAGATTTGTGTACGACAGGGGCAGAAAACGCTCGGCAGCCTTGTTTACCAGAATAGGTATATGGTCCTCATCGCAAACAGCTATGCCGTCCAGCATGGAATCCAGGACCGCTTCAAGCCTTTCATTTTCATCAGAAAGAATGCGCAACAAGCCCCTTATGGACTCCTCGTTCATTCTTGATACCTTGTCCATGGCCCGTTCAAGGAACTTTCTCATGTTATGGATACCTCCCTGCCTGACAGCCTGCTTTCAGCAGCAAAGCGCAAAAAACTTCCTGCCAGCCTTTGACACAGAGCTGTTCCCTGCAGTTTGTAGTCCGTCTTTCTGATCATGGCATCCTTGGCCAGCTTGTTGAACAATTCCGACAGCCTTATTGTTTCCGTGTTTGCATTTTTATGCCTTAGCTGCAAAGCCAGAATTTCGCTGCATTTTTCCAAAAAGGCGGCAAAAGTCCAGGAATATGCATCATCGCCGGCACCGAAGTTTTTTGTAAGCCGGAACAGGTTTTCCATGGCTTCATCCAGCCCGGGTGCCGGGCCATAATGCTCCAGCAGCCCCGCATCCAAAAAGGTGCGGCTGCCGCCATGCCCGCTAAATACAGAGCTGTCCAGCTTGTCAGACAGCGCCAGCATAAAATCCGCTGCAGCCTTGTAAAGTTCTTTTCCGCTTATGCTTCTGTGGCTGTTTATGTATGATTCCAGGCTGCTGCTATTGCTGTCCTCATTCCTGAAAATCCGCTTTATAACCAGACGGGAGCTTTCTTCATTTCTTTGCAAGAACTGGTACGGCCTCAACCTGGAAAGAACGGTAGGGATTATGGCCTGTTTTCTGCTTGTGGTAAGGATAAACGTGCAATGCTCGGGCGGCTCTTCCAAAATTTTAAGAATTGCATTTCTGGATGACTCTAGCATTGTATCGGCGTGTTCGATTATTACCGTTTTTTTTCTGCCCAATGGAGCAAGGCGTGACCAGAAGCCCATGGCCCTAAGCTGAAATACCGCAGTGCTTTCCGGCAATGCTTCTTCAAGCTTGAACAGGCTGGCCAAAAGTTTGTCAGCCTCCTTTTTGGCATCTTCATTGCCCAGGCCTCCGGCTTCTTCCGGCAAGCAGGAAAAAATGCTTTCAGACACCGAATTGAGCAAAGGCAATATTTTGTTAAGCCTGTTTTCTTCTCCTTCGTACAAAGCCCTGTCAAAGCGCTTAATGAGCTTGCGCGCGCTTCTAACAAAAAAATACCTGCTGGCAGCTCCCGGGTTTCTGCCAAGCATTTCTGCTGCTATATGCAGTTCTTCCCTGAATGCTTTGGGTCCAAGTACAAGAACATCGGGGTGGCTAAGGGTTCTGTGCATGATGCACTGGGAACAGGTGCATGACCAAAGGGCTTTTCCATCGCATGACAGTACACGGGCAAGTTCAAGGGCTGTACTAAGCTTGGCAGAAAGGGGAGGGCCGGCAAACAGGAGTGATCCCGGCAATTCTCCGCGCAAAAATTCGCAGCCAAGCCTTTCGGTAAGCTCCTTTTGGCCCAGTATGTTGTCAAACATGCTCAGGTTTTTCCATTCAGCAAGCCTCCCCCTGCGGGTCCTGCAGGAGGAAGCTGTTTAAGGCCCTGAACGGCGATGGGCAGCAGCAAGCGGGCTATGAAGCTTTCCGACAAAAGCTGCCCGGAATCAAAAATAGGTTGATAACGCAAAACGATTATTATTACAAGAGAAATGACCAAGCCTTCCAGAATGCCAAAAAGAAGTCCAAAAAGTTTGTCCAGAACGTTCAGGTTAAGATTTTCCAGGATATCCCTAAGCATTTTCTCAAGCAGCTTGATAGTGATGAAAACCAAGGCAAAAGCAAGCAAAAATCCGAGTACAAAAGCCAGCTTTCCTATGGGCCACATACTGTCTATCCATTTGGAAAGCGGCTGGTAAAATACTATGCCGGATACAAGGCCGCCCAGAATGGCAGATGCGGAAAGCACCTCCGTGATAATGCCTTTGAACCAGCATCTCAATGCCGCTATTCCCATGATTGCAATAAAAATATAATCCAGAATATTCATTTTAACCGACCTTCTTTATACGCTCTAGTATAAGTTCTGCAATTGCGCTGGCAGCATCCGAACCGGCCAGGCTTGCTGCTTTTTCTCCCATGTTCTTTCTTGCAAGCGGAGATTCAAGTAGAGCCTGGATGGAATCCAAAAGCTGTGCCTTGCCGGCTTTGGCTCCGGCAAGGCTTATGGCAGCGCCAGCCCTTTCCATATATTCGGCATTTTCCACCTGATCTCCCCTGGTTCCTGTTCCTGACAAGGGAATAAAAATCATGGGTTTTGCGCAAGCAGCCCCTTCCCATAAGGTGCCTGCTCCAGCTCTGCCAACAATTATGTCAGCGGCTGCATACAGGTCTGCCATTCCGTCTTTTGAAAAGGCAAAACCGCAGTAGGAATCATTTCTGGCAGTTATGGCACTGTTGTCAGCTCCATATTGATGGGCAATCCTTGCCCTGCCTGCCAGTTCCGGCAGAATGGCTGCTGTCAGTTCATTTATCTGTTTTGCGCCCTGGCTTCCGCCAAGCACCAGTATTATTGGAAGGCTGTCATCAAAACCCAGCCATGCGCGGCCTTTGGCCGGGTCCCCTCTTTTTATTGCGCTTCTTACGGGATTGCCGCTTACCACAATTTTGTTTTCCATGGCCTTTGGCAAAAGCTGTCTGCCATGCTCCCAGCTCAACAGGATTTTTTCCGCTTTTTTTGAATTTAGCCTTGTAGCCAGACCCGGTGTCAAATCCGATTCATGGGTAAATACGGGAATGCCCAGAGAGGCTGCAGCATAGCAGGGCGGAACACTTACATAGCCTCCTTTGGAAAAAAGCAGGCATGGCTTGTATTTTTTGAGCAGCTTTCTGGCTGAAAAATAAGCTGCCAAAACCTTAAAAACATCTGTAAAATTTTTTAAAGAAAAGGAACGCCTAAGTTTTCCTGAAGGTATGGGAAAAAATCCTATTCCGGCAGACTCGACAGCTTCTCTCTCTGCAGGTTTTTTGGAGCCGATCCATATTATTTTTATATTGGCATCGGCTGCGGCCATGACCTTAAGCTTTTCAATTATGGCCAAGCCCGGATAAATATGTCCGCCGGTGCCTCCTCCGCTAAAAGCTATATACTTTTCTGTCATATGGCTCCCAACAGCTCCGCATAGGAATCAAGAATGTGCGCAAGCTTGTCTGTGCTGCCGGACTCTGCTTTTAAGTTGCCGGGTTCCAGTATGCTCCCGGCAAGCTTTTTGCCAAGCTGCACTCCTTCCTGGTCAAAGGAGTTAATGTTCCATGCAAAGCCCTGGAACATGACTTTGTTTTCATAGTGGGCCAATAATGCGCCAAGTGCCCGCGGATCCAGCTCTTCTCCAAAAAGCAGGCTGGACGGCCTGTTCCCAGGAAAAAAGCGGTTGGGGTTAGGGTCGGGCTTTCCTAGGGCAAAGGCGACAATCTGTGCAGCCAGGTTGGCATTAAGCTTGCGCCTGGCACTTGAGCCTTCAAAGTCCGGATCAAAAGCTGTCTGATTCTTTTTAAAGCCGATGAACTCTATGGGTATGATATCCGTGCCCTGGTGCAAAAGCTGGTAAAAAGAATGCTGCCCGTTTGTGCCAGGTTCCCCAAATACTATGGGGCCGGTGGGAAGCGCACAGCTTTTTCCGTTGCGTTTGACCCTTTTGCCATTGGATTCCATATCCAGCTGCTGCAGATGGGCAGGAAACCTTGACAGAGCCTGGGTATAAGGGAGTATTGCTAGGCTGGGGCGCTTTAGTACCATGCGTTCGTAAATGCCCAACATGGCATTCATAAGGGCTGCATTCTTTTTTGCATCTGCTTCAAGTGCCAGCAGGTCTGCTTCTTTTGCTCCTTCAAGCAAGGAAGCAAAGGCATCGGGGCCAAAAGCTAAAGACAGCATTAGGCCTCCCACTGCGCTTGTTGAGCTGTACCTGCCACCTATGTAGTCATCAATATAAAAAGAATCCAGATAGTCAGGATTTCCGGCCAGAGGGCTTGTTTCGCTGGTTACCGCCAGCATATGCCCCGAAGGATTCAAACCATGTCTGGCAAGCCATGCTTTTACCAGTGCTTCATTGGCCAATGTTTCCTGGGTAGTACCGCTTTTTGATACAAGAATGAACAAACTGGTATCTGGGTCCAGGCTGGCCAAAACAGCATTGGCATCATCCGGATCCACATTACTTATGAAAGAAGCCTTAAGCTTGAGTAAGCCCCTTTCTCTGGCCCATTGCTCAAGCGCCAAATAAAGGGCTCGCGGGCCAAGGTCTGAGCCGCCTATCCCTATCTGTATGACTTGTTTAAAGTTCTTTCCGGCAGGAGTTTTTAATGCTCCTGATCTGACTTTAGCAGAAAAAGCCGCTATGCGCTTTTGTTCATTTCTGTAAAAGTACCCGTAATTTCTGCCATTTTTGACAACAGAGCCCATGGGTTCTCCTCTTGTAAGATGATGCAATACCATGCGGCCTTCTCCGCTGTTCATGATTTCTCCGGACAGCAAAGCCCTGTATTGACCCTGCAAATCCAGCTCTTGGGATATATTGCACAGCATATCTATGGTTTCATCAGCAATATCCATTGTCGCATAGCTATAAGCCAGCCCGCCGCCGGCATTTATGATACGCTTTTTGATGCTGGCATGGCTCAGGTCTGTTTGCAGGTCAAACGCGGGACGGGATGCCATGGCTTCCCATAGAGACGACTCTTCGATACTGCGCCATTGTTCCATATTGACCCCTTGGTGTTTCTTTTTGATACGCCAATTTTAAGCTTAGCCAGGATTTTTTTCAAGAGTGTACTAAAATCGGGTTTTTGCTTATAATCCCTGATATAATAATAGAAGGCATTGAAAACCGGATTTATGCGATGCCTGGCCTTAAAAAAAGTATTTCCAGAAAAGGAAATACCAAAAAGCGCTAGCTCCAAAGGCTTTTCTGCGCAATATGGCGCAGCTAAGTTTTGAGCCTTTTTTGCTTATTAAAACAGGACTTTAAAGGTCAATTATTTAAAGAACAGGAAAATATGCCAAAACTGGTTACGTTTATAGAGAAAGAATTCCTCCTGACACAGGTCCAGAAAACCCAAAGCAGAGTTATAATTTTTGGCTCCGGAAAGAGCACGGATGCCAAACTGAAGTCTTTTGACAAAGAAAGCCTTGTCCTGGGCGGCAACGAGGAACAGCTTAATGCTTTTGCCCCAAAAGAACAGATATCCGTATACATGTCATATCAGAGCCAAAGAGTGACATTTATTGGAATTGTAAAAAAACGTGACAAAGATGAACTTGTCATGGGCCTTCCAGAAAACCTGATAAAAGCACCCCAAAGAAAAGCCATAAGAGTTGCCGCTCCAAAGGATCTTAAGCTTGAGTTCTACCTGCAAAGCGAACGCATACAATTGGACAGCCCGGAATCCAGGGAGTATTCCGAGCTTAAAATGCCTGCTTTGAGCGCTGGTTTTGACGTGAGTTCAATTTCATCGCTTTTATCCAGTTTTAAAAGCAAAGCCGACGGGATGTTCTCCAGGTCTGGCATAATTATGTTCAACAAAGGGCGTACCCCCGTCACAATAGAAGAAAGAATGATTGCGGAAATAGGCAGGACTTTGCTTGTTACAAGTTGCAGCAGCCCGCTGCCTTCCGAGGATCCCTATCCGGAAGGCCGCATAATAACCCAGGACATGGCAGACGCTTTTGAGGGGCCGTCAATATTTCTGGAAGGCTCCGCGCTTGAAAAAAGCAAGGCGGAAAAAGCCGCAAAGGGCATTATATCTGAGCTGTACTGCCCCATTTTATATTACCAGTTTGTTGTTGGCTATATTTATGTTATGAACGACAGAAAAAAGAAAGTATGCCTGGATTTCAGAACTGTTGATTTTGTCTGGGAGTTTTCACGCATCCTGGCCTATACACTAAAAACCAACAATTATTTCAAACAAAGTGACACGGCTGCTCCCGACCCATACAAACCCCAGATAGTGGACCTGTCTGCCGGCGGATGCCTTCTTATGATGCCCAAGGCAAGTTTCAAGATAAAACTAAGAGTAGGCTATATTTTATATTTTACCATCAGCAGTGCCAACAAAAGCATAGCCGTAAAAGGAAAGGTGGCAAGAAATTACAGCGACAAACTAAACGAATATTATGGCGTTTCCTTTCTAAGTCCCGATGAGGCAACACTTTCTAGTTTGAAGCTTTTTTTATATGCCGATGATACAGAGCATTTTTCCGGAGACGAGGCCACTCTTGAGTTCTGATAATCATGTTTACAATGCAAAAAAAGGCAAAAGCTCCGTGCTGTTGCCTGCAAGTTTCAGGGAGAATTGTTAATGGGCAGCTTTTCTGTCATGGACCGCCTTTTTTTGGCCATAGCCGTAATCAGGCGCTGGGAGGTTTTGCTTACTCTGGCAGCTTTTGTTGCCCTTTGGCTGCTGCTTGCAAAAATAGCCAATCCATGGAGGAGGGAAAACAGCTTTTCGCATAATAAAGCGCGCAGAAAACTGAAAAAACCCAAAAGCCCCAAAGCAGCCCTGCCCGAACCTGTTATAGATGAAGATTCAGAGCTACCGGATTGATCCGTAACTAGCCTGTCTTTCCACAAACCGGATGCATTTTTATAAATATGGCCGTTTTCTATCAGCGTGTATATGGCTTCCTCTGTTTCTTCCTGTGTCCATTTTTCGGCCAGGCTGTTTTTATAGGGAAGGGCTGGAAGCAGCTTGCCGTGTATGAATGACGACAAATCCCTTATTGTAAAACGCCTTGGATTTTTTTTGACCAAAGCCAGTATTTCTTCCATTCCGTCAACAGAGCGCTTTTCCGAGCCATTGCATACATCGCAACCGGAGCAAACCAGGCTGTCTGCTTCGGAATAACCCAGGGCATTAAGCAAAAAAAGCCTTCTGCATACAGGGCTGCTGTCAACATAGCGCAGCATCATGTTGCGCCTTGCAAGGTTTATGCTTGACCATTCTGGCGCGTTTACGGTTTTGCTATTGTCCTTGCCTGATTGGGGCGGGGACGGCTCTTCATGGTCCTGTGAATGCCCCGCTTTGCAAAGCACTATGGCATGGCTTTCTTTGCCGTCGCGTCCGGCCCGCCCGGCCTCCTGCAGATATGCTTCTATGGATGTGGAGTTCCCGTAATGTATTACGCTCCTTATATCCGCTTTGTCCATACCCATCCCGTAGGCACAGGTAGCACATAAAACTCCTAGTTTGGAAGTCATGAACCATTTTTCTATATTGGCCCTTTCCTGTTTTTCCAGTCCCGCATGGTAAAAACGGCAATCAATTTCCGGAATGGAGTGGATTATATCTTCAGCCAGGATTTCCACAGCTTTTCTGGATTGGGCAAATATTATAGCCGGCTTTTGGGCTGCCATAACGCTTTCTTTAAGGCTGTGTTTCAGAGACAGTGTTTTTATTACGCCATAATGAATATTGGGCCTGTCAGGCATGCCAGATATCAGCTTATAAGGTTTTTTGCCAAAAATTATTTTTGTCACTCTCGATAATACCGGGGGCGAAGCAGTAGCGGTAAAGGCAGTGACAATTTTGGGCTTTATATACTCTATCTGCTCTTCAAGGCATAGGTATGCAGGCCTGAAGGATTCGCCCCATTCCGACGCACAATGGGCTTCGTCAATCACAAAATGTGTAACACCGGATTCTGCCAGCAGTTTTTTTACTTCGGGGTTTTTCAATGTCTCTGGGTTGCTTAAAACAAGCTTTGCTTTTCCGGAGCTTATGGCCCTGAAGGCTGCCTGACGCTCTCCTTTTTCCATAGCTCCTTTTAATGTGGCCATTTCTATGCCGGTAGAAGAAATTCTTCTGGCTTGGTCAGCCATGAGCCCCAAAAGCGGAAAGATAACAAGGCTTATGCCTGGGCAAAGTGCTGCCGGGAGCTGGAAACACAGGCTTTTTCCTGCTCCGGTAGGGAGTATGACCAGCTGGTTAAGCCTTTCATCGTCACTGTAGTTAATGGCGTCCAGAACATTGGCTATTACCAGCCTCTGATATGGGAACAGGTAATTTATGCCAAAATGTTCCCGGGCAAAAACACATACAGGGTCTTCTGTCATAACAGAGACTAAACGCCTCAAAAAGGAAGGCTGCTTGCGTTTTATGCATCCATTTGTGACAAAAACACGGTGGCGGAAGG
>JAKPMS010000157.1 GCA_029548805.1 Spirochaetota bacterium | reverse complement strand
GCATTCCATAAAGCCCGGCTTGTCATTTTCTGAGCTTTTTGACATTGGCTTTGAACATGTAAAAGCAAAATACCCGGCATACAAACGCGGGCATCTTGGGCACAGCATAAGCATGGGGCCCCAGACGGCAGAGGCCCCGTTCATATCACCTGGGGAAAAACGTCTGTTGGAAGAAGGCATGGTGCTTTGCGTGGAAGTGCCATGCTATGTACGGGGCATTGGAGGCTTTAATCTGGAAGACATGGTACTGGTTACAGCCCAAGGCTGCGAAGTGTTAAGCAGCCACTGCCCGCATTTTATGGAATTTGAGGGGTAAAGCTTGCTTAGTTCTCCAAATCTTAGTGTTAGAATTCATTTAACTCCGTCCTCCATTAGCAAAAATATTATTGGCATGGGCTCTTCATAAAAAGGAGCATAAACAAATTCGTCAATATGGCCCAAAACAATATCTTTAACCTGGCCAGACAAATTGGTCACCAAAAAAGGCCCATATTATGTGCTGCCGGATTATAAAAACCCGGTCAGGCTGCCAATTCTACATTTTTATCAGCATAGCCTTGTTGGAAATTTTCATAAAATCGTTACATACGGATGCGTTTACAAAAGTTGTACCATCTATTGTTTTTACGCCATAAGCGCCATGAATATGCCCAAAGCAATGCAATCGGGGTTTGATTTCTTTAACCCTTGCAAACAGCCTGGGACAGCCAAGATGTTTTTTTCTAAAGTCTGAATCCAGTATTCCAAAAGGGGGCTGATGAGTTATAAGAATATCAGTATTTTGCGGAATTAGGTCCCAGTATTTTTGTATGCTGCCATCGTCTGGAATATTAAAAAACAAGTTCCTGAAAGCCAGAGACACTGGCGTGCCATAAATATTTATGCAGTCCACAGTGCAGGAAGAGTTTTCTAAATATGTGGCAATGCTGTCCAGGTACTTCCTGGCCTCCTTGGGATGCTGCTCAAAAACGCCGTCATTATTCCCAGCAATAATGATTTTTCTTTCTGCCGGCAAATCTATAGCTGCAAGCCAATTGGCAAAATCTTCTAGTTGAAGAAATGACCTTGCTCCCATGTCTCCGGCAAACAACAGCAACTCAGCCTTGGACAATTTTAACTTGCGATGCCGCCCGTGCGTGTCAGAAATGCAAAGAATATTCATGGTTTGGCCTTTTTAAGTGTTTTGTATAAAGCTATTGCCAAATCTTTCTTTGTGCACTTTGCTATAATCCAAATCCTCTTCTGTATATGCGCACTTTTCTTCACCCTGATACCCCACTGCTACAATACAGTGCGCAGTATAGTACTCTGCTATGCCCAGCGCCTTTCTTACTTTAGCTTCTGAACTTGTTCCATCTTCTGCTTTTCTGTTTTCCACATGAACCCAGCACGATTTTAAGCCATTATCTTCTGCAAGCAATTGTATTATAATGGCAGTAATAGCCGTATCGGAAAGCCAGGTGCTGGACTCCCTTGTGTCGGCAATAACAACAAAGGCCAAAGGGGCGCCTGCAATTTGCTTTGAAGCTGCTCCCCGAACCTGGGCAAGCAGTTTTAGTGTTTGCTCATCTTCTACCACAATTATTTCTACAGGCTTTAAGTTCTTGCCTGTTGGTGCAGTAAGGGCAGCTTTTACAACAGCCTCTATTTTGGGTCTTTCTACTTTTTTATCCTGATACTTTCTTACACTTCTTCTGTTAAATAGCAGTTTTTGTAACAAAAGCTTCCTCCTTTATTTTGCCTGGCTTCATCATAATACAATTTGCCACCTTTTGCGACCAAATGGCGCCGGTATAACCACAACCATCAATATGCTTACATCATATAGACAAGAACAACCGCTTGGCTGTAAGTTGTTACTGGTTCCTTGCAATTCATTTTGCTTTAAGGATAAGCTAATAACCCGCTTTGACATGAGCGCCAAAGCAAAAGAAGATTTAAGCAATATAGAAGCAGGCTAGTTGAAAAGCTGATGCTTCTACACTTCCTTTATGAAAGAGAAGCTAATATGATTACCGAGAACATTTTGGACATTATTGGTAATACAGCCTTGCTAAGTTTAAAGAAGTTTAGCGGAATGAATATTTTTGCAAAAGCAGAATACCTTAATCCGGGTGGCAGCATAAAAGACAGGGTTGCCAAATACATGATCGAGCAGGCGGAAGCCAGGGGCGATTTGAAGAAAGGTATGACAATAGTCGAGCCGACTTCCGGTAATACGGGCATTGGCATTGCATTGGTTGGCATTCAAAAGGGATACAAGGTTATAATAGTAATGCCTGAAAATATGAGTGAAGAAAGAAAGAAAATAATAAAGGCTTTAGGAGCCGAATTGGTTTTGACAAAGGCCGAAGATAGCATAGGCGGATCTGTTGCTGAAGTCATGAATATGAAACTTAAGGATCCAAATATTTTTATTCCTCAACAGTTTGAAAACCCAGACAATACAAAAATTCACTACCTGACAACTGCAAAGGAAATCTGGGAACAGACAAATGGTCAGGTAGATGTGTTTGTATCGGGCTTGGGAAGCGGCGGCACACTTGGAGGTGTGGGAAAATTTCTTAAAGAAAAAAATCCTGCAATAAAAATTATTGCTGTCGAGCCAAAGAATGTTTCGGCTCTTCTTGGGCATGAACCGGGCTTGCATAAAATTCAGGGCATAGGAGACGGGTTTGTATCGCCCATTCTGGATGTTAGTCTTATAGACGAAGTAATCGAAGTAACAGACGAGGACGCAGTAAATACCGCAAGACGTCTGGCTAAAGTCCAAGGCATTCTGGCGGGCACATCTTCCGGGGCTAATATATGGGCCTCGATTAGTATTGCAAAAAAATATGGATCCACAAAAAACATTGTTACTATACTGCCGGACAGAGTCGAAAGATATTTTAGCACTTCCTTAATATAAACAGCTTGAACAGGAAGTCAGAAAAAGGATTTTGCATTGCCAAATAAATACGAGCAATACGGTGATAATACGATTTGTTAGGAAGCCCCGCTTTATTGAACCTCTCTGATACCTACGAATAATCAGCTTTGGCTGGTCAGCTTTTGCTGGTCAGCTTTGCTGGTTTAAACTGAGCAATGTTTTGGCATCAAACATGCGGAATATCTAATATAGTTTTGCCCTCCTATCGGCGTAAACTATCTTAACTGTATTTGCCAAGATGGGAAGAATTGAGGATAACCATTGATTAACCAAATTCCTGCTGAATTGTTTTAAAAAATATTTATTTGCCTAGTAAACAGCAAATTCCGCGGGTATTCCGCTGAAAACAGGGCAAATTCCGCGGAACGGCTGTTGAATTTGCTATAATATGCTATATACTAGAGCAATGATTAAAAGAATACTGGATCTTTCAGTATTATCTCAAAAAAAATCACTCTTTTTGTTTGGTCCACGAAGTACAGATAGAAGAACTTGACGCCTATATCAATACCTATCTTAAAGAAGAAATAATGGCAGAGTCTCTTGCGCAAAACTTGGTGCGTTTTTCCTCTTTTTTGCGAACAGCGGCCTTGGCTAACACCGAGCAAATTAACTTTGCCAATATTTCACGAGACACAGGAATTCCAGCAACATGAGTTCGAGCTTGGTTTGAAATTTTACAAGATAGCTTTATTGGCTTCTTACTAGAGCCCTGGCAAAGCCCTAAGCGAAAGGCTGTTGCAACAGCAAAGTTTTATTTTTTTGATACCGGCGTTGCAAATTATCTTTCTGGCTTTCTTCAGTTAAATAAAAATTCTGCAGAATACGGCAAATCTTTTGAGCAGTTTATTGCAATGGAATTGCGCTCCTATATTTCTTATCGCCGTATTAAAACAGATTTATATTATTGGCGTACAAAAGAAGGGCTAGAAGTCGATTTTGTTATCGGAAAAAAAGCTGCAATAGAAGTAAAGGCTAGCAGCAGCGTGCACCCTGGCGATTTAAAAGGGCTTAAAGCAATCACAAGCGAAGCAGGTTTTGAAAAACGCATCCTCGTTTGTATGGAAGAAATGCCCCGCCTTACCAGCGATGCTATACACATCCTGCCCTGGCGTCATTTTTTAAGCGAGCTATGGGCAGATAGGATTTTTGAGTAAACTAAATAATGAAAAATGTATTGCTTCGTTGAGAAACAGCCCACTTCCCTGCGAGGCAAAAGGAGGCTTTATGCGCCTGGATAATATGAGCATGCTTCTTGTAATAATTATGCCCGACAATAACGCACACTGTATGCCCAAAGCGCTAAATATGGCAAAGGTTTCTGAAAATTGCAATGTTGTAAAACGCAAGTTGCCAGACATAGATAACCCAAAAGCGGCAAACGAGCATGGGCTTTTGCGCTGCGGGCGTTTTGCCCTGACCCGGGATGGCTCGTTTTTGGATTAACTTTATTAAGGCAAAGCTGAAAAAAGCCAGGCGCGTACTTTTTCAGGAGGCTAGAAGATAAAAATGAAGAATAAATGCAGCATTTGCCAGGATTTTAAAGAAAATGAATCAGCTTTTCAAAAATAGTAAAGGCGAGCAATTTCTAAGCCCTTTAAGCAAAACAGAAGCAATGGAATTATTGAGTGGCGTATAAATCAGGGCAAATGGTATAATTCTGTACAAATAAGCTTTAGAGGAGGTTTTTATGAAAAGGTTTGTGGCTTTTATTGTCTTTGCTTTAATTGCTTTTTCAGCTTTTTCTCAGCAAGTAAATAGCAATGACTTAAAAACTTTTTGTATTAATTTTTCAGAAGCTGTATTGTCTGGAGATGTTGAAAAATGCCTGGAATTTTTCGACCCAGGCTATTTAAAAATACAACATCAAGATTTTTTAAATGAAAGAAGCGAGCAATTTTTGAATGAATTTTTAACGCTTTATTTAGCCTTCGATTATAATGATGATAACGCAAAACAAGCAAGTTTTCGTGATATCAAAAGCATGATCCTTTTTGAAATCGCTACTGATAATGCGAACAATAAAATTGTTGTTTACTTCATTAATTTAAAAAATGGAAGTTATTACTATTTAACCGCAAAACTTAAAATTTTCGACAACAACAAGTTTGGCTTTTTCGGAGCTGTAGGATAATTGGCAGGAACTGGATTTGTATAACAAATAATTAAGGCGTCCGAATCGGAGTCGGATGCCCCAATGGAGGAACAAATGTCTGAATATTCAAAGAGCGCACTGGCTATTCTAAGAAACCCGCAGCTTACCATGAAGTGGTATATAGTGCCCCTATTTCTTGTTGTTCTTTATGTTTACTTTAAATAAATAAGCGAAAAAAGGTATAACATAGTATTAGGCGGCTTTGCCCTTTGGGGGATGGATCTATTTAACGAGATTTGGAACAGCATAGTGTTCCACGCTTCCGGCTTTGCTCCCGTCTGGGGGACCCCAGCAGGCGTAGGCGGCACAGCTTTATTATTGCTAATTGGATACAACATAGAAATATCCCTTATGTTTGCCATAATGGGCGTTGCTGTTTGCCACGGTTTGCCAAAAGACAAAAGAATGAAAATATTGGGCATAAACAACAGGATCTTTATGGTTATTGTTCTGACAAGCCTGGCAGTAATTGTTGAATGCTTTTTAAACTATTGCAAGCTTTTAACGTGGGAGTACTCATGGTGGAGTATTAAAGCGCCATGGCTGGTTTGGCTTATTGGCTATGCACCGTTTTTTGTGATGGCCTTTATAGTTCATGATATGGAAAAAATGAAGAACAAGTTTATTACCCTGGGAGTTATTTTTGGGGTGGATATCGCTTTGCTCCTGATATTTGGTTTAATTGGGTGGATGTAGCTTATTAGTATGCAGACAAAAGATATGGAATGGTAGCTTAGCGAATTATGTTGTGCTCCTTTTCGGCTTTTTAGGTTTAGGAAAGGGAAGTTCACTCCAAGTTGCTTTTAGCAAGTTGTTGAGCAACTCTCTGTCTTCAACATCTTCTATAAGAAATGCCAAGCTACTGCCTTCATACATTTCAGCTTCCACCGGTACAGGTAATATTTTGCGCCCCGCTTCTGTAATTTTAACAAAAAACTGGTCATCACACACAGCGGCTATAAACTTGCCGTCCATATAAATTCCGTATTCTCCAAACATCTTTTTATACGAAATATCGCCCGCTTCGCTTAACTGGTCACAGACAAACTCGACAAATTCAATCCTAGAGGTCATTTTGTTTTTCCTCATATTCCCCCAAAGCTAATCATAGTTTATTTGCCTAACAGAAACCAGCCAAAACATCCCTTAATATATGGACAATTCATCCATTATTTAGCTGCCAAAACATCCAGCCACACATGGGCAGTTTTTATTAATTGGTTCTGCCAAAGCAGTTTAAGAAAAGGAGCGGCACAGAACATCTCATATAGTTTCGCCCTCCTAATGGTGTAAAATATCTTGACTGTATTTGGGTTCGCTCTCCTACTGGAGTAAACCAAGTTGACTGCATTTGGGGCTTCCATAATTTCTTCCAATCCATTAAGCTTTTCCAGGCGGTTCATTTTACTCCTATAAAGTTTGATTCAGCATCAACCATTAAGGTCGATCTGAACCCGCTTTTTCAATTCCCTTGGAAATCCCTTCCCAAAGGACCAATTTACAAAAAGCAGTTTACACTTACAGAAAAAGGAGTTCAGTTGTGTGGGCAATAGTATTGCTGATTATATCAAATATATTTATGACTTTTGCGTGGTATGGACATCTCAAATATAAATCAACTAATCTTTCTCTTCCAATTATAATACTTATTAGTTGGGGAATTGCCTTTTTTGAGTATTGCTTTCAGGTTCCAGCAAACAGAATTGGTTCAAACTATTTTTCTACTACCCAACTAAAAATTATTCAAGAAGTCATTACTTTGCTTGTCTTCTTTGTCTTTTCTATATTTTACTTAAAAGAGTCTTTTAAGTGGAATTATATTGTTTCAATGTTATTTATATTTGGGGCCGTATATTTTGCTTTCAAAAAGTTCTAGCTTTAAGAAAAACTGTCTGCTAGGTGACTGTCACTTTAGGGTTTTGCAATTTTGTGTCGTAATTTGGCTTTTAGACCGACAATGACTGATTTTCCACACCAAACAGCTATTCTAATCAGAATTCTTAGGCAACGCCGAAAGATCGAATTATAATGCTCGTCTGCTTTCGCCGCCAAGCGTTGAGTTAGCCAATTTTCTCAAATCCTCTCATCCCGTTCCTATATAAAAAAGACCCGACCTGGGGGTCGAGTCTTTTTTGTCGGGCTGAGAGGATTTGAACCTCCGATCTCTTGGTCCCGAACCAAGCGCGCTAGCCACTGCGCTACAGCCCGTTATCAACAAAACAGCAAAAAAAATCCCGCTTTTGGCGGGATTCGGGAGTGACGGGGCTTGAACCCGCGATCTCCGGCTTGACAGGCCGGCGCGATAACCAGCTTCGCTACACCCCCCTGGGTCATTTCTGACAGCTTGATATAGTAGCGACAGGCTATATTTGTGTCAATGGGTCAAACAAATTTCCTTTTTCTGCCAGGAATGATTAATATATATTTAGTATAAGCTAAGGAGGCTGAAGATGGACCAAAAAGAAAAAGATCCTAAAGTAAAAAAAGAAAAAATTGAGGCCTGCGACAAGGCTTTTGATCAGGAATCAGCCAGGCTGCATGACAAAGACGAGCCTTGTGATAACGCTGAGCACTGAGAAGAAAAGCCGGCAAAAGGATTCTAGTTCCCCAAAGCTTAGTTTTTCTGCCCTTTTCACCAAAAACACTACTATATAGTGCATAGGATGAGGTGGCGTTATACAGTATAAAGTACTCATTCAGAAAAACAATAATCTTTGGGGAACTATGCTAAAGGATGAGCTTTACAGCTTCCTGAAAAAAGCCCTTAGTATAATGGCGCCAGATTTGGCATCTTTTTGTATGGAAGCCTGCCCGGGTTTGGGCGCTTTCAGACCGGGGATATCCTTGTTCAGGATGGCCAAAGTACCTGATGGCAGTTCTGCAAGGCTGCCTCTAGCAAGGCTGTAACCCGCTTTGGAGCATGCATAGCGGCCAAAGCCTCCATCAGGCAGTTTGAATGAGTCAGAAATAAGCCTTACAGACCTGTTTTCCTCTTCATTTATAGCGGCTTTGCTATGAGGCTTAAAAAACAGCCAGGAGGCAATTAGCCTGTCTTTTGGCAGCCCAATTTTGTCAGAAAAATCCAGCAGGGATTTGGGTGCAGCAGTCGTGTCTACAGAAAAATGGCACCATGGCGCTTTGCTTCTGCCCTTGGCCATTACAACCCTGTCCATTTTTGTTAAAGGCTTGGCGCTTTTTGCATATGCTTCTTCGTCTGTTTTTCTGTAAACGCTGGACAAAAAGCTTCCCGGCATGGGGCAAGCCTGGCCATGCGGGCAAGGAGCAATTATGGAGCCGCCACCAAGGATGACTGCCTCTCGTAATGCAGCCAGCATGCTGCCTCCCCGCGGGTCTCCCGGCTCTATCAGCAATGCGCTGCCATCTGCTTTAAGCTTTTTGCCAAGATTTACGGCCAGTTGGCTGGCTCTTTCAGAAATGCTGCCTTTTTGCCTCCAAAAGCTTTCGTTAAAAACATTGGCAGCAGTAACAAGGTCAAACTTTTCTTCGTTTTTTGCAGTTTTATATAAAAAATCATCCTTTTTAAGCTCTATTTGCCAGACGAGTGGCTGATTGTTCCTTAGCGCCATGGCTTCCAGCAAGCTTTGGCCGCTTTCCATGGCCTTTGGCACCCTGTCTGTGCAAACAAGTTTTAATGGCAGGGCCCTGTACTCCGCTTTGGCTATCCACAGGGCTATGGGCAGGCTAAGTGGGCCAGAACCTATATCCATAATGCTGCTGCCTTCTTTAATATCCAGCTCCATGGCTGACAAAAGGCTTGCCAACTTTACAACATTCCAAGGCATAAAGTAACGCAAATAAGCTGACAGCCTGGCCGGGCTCCCCATATAGTCTGCCTTTCTTTCAGAGCGCTCGCTTGTCAACTCCTTCCACAAGGAAAGCACATCCTGTTTTACAAGATGCTTTTTGCTTCCGGGTACAGGAAAGCTTTCGTCCACAAGCCTGATTAGCATGTCAACAAGCTTTCTGGAGCCTTCCGCTGCGTATGGTTTATTGTATGAATCAATGAGCAGCAGCCAGGGCTCATTTTCCTTTTTTGCGTCCATGAAAATATTATTGCACAAAAGCCATGTAAAATGCGAGCCGTATAGCAGGTACCAGTAATAGCTTGGCTCCAGCAAAGGGACGGACAGAAAAGTGTCTTGCCAGGCATTCAGAAATTGCCGGCCATAAACCAGGCTGATTAAAAGCTAAGGATTACCTTGCCAGAGTTGCCAGACAACATGGCATCAAAACCTTTCTGGAAGTCGTCAAAGCTGTAGCGATGGGTTATAACCGGGCTTATGTCCAGGCCGGACAACAGCATCATCTGCATTTTGTACCAGGTTTCAAAAATTTCCCTGCCATAGATGCCTTTTATGAACAGTCCTTTAAAAATGACCTTGTCCCAGTCTATGCCGGCTCCGTTGGGCAGTATGCCAAGCAAGGCTATCCTGCCGCCGTTGTACATGGCTCCAAGCATCTGGGAGAAGGCCAGGGGAGAGCCGGACATTTCCAGGCCTATATCAAAGCCGCCCACCATGTCAAGCGACGGAATTATTCCGTGAATTTCTTCTTTAGATGCGTTGATGGTTCTGGTTGCGCCCATTTTTTTTGCAAGTGCCAGCCTGTATTCGTTTATGTCGCTTACAACTATGTTTCTGGCTCCCACGTGGCGGGCTATGGCCGTTGCCATGCAGCCTATGGGTCCTGCGCCGGTAATAAGTACATCCTCTCCTACCATGTCAAAAGACAGGGCGGTATGGGTTGCGTTTCCGTAGGGATCAAATATGGCAGCCAGTTCGTCGGATATGGTTTCGTGTATATGCCATGCGTTGGAAGAAGGCACAGAAATGTACTCTGCAAAGCAGCCGTTCCTGTTTACGCCTATACCTTGTGTGTTTGGGCACAGATGCCGTTTTCCGGCGCTGCATGCCCTGCAAACGCCGCATACTATATGGCCTTCCGCAGAAACCCTGTCTCCAAGTTTGTAGCCGCGGACAGCCCTGCCCAAATCCACAATTTCTCCTACAAATTCATGACCAATTACCATCGGTGTATGTATTGTTCTTTGAGACCATTCGTCCCATTTGTATATATGTATATCCGTTCCGCAAATTGCCGTTTTTTTTACTTTTATAAGAAGGTCGTTATCCCCGATTGTGGGCATGGGAACTTCTTCCATCCAAATGCCAACTTCTTTTGATTTCTTGACAAGAGCCTTCATTTTTGCCTCCAAAAAAATAGTATAGTTCCCCAAATCTTGGTGTTAGAGCCCATTTTACAAAAAAATTAGCATATATTGTATAGGCTGGAGCGGCTTCATACAATATATGGTACCCAAAAGTGCTGACACTAATCTTCTGGGAACTATAAAAAAATTAGTATAGTTCCCCAAATCTTGGTGTTAGAGCCCATTTTACAAAAATATTGGCATATATTGTATAGGCTTGAGCGGCTTCATACAATATATGGTACCTAAAAGTGCTGACACTAATCTTCTGGGAACTATAAAAAAATTAGATACATAAAATAGTATAATTAGTGATTTGCTATATTGAAATAGCGCATTTGAAGAATTTATGGTCAAACTGCCAATTTTAATGTAAAATTGAATAAAAATTATATCAAAAAATGAAACGACATTTTGTTTTTTAAGCATTTCTTAAAATATTTGGTTGCGTGATTAAAGAGCATTGCGTATAATCCTGTTTAGCAGTTCTGCCATTTAAGGAGTTTTTATGGCCAACAGGGTGCTGGTTATAAACCCGGGTTCTACTTCCACCAAGCTGGGCGTTTACGAAAACAACGGAGAAGTCTTTTGCATCAATATTGCACATTCGGCAGAAGAGATTGCAAAATACCATACTATAGCCGACCAGCTTCCTTTTAGGGAAAAAACAATCCGCAACAGTATTAAACAGCATGGCCTTGACCTGGAGTCTGTGTCCTGTGTGGTTGGCAGGGGTGGGCTTTTAAGGCCCATACCCGGCGGCGTATACAGAGTCACGGAAACCATGAAGGCTGATCTCAAATCTGCCCGTTACGGGGAGCATGCGTCCAATCTTGGGGCTCTTATTGCAGATGCGCTTGCAAAGGAGATAGCTGTACCCGCCTTTATTGCGGACCCTGTGGTGGTGGACGAGCTGTCCGATGTAGCCAGGATTTATGGCCACAAATTGTTTGTAAAATCCAGCATTTTTCACGCGCTCAACCAGAAGGCTGTAGCCAGGCGTTGGGCAGAAGAACACAAAAAAGCCTATGAGGACTGTGTTTTAGCGGTTGCCCACATGGGCGGGGGCGTTTCTGTGGGGCTGCATAGCCAAGGCAAGGTTGTGGATGTAAACAACGCACTAAACGGCGAAGGCCCGTTCAGCCCGGAAAGGGCGGGCACCCTTCCGGCCGGAGCCCTTGTAAAACTGTGTTTTTCTGGCAAATACAGCGAGAAGCAGATACTTAAAATGATTACAGGCCAGGGCGGTATTGTAAGCCTTGCAGACACCAACGACATGAGGGTGCTGGAAGACAAAAAAAATGCCAATGACGCCGGTGCCGCCCTGATATACGAAGCCTTTATTTATAATGTGGGTAAAACCATAGGAGCCCTGGCTGCTGCTGCCAGGGGCAAACTGGACGCTATCATTCTTACTGGCGGCATTGCCCATGGCAAGGCTGTTGTTGACGGCATAAAGGCTATGGTTGGCTGGATGGCGCCTGTTACTGTATACCCCGGAGAAGGTGAACTGGAAGCTCTTGCCGCTGCGGGCTTGCGCGGTCTGGCCGGAGAAGCCATGGAGTATGAAGCTGTATGAAAAGCATAGATGAAATTATTGCAAGCGCCAAAAGCGGCGGCATAAAGCGCATTGCTGTAGCTGCAGCCCATGAACAGTCTGCGCTGGAGGCTGTTTTTGATGCCAAGGCTGAGGGCTTGGCCGAGCCAATTTTGATAGGGGATGCGGAAATTATAAAAAGCATGGCCGCAGAGTTGGGAGCCAGCCTGGAAGGCATCCAAATAATAGACGAAAAGGACTTTGCCAAAGCCGCCAGGGAGGCTGTTGCGCTTGTAAAAGCAGGGGAAGCCGAAATTCTTATGAAGGGTGTTCTTGACACATCCATTCTTCTAAGAGCTGTTCTTAACAAGGAGAACGGCCTCAATACAGGGCGGCTGACAAGTCATGTAGCCCTTATGGAAACACGCTTTTACCACAAACTGTTTATTGTAAGCGACGCTGCCATTAACATAGCCCCGGATATGCAGGGCAAACTGGACATAATAAACAATGCGGTAATAGTATCCAGGGCTCTTGGCGTGGAAAAACCCAAAGTGGCCCTTTTGGCTGCTGTAGAAAAGGTAAACCCGGAAAAAATGCCATGCACGGCAGAAGCCGCCATCATTACACAGATGAACAGGAGGGGGCAGATAAAGGACTGCATCATAGACGGCCCCCTTGCCTTGGACAATGCCATTAGTGCAGAAAGCGCAAAAATAAAAAAAATAGTATCGGAAGTGGCCGGAGATGCGGACATACTGATAGCTCCGGATATAGAAGCCGGAAATATCCTGTACAAGGCTCTTCTGGATTTGGGCGGGGCAAGGGGAGCCGGCATTATTGCCGGTGCAGCCAAACCCATAGTGCTTACCAGCAGGACAGACAGCCGCGATACTAAAATGGCCAGTATAGCTCTTGCAGCTTTGAGCTGCCAAAACTTTTAATATTACGGAGCCAATTGTTGAACTTGGGCAGTTTTTAATTGGCTTATGAATGCTATCTTGTGATGGCACATTTTTGGCAAACCCGCTATTTGGCGGATAGCTCTATAAGGAGTAGCCATGGCTATTAAAGGAAAGACCGAGATTGACCGGGAAAGGTGCAAGGGCTGCCTGCTATGTGTCCGATCCTGTCCGACCAAGGTGCTGGCGCAGGACAGCACGCCTAATTCCTGGGGATATTATCCATCCAAAGCTGTCGCACCCGACAAGTGCATAGCTTGCGGCAACTGCTATGCAGTTTGTCCGGACGTCGCCATAACAGTGTACAAGTATTAAGGAGGACTCGACATGGCTCAAGAAAAACGCCTTATGAAGGGCAACGAGGCTATGGGCGAGGCTGCAGTGCGCGCAGGCTGTCAGGCGTACTTCGGATACCCCATAACCCCTCAAAATGAACTGACCGCTTACATGGCCAGACACATGATAGAAAAAAAACGCACCTTTATTCAGGCAGAAAGCGAAACTTCTGCAATAAACATGGTTTTTGGTGCGGCATCTACCGGCTCAAGGGCTATGACCAGCTCTTCAAGTCCGGGAATTTCACTCAAACAGGAAGGTATATCCTTCAGCTGCGGAGCTGATCTTCCACTGGTAATTATCAATGTCCAGCGCGCGGGCCCGGGGCTTGGCGGAATTGCCCCTGCACAGGGCGATTACTTCCAGGCAACAAGAGGAGGCGGACACGGTGATTATTACCACCTTGTGCTTGCTCCCAAAAGCGTGCAGGAGGCTGCCGATCTTACCTATGAGGCTTTTGACCTTGCAGAACAGTGGCGCATGCCGGTAATGGTTTTGGCTGACGGCATGATAGGCCAGATGATGGAAGGCGTCAGCTTCAAGGAGCCCAAGGATCCCGCAAAAATGCCCAGAAAACCATGGGCTGTTGGGCACCAGAAAAATCGCGAAGCCAATCACATAGCATCCACCCAGCTGGACCCCGAAAAGTTCAACATAGTAATTGATGAACGCTTCAGGCGCTATGATGAAATAAAAGCCAAAATGCAGCGTTACGAGGAGCAGGAATGCGCTGATGCGGACCTGGTTCTTGTGGCTTACGGAACCTCCGCAAGGGTAAGCCTTGGAGCCATGCAGATGGCCAGGGAGCTTGGCCTTAAGGTGGGCATGTTCAGGCCCATTACCCTGTGGCCCTTCCCCGAGAAAAGGCTGTCGGAACTGGCTGATCCAAAAAGAAAGTTCCTGTGTGTGGAGATGAGCAAGGGTCAGATGATTCAGGATGTCCGCCTGACACTGAACGGCCGCTCCGAAGTGAGTTTCTTTGGCCGCAGCGGAGGACTGATTCCCACCGAGGAGGACCTCCTCGCAGAAATCCGCCGGATTTTGAATAAATAAGGAGGCAAAAGAGTGGAAGCCATTTACGCTCATCCAAAGAGCCTTAAACCCATACAGACAAAGTATTGCCCGGGCTGCGGCCATGGTGTAATTCACAGACTTATTGCAGAAGTCATAGACGAGCTGGGCGTGCAGGAAAAATCCGTACTGCTCAACCCGGTCGGCTGTTCCATATGGGCAGACTTGTACTTTGACTTTGACTCCGTACAGGTTCCGCATGGGCGCACCCCGGCCGGAGCTACAGGCATCAAGCGCATGCTGCCGGATCACCTGGTTATATGCTATCAGGGCGATGGCGACCTTGCAGCCATAGGCACCGGAGAAGCAGTGCACGCCGCCAACAGGGGAGAAAAGTTTACAACCATATTTGTAAACAATGCCATTTACGGCATGACCGGAGGCCAGATGGCTCCTACAACCCTAGTGGGCCAGAAAGCCACCACGGCTCCCTTTGGCAGGGACCCGGTGGATGCCGGCATGGGCTATCCGGTAAAGGTGCTGGAGATGCTTGCCACGCTGGAAGGCACAAAATACCTGGCCAGGGGTGCAGTAAACAATGTGGTAAACGTAAGAAAAACCAAACAATACATAAAGAAGGCATTTGAAGCCCAGCTAAGGGGCGAAGGCTTTACCATGGTGGAAATTCTGTCGCAGTGCCCTACCAACTGGGGTATGGATCCGGTAGAAAGCAATGCATGGCTGGAATCATCCATGATGCCCGTATTCAAACTGGGAGTGCTTAAAGACGAACTTTCCGTCAGCGCAAACAAGGAGGCCGGCAAATGACAGAAAAAACTTTCATGGCCGGCTTTGGCGGCCAGGGCATTATTTCCATGGGACAGCTGTGGGTATACTGCGGCATGAAGGAAGGGCTGGAAGTAAGCTTCTTTCCTTTTTACGGTGCGGAAAAACGCGGCGGTATTGCCAGGGCCAGTGTAATAGTTTCTTCAAAAGAAATAGCAAGCCCCCTTGTTACCACCCCGGACAGCGCCATAGTAATGAACATGGATTCCCTGCCTTTGTGTGAAGAAAACTTGAAGCCAAATGGCATCATGCTTGTGAACTCCAGCCTTGTAAAAACCTCTCCCAAGCGCAAAGATGTAAAAGTGGTCAATATTCCATGCAACGAAATAGCTGAGAGCATAGGGGACGTAAAGTTTGCAAATATGGTAATGTTCGGAGCACTGGCCAAGGCTACTGGCGCCCTTAAGCTTGACAAGCTGGAAGAAGTTTTGGTTTCCTTCTTTGGAGAAGGCAAGAGCAAGTTTGTACCGCTAAACATGCAGGCCATAGAAGAAGGCAAAAAGGCGGTGGCTGTATAAGTCGTTTATGCATTTGATTTGGCAACCTGTTGGTATGGGCCCTGGGCCCCGGCCAGCATAGTATTAGCCTCCGTTTTTAGAGGAGCGCTTAAACCCGGCAGGGTTTTGGGCGCTCCTCTTTCTTTTTATTGCCTTTACATTATATATAAAAATCCATATATTAAATATGTACTAATTCTTTTCCTGACAGGAGCTGCCATGCCCAAATACATAATAATTGGCGGAGTAGCAGGCGGAGCTTCCACAGCAGCCAGGCTGCGCAGGCTGGATGAACATGCAGAAATAATACTTGTAGAACGTGGTAATCATATTAGCTATGCAAATTGCGGGCTGCCCTATTATCTGGGCGGTTCCATTCTGGAGCGGGACAGGCTGTTCGTACTTAAGCCGGAAGACTTCAGACAAAGAATGGCTGTGGATGTGAGAACAGGCACCGAAGCCTTTGCCATAGATGCAATAAACAAAACCATCAAACTGGAAGACCTTGCCAGCGGTACAACAAGCGTTGAAAAATATGACGCGCTTGTGCTGTCTCCCGGAGCGGCGCCCATCAAGCCTCCCATTCCCGGCATGGAGCTGGAAGGCATTTTTACGCTCCGCTCTGTTCCGGATGTGGACGCCATAAAAAAGTATGTAGACGAAAAGAAGCCGGAAAGAGCTGTAATAATAGGCGGGGGTTTTATTGGCTTGGAAGTGGCAGAAAACCTGCATGATCGCGGAGTTTTTGTAACTATAGTAGAAGCCCTGGACCAGCTTATGAATGTACTGGACCCTGAAATGGCTGCCATGGTGCATGCCCAGTTAAAGGCAAAAAACGTGGAGCTTTACCTGGCAGATGCTGTTAAAGGCTTTGAAAAAAATGGCTCCCGGCTGGGCGTCAAGTTGTCATCGGGCACAGAGCTGCAATGC
>JAKPMS010000211.1 GCA_029548805.1 Spirochaetota bacterium | reverse complement strand
CCATCATTGGAACATGTTTGTAGGCTGCTGCATGAAAAACCACATCCGCTTTAAGCCTCTGCATTACATCCAGCATGTAAGGCTTGTCTTTAAGCTCTCCGATGACTGGTACTATTGCCGTTTTAACTCCCACTCCTCCAGCTTGAAGGGTTCTGAGTTCGCGGTCTATCTGATAAATGGAGTTTTCGCCATGCCCAAAAAGATACAGCCTTTCTACTCCTGCCGAAAGAAGCTGGCGTGCAAGTTCTGAACCTATGGAACCGCCGGCACCTGTTACCATTACCCTTTTGTTTTTAAGCCAGGAAAGGCTTTCTTTTAAGCCTATGCTTACGGGGCTGCGCCCCAACAAATCTTGCGGGTCTATTTCTCTGGCTTGTACAAGGTGGGCGTCGCCTTCAACTATTTGGGCAATACCGGGTAATAGCCTGATTTTTGAAAAGCCCGCATTTTTAAGCAAAAAATATAGTTCTTTAAGCCTTTCTATGGATGCGCTAGGAATGGCTATTATGGCTTCATCTGCAGGCTCTCTGGCCAAAAGCCTGACCACATCGGCTATAGGGCCCAGTACTGGTATATTGTCTATGCGTTTTCCTGTTTTATTCTGGTCATCATCCAGAAAGGCTACCACCATGCCAAGAACTGTTTTTCTGTTAATCTCCCTGGCTATTGCCCGTCCTGCAAAGCCGGCTCCAATTATATATATCCTTGGCGCTGTCGTAGCCTTTATCATATCAGTTCGAGGGTCCTTTCTCTGCCTTGTCTATCAAGTCAAAGCCAAGGTCCACTAAAAACATGTTTTCACACATGTCCAGTCTGAGCTTTGCCCTGCGTTTTCGCTTGTCCACCTTGACTATGCAACCTTCCAGCCCTTTCATTGGGCCTTCCATGACGACTATGCGATCATTTGTATCAAAGTATACTTTTGAAATATCGGCAAGCTTTCCAAAAGAAATAATGTGACTGAGGAGTTTCCTGTCTGCGTCTCTTATAGGGCTTGGATTGCTGGTTTTGGGCAGTATTCTTAAAAAATTTTTGGTTTGCTTTATTATGGTTCTCTGTCCCAGCTCTAGCTCTGGCCTGTCTGAAGCTATAAAAACATATCCGGGAAAGATAGGTTTTTCTTCTTTTTTGACCACAGCTTTGCGCCTGATATTTAGAACTTTTTTGGGAATTATTATTTCCAAAGAAAGGCCGGACTGCCCGCATAGCTTGGCATATTCGTTCTCTTTGCCTGTCCATACTTGAATAGCAAAAAAATCCACAGCATCACCCCCGTTTTAAAGCTATCATAAATAGCTGTTTATAAAAACACGGAAAAACAAGGAAAGCAAGCTTGGTTCCCGGAAACTAAATAAGCTGTTAATTGGCCGGCTGCAAATGCCGATAGAAAAACAGAGTAATAGCGTACTAAAACCCGGCTGGATTTTTATTTGCCAGTGGCAGTTCCTTTTTGGGATGGATTTTGGATTGAAAGACTATTTGCCAGCAGTTTTATGGAGGCCCTTTTATTGGGATTTATATAATGAAAAGCTTTGTATTATCCATGTCATTCCTTGTTTTTGCGTTTGTTTGTGCAGGAGCCCAAACTGTTGGGCTGGTTTTATATTTTGAAGGCGGGGATACAACGGCTGATAATGGCCGGTCAATAGACAGATTTCTTTCTGCAAGTATGGGAGACTTGTTTGATATGGGTTTTATAGCTACAAACGAGACTCCAAAATCCGGAAACGAAAGCGACTATTTGTCATTTGCCCCTGATGATGAACAGCGCGAAGCAGGGCTTGATTACACCATAGCTATACTAGTTAAATTTGCTGAAAATAATATATTGGCAAAAAGCTTATATAAGCTAATGGATGTAAAAAGCGGGGAACTCATAAAAGAGGGCTTTGTGGATGTGAACAATCCGGGTTCCAAAGAACGGACACAACTAGACAGAGCCTTTTTCATAGCCGGAAGCGCTGTGATTTCCGACTTGAAACCCCATATCCGAAGCTTTTACTGAAACAGGGAGGGAAAGCATATATGAAGAAGCGAAACCTGGCATCTTTTATTGCCGCATTATTATTAACGCTCCTTGTTTCTGCAGAATCCTGGGAAGGTAACGCCATGGCCGGCTCTTATGGAGATTTTCCTTCATCAGGCTATTATGCTGCCAGCAATTCGTTTTCTAGGAATACTTCTGTAGAAATCTTCAATCCTGAAAACGGAAAATCGGTAAATGTAATAATTACCAAGGGTTTGGATACTCCCGGCATATTCCTGATGTTGTCTTCAGAAGCTGCATCAGCAATAGGACTTTTCCCCGGAAAAATAATACAGCTAAAGGCTTCGGCTCCAAAAAGCCCGGTCGAATTGGCTCCGTTAAGCCAGGGATCTTCTTTTGATCCAGATCTTAATCCAAAAATGCTGGCAGCCCAGGAACTGAAACGCCTTGGCTATGACTTGAAGCCCGAAACAGCAAGCGGAGTAGTGGCAAAACCGGCCATTTCGGAAACCAGGGTAGAACCTGCCGGGCCCAAAAGCCTGGATTTGACAACACCGGAACCCCTGCCTCCCAGGCAGGCTGAAAAACCGGCAGTTTCAGACAAAAAGGAGCTTTTGCCCAGAATAGCCGAAATTCCCCAGGATGCAAAAGCCAAAACAGAAGTATCCAGCGGAGCAGCACAAATTTCCGGAGCTGAACAACTTTTAGAAATGGATAAAGCCCCTCAGCCTCTGGTTTCTTCAAAAATAAAGCCTGTAAGGACTATAATTTTGCCCGAATTGCCGGAGCCTAAGCTGATTGAAACAGAAACTGGCAGCAAGGAGCCTTATGTACCAGAAGAGCTTGCAGAAAAAAGCGGCACAAAGCCGGAAGTATATGCCAGTCTTCTGCCTGTTCCAGATGAAGCGCCCTTAAGAGTAGACAACCCCATGGCTCCCAGGCGTTATGAAGCTCCGTCAATACTGCCCGATGTTTTGGATTACAACAGGCAAGCAAAGCTGGCCGTACCTGAGTA
This sequence comes from Spirochaetota bacterium, assembly GCA_029548805.1. GTDB lineage: Bacteria > Spirochaetota > Spirochaetia > Treponematales > UBA12059 > SZUA-370. The sequence continues at coordinate 45,334 of JAKPMS010000211.1, read as the reverse complement.
TTTTTCTTTGCCGGAACCGGAATATACAGACCGTTCTGCCGCCGCGGCAAAGGCTAATGAAAAAGCCAGTCCAGATGCGCAAAATGTCGAAATGGCCGTGGAACTCGGTATACCAATAGCCCCGGAGCAAAGTAGGGCTGTGGTAATAGACAGGGCTGTTCCGCATTTGGCAAAAGACAGGGTTCTAGCAGAACTGGCCTGGCCCGAACTGGAAGCGGATGAAATACCCGAAATAGTATTGGCAGGCCTTGCTGCCCCTGCAGAGGCAATACCTGCAACCAGCCTTGCGGAAGGAGAGGTGATACTGTCCGATCCGCAAAAACCCAAAGCCATTGCCATTGAATCTCCGCAATTTGATGCCGCCGAAACACAAATAGCTCTAGCCGATGCGCAGCCAATATCAGAAGAAAAGCCGCTTGTAGAAACAGTTCCGGCTTTGCAAGCCCAGGCTGGCAGCGTTGATGCAGCCATTGCGGAAGCTGAAGAAGCCGGCATGCCGGAGAGCCATGCGGAATATGCCTCTGCCCCGGCAAACGGCATGGAAGGGCAAGCTGTTGCAGAAGCCCAGGAACAAAAACCGAAAAGTACAATGAAAATAGAGGACCCCAAGGAAAGCACCCCTGATCTGGCCCTTAATTTGCCGCCCGATTACGAAATAAGCATGGAACCAACTACTCCAAAACCGCCAAGCCCTGCCAAAGATGCTGTTATTCCTCCCATAAGCAAAGAACTTAATTCCGGTGTTGCAGAGCCAGCGCATACAAGCTATTCCTTCAAACTTGTTTCGGATCTGGAAAAAGGCAAATACTATATTCAACTGGGAGCCTATGCATCCCAAACCCTGTCTTTTGAAAACGCATCAAAACTGGGGTTGGCATATCCAGCCATAATACAAAGCGTGAAAAGTTCAGGCAAAGAAAGCTGGAAGTTGTATGTGGGCCCTCTGTCCAGGGACGAGAGCGGACTTATGCTTGTCAAGGTCAGGGCTATGGGTTTCAAGGATGCGTTTGTAAAGAGTGCCAACTAGCCAAGCTTGCTAAAAGCTGGTTCTATGAAGCTTAGTGTCAAACAAGATTTTACCACTAAGCCTACCCAATAATGTATATAGGGAAGCTTAAAAACCCTATGTTTTTAAGTGAAGACCTCTTAAAACTTAAGTTTTAAGAGGCCTCCTATATTCATATAGCTACATACAAAATAAAGTATATAATTAAGGTATCTCTAAGCTTCGAGGAAGTATTTAAAGGACAGCAAAAGGTGAGTGAAAGTGACAAAAAGAAAAGTAGAATAGCGGAACTCGAAAAGCTTATAAAAAAGCATCAGGAGCTGTATTACAATTCTATGGCAGAAATTTCCGATGGGGAATTTGACAGGCTTTGGGATGAACTCGCATATATGGACCCGGAAAACCAGGTTTTAAAAGATATAGGAAAAGACAAAAGCGACGGTTTTTTAAAAGCAGCGCATATCCTGCCCATGGGCAGCCAGGCCAAGGCAGCAGATCCCGAAGAATTTCTGGCTTGGGCCAACAAGCAAAAGTTTGACGAGTTTGTAACAGAGCTCAAGCTGGATGGGGCCAGCCTTGAACTGCAATACGAAAAAGGCTTTTTAGCAAAGGCTGTAACCAGGGGGGACGGAGTTACAGGCGATGATATAACTGCCAATGCAAGGCAGATGAACGGAGTTGTCCCGCAGCTTCCGGAGCCATGGTCAGGAGCTGTCCGGGGCGAAGTGCTTATGTCCAAAGCTGTCCACAAGGAGCATTTCTCGGACAAAGCCAATTGCCGCAATGCAGCCAATGGCCTGATGAAACGAAAGGATGGCGCTGGAGCAGGATACCTTGATGTAATTTGTTATGATGCGGCACCGCTTGGACTTTTTGACATGAATGAGGCGTTAAATTTTCCGCATGGCCCGGAACATCCCTTTGATGATGAAACAGAAAAACTGAAATGGCTTGCTTCCTGCGGTTTTATGATTGTAGAGTACAGGGTTTTTCATACTGCCTTTGAGGTAATAGATTACAGGGCTAAGGTTGTAGACAGGCGCGAAAGCTACGCCTATGACATTGACGGCCTTGTAGTAAAGGCAAGGGAGCCGGATATTGAGGACATGAAGCGCTTGAGGCCTGATAGGCAAATTGCTTTCAAGTTTCCGTTGGAAGAAGCAGCATCTACGCTTCTGGGAATAGAGTGGAGCGAATCTGGAGCCAACTACACGCCTGTTGCGCTTATTGAACCCGTAAGGCTGGCGGGTACAACAGTAAAAAGGGCAAGCCTTGCCAATGCCGGAATTCTGAGGGGCATGGGGCTCAAAATCGGCGCAAAGGTCGCAGTGGTAAAAAGGGGAGACATAATTCCCAAAATTGAAGGCATGATAGAAGACATGCCCGATAGCAAGCCTGTAGAATTCCCGGAACTGTGCTCCTGTTTGACAAAGCTGGTGGATGACGGCACAAGGCTTTTTTGCCCAAACCCGGACTGCCCCAAAAAAGCATTGCACAGGCTGGAAAAGTGGATTTCGGTCCTTGGCATAATGGAATTTGGGACAACCATTATCAAAAGGCTTTTTGATTCCGGCAGGGTAAAAAAAATTGCAGATTTGTACAGCCTAAAAAAAGAGGAATTGGCGGAACTCGAACGCCTTGGAGACTTGAGTGCGGCCAAACTTGTTGACAACCTTGAAAAAAAATCCAGTCCGGGGCTGGCGGAGTTTGTGGCAGGATTCGACATAGAAGGTATCGGTGTATTGACAATGGACAAGCTTGTAAAAGCCGGATTCAATACGCTTGAAAAGCTTAGAATGGCTTCTGTATCAGAGCTGGAAAAAACAGAAGGCCTGGGCAATATAACTGCAGCAAACCTTAAAGCAGGCATGAACCTTTTAAAAAACGACATGGATACCGTGCTGGAAAGCGGCAGACTGGTCATAAAAGAAAGCCAGACGGAAAGAGGCAAGCTAAGCGGTATGTCGTTTTGCTTTACGGGAGAATTGAGTGCAATGAAGCGATCTCAGGCCCAGGCGCTTGTAAAAGCCAATGGCGGCATTGTAAAAAGCAGCGTTGCAAAGGATCTTAGCTATCTTGTAAGCAATGACAGCTATTCTGGTTCGGAAAAAAACCGTAAGGCAAAAAGCTTTGGCATTAAAGTCATTGACGAAAAAGAGTTTTTGGCTTTGCTGTCATAGCTTTGCTTTTGTGGATGACAGCCGGTCAAAGCTGAAGCTTGCTTGATAAAGACATATTATAAAAGCTAATATATGAGCCTGTTACAGTTTGGGAGTTTATAATGAAAAATATAAAAGACGGCTGGAAAAACGCGGTTTTGACAGCCGTGTCCGAGCTTCTTGCAGAAAAATCCGCAGATCCTGCCCTGGCTGCCAATCTGGTATTGGAAACCCCGCCCGATTCCGAAATGGGTGACATAGGCTTTCCCATGTTTCCGCTGGCCAAGGCCATGCGCATGTCTCCTGCGGATATTGCAAAAACCGTGGCAAATAGACTGGAAAACAGATCCAGGCCTTCCGGCAAAATAAAGGTTTTAGGACCATATCTGAATATTTTTATTAACAGGGAAGAAGTAATTGCAGAAACCCTTGAAGCAGTCAAGGCCGGAGCAAAGTATGGTTTTACGGATGCTTTGTCCGGTACAAAAATCATGATAGAGTTTTCCAGCCCCAATACCAACAAACCCCTGCATCTTGGTCATCTTCGCAACGATGTGCTGGGAGAATCCAGCGCAAGAATATTAAAAGCCAACGGTGCTGATGTAATGAAAATAAACCTCATAAATGACAGAGGGATACATATATGCAAATCCATGCTTTCTTACATGAAGTACGGAGCTAACAGGGAGCCAAAGGACGAAGGCAAAAAAAGCGACCATTTTGTTGGCGATTATTATGTGCGCTTTAACGATCTGATAAAAGAGGACCCGCAGGCAGAAGAGAAAGCCCAGGAGCTTCTTGTAAAGTGGGAAGGCGGCGACAGCACCACTCATGAGCTATGGAAAAAAATGAATGACTGGGCTGTTAAAGGCATACAGAATACATACAAACGTACCGGGGTTTCTTTTGACAAATACTATTTTGAAAGCCAGGTATATCTTACAGGCAAGGAAGAAGTGCAAAAGGGTTTGAACAACGGTGCTTTTTTCAGGGCTGAAGACGGCTCCATTAGGGTGGATCTTTCATCCATAGGTCTGGAAGAAAAGGTGTTGCTTAGGAAGGATGGCACATCCATATACATGACCCAGGACCTTGGATTGGCAATACACAGGCACAAGGACTGGCCTTTTGACCGCCTTGTTTATGTTGTAGCCAATGAACAGCAATACCATTTTAAGGTACTTTTTTATATTCTGGAAAAACTGGGTTACAGCTGGGCAAAAAACCTGTATCACCTGTCTTACGGCCTTGTGAACCTCCCTGAAGGACGCATGAAGACCCGGGAGGGCACTGTTGTAGATGCCGATACCCTGCTTGATTCCCTAAAAGAGCTGGCCATGGAAGAAATATTGTCCAAAGGCAGGGAAGAACAGGTGGGAGACCCCGAGCTTACTGCAGAAAAAATTGCTCTTGGAGCTGTTCACTATTATTTGGCCCAGGCAACTCCTTCCAAAGACATGGTATTCAATCCCAAAGAATCCCTTTCCTTTACCGGCAACACCGGCCCTTACATACAATATATGGGGGCCAGGATATCCAGCATGCTAAGAAAAAAGGCAGACAGCGCTTCTGCAAACGGAAGCATAAAGCCGGAACTTCTTGCCAAGAAAACAGAATGGGATCTGGTAAAGCTGGTAGCCGGATACCCGGAAGCAGTAGAAGATGCAGGGCAGAATTACAATCCTTCTGTTCTGGCCAGCCATTTATACGATATAGCCTCCAGCTTTTCCAGGTATTATCATGATGAACCCATATTGAATTGCCCCGACAAGGACCTTTCTGCAAGCAGGCTGGCATTGTGCGAGGCTGTACTTGTTGTGTTAAAGAATGGCTTGGAACTGCTTTGTATACCCTTTTTGGAGGTCATGTAGGCGGGAGCCGCAACTTGACCCGGGCTAAAGCTTGACACTGTACTGTCGGGTATAGTATAAAACTTCGCTGGTATACTGTCAAAAGTCTGGAGAATAGTAGCTATACTCCTTTGGTTTTTGGATATTCCCTATAAATTTGTGAAAGAGGACAAGATATGTACGCAATTGTTGAAGTAAAAGGCAAACAGTACAAAGCAGAAAAAGGCTCTGTTTTAAAAGTGGATTTTATGGAAGGTGAAGCCGGAACCAAGGTGGATATCAATTCCGTGCTTTTTATGTCCGGAGACAGCATCAAAATAGGCTCTCCTTATGTCCCCGGTGCCATGGTCAGGGCTTCCATAAGGTCCCATGAAAAGGGTGATAAAATAATTGTATACAAGTACAAGTCCAAGAAAAATTATCGCAAAAAGCAGGGGCACCGTCAGAACTACACCCTTTTAAGTGTAGAGGATATACTTGGCCTATAATGGCCTTAAGATTATCATAGGTCTTGGCAGCGGCGGACAGCTTCTGTCTGCTTCTGCAGATGGGCATGCCGGCTCAAGCCCAAAGGGAGAAAACCTGGCCTGTGCCGCGGTAACGGTGCTGCTCCGTACGGCTTATGAGACTGTTTCAGCCTACCCTGGCGTAAAAATTAAGGGAAAGGCGACAAAAGCCGGCAGCCTTGATTTTAAAATCAGTGCTTGGCCGGAAGAAAAGTCGGAGCGCCTTAGGGCAGTAGCTGATTTTCTTGTTGTTGGATTATCCGGAATAAACAGGGAATTTCCAGGTTTACTGGAACTGGTCATAGATCAGAACTAACTTTTTAATAATGCAGCTTGTTTGTGGAGGGGCTTTATGGCACATAAAGGTGTAAATGGCAGGGATTCCAATCCCAAATATCTTGGGGTAAAGGCTTATGGCAACGAAATAGTAAAGGCTGGTACCATTATCGCCCGTCAGCGGGGTACAAAAATTCATCCCGGAGAAAATGTTGGCCTGGGAAGGGATTATACTCTTTTTGCCTTAAGCGACGGAAAGGTATTGTTTAGTGAATACAAGGGTCGCAAGTACGCTAGTATAGAGCCATTGGAGGCTTGAGTCTGACTGCCAGTGGGCGTTTTAATGCTGGTGCATGAAAAAAATATTTTTATTCTTGCTATTTCATTTGTGCTGCTGTTACAGTTGCTAACTGGACGGCAGCGTTTGTGTTTATGGGACTGGTTTTTTTAAATGATAAAGTTTGCAGATGAAATACTGATTACTGTCTCGTCCGGTAACGGCGGAAACGGCTGTGTTGCATTCAGGAGAGAAGCTCATGTGCCTCTTGGCGGCCCTTCCGGCGGAGACGGAGGCCGTGGCGGCAATGTTGTTTTTGAGCTTCGCAACAATCTCAGAACCCTAAGCCATTTGCGCTACGGCAAGCATTACAAGGCGCAATCAGGCCAGGATGGCATGGGACGGGGTCGTTATGGAGCCAATGGCTCGGACATAGTTATACCCCTGCCTCCAGGGAGTTTGATAAAAAATGCGGAAAGCGGAGAAATTGTAAAGGATTTTGCGGACTTTAAAGAAGAACGCTGGATTTATCTTAAAGGCGGGAATGGCGGTTGGGGCAATATCCATTTTAAAACCAGTACAAACCAGGCCCCGCGAACAGCTCTTCCTGGAAAGCCAGGCAGCAGCGTAAACCTTAAAATTGAACTTCAGCTTATGGCTGACATAGGCTTTGTGGGCTTTCCTAATGCCGGCAAATCCAGTTTGCTGGAAGCTTTTACCAATGCCAGGCCAAAAATAGCTGCCTATCCTTTTACTACAAAAATTCCAAACCTTGGAGTGTTAAGAATATCAGACAGGGATCTGATACTGGCAGACATTCCGGGTATTATAGAGGGAGCTCATACGGGAAGCGGGCTGGGTTTGAGATTTCTTAAGCATATTTCCAGAACAGCCGCCCTGGCTTTTTTAATAGACCTGTCAGATGACAAGTACTTGACAGCATTTGACACCCTTTTGTCCGAGCTTGACAGTTTTTCTCCGGATCTGGCTTTAAAACCCAGGCTTATAGTAGCTACAAAACTGGATTTGCCGGATACCCGTGAACGCCTTAAAGAGCTGACAGCGGCTTATAAAAATGAGCTATTGCTTGGAATATCCGTGTTCAGCCGGGAAGGACTGCCTGAACTGGCTAAAAAGTTTCTTGCTTTTGTAAGCCAGTCCGAAGAGGCAAATGCTGGCAACAAACCATAATGAGAATTCTTGTCTTTGGCGGAAGCTTTAACCCGGTCCACATTGGCCATCTTTTTATGGCACAAGAAGTGGCGCATGAATTTTCCTATGAAAAAGTAGTATTTGTACCGGCCTTTTCTCCACCGCACAAAGCGTTGACTGAGGATCCCGGAGCAAAGCTGCGACTTAAAATGCTTAATATGGCTATAGGCAAAGACAGAATGTACAAGCTTGACCATTGCGAAATAGACAGAAAAGGGCAATCTTATACAATTGATACCATCAGGCATATAATTGACAGCTATGATATTGACGGAAAACCCGGCTTACTGATTGGTGCCGACCTTGTTGAAGGTTTTGCCAGATGGAAAGAGCCGGAGACCATTAGCAGACTTTGCGATATAATAGTTGCAAGACGGAACAATCAGCCTTGCGCTTTGGCATACCCCCACAAAATTGCGGGAAACCGGCAAATCAATATATCTTCTACGGATATAAAAGAAAGAATAGTATCAGGAAGGCCCTGGACTCCTTTGGTACCAAAGCCTGTGGCAGACTTCATAAAGCAAAAAGGACTGTATGGGGCATTTCCCTGTTTGGGAGAGAGCAAGTAATGGGTCGATCCATAGTAGACAAGAGCGTAATGTTTCTTCTTGCAATATTGGTTTTGGCGCTGCTGGCTTTTTTTGTGATGATTTCTGCTTTAAGGGTGGACCCAATAGAAAAAGCGATAAATGAAGGCAGAATCATAAAAACAGCCATAATTTTTGAACGTAACGGCAAACCGGCAGCAACCCAGCTGATGATGTACAGTTCAAAAACCAAAAGGGCTGTTCTTCTGGACATACCTTCGGAAACCGGGCTTATCATCAAATCCATAAACAGAATGGACAGCATTGATGTTTTGTACAAGCCTTCCGCTCCGCAGGCCTATTTAGAAGAAATTGAGCGCCTTTGTGCAACAAGCCTGGATTATTACCTGGTTTTAAACGAGCGCTCTTTATCAACATTTGTTGATCTTCTGGATGGCATATCCGTTTTTTTGCCAAACCCCATAAATGAAACAGCAGACGGAAAAGCAGTAAGCCTGCCATCGGGTTTTGTGGTGCTGGATGGTAGCAAGGTTTTATCATGGGCTGGCTATAAGGATCCCTACATGCCGGAAAGCGAAGTTGTGGCCAAAAGACAAATTTTATTGCAGTCCATACTAAAACGCCTTTCGGAAAAATCGGACTATATACTCGGAAAAAAGGTATACCCCAAGGTCAAGCCCCTTTTTAAAACCAATTTAAAGGAAAAATCCCTGTTTTTGTTGTTGAAGGAATACTCTGGCCTGAATTCTGACAGAATAGTTTTGCAACGACTTAGCGGAAACCCAAGAAACGTGGAAGGCAAGCAGCTTTTATTTCCGCACTATGACGGAGACCTGGTAAAAGATATAGTAAAGCAGTCATTGAATGCGCTTATAAGCCCTGAAATAAGTGCCGGAGCCATAGCGGATAAGGTTTTTACCCTGGAAATTTTGAATGGAACTTCTGTTCGCGGTTTGGCCCAACGTACAGCTGAGATTTATCAGGGTTTTGGCTATGAAATCATTTCTGTTGCCAATGCGAGCAGTTCTGATATTCAAAGGACAAGCATAGTAAATCATTACGGTGATGAAGCAGCTGCAAAAACTGTGGCCAGTGTTATCAATTGCAGGGAAGTGGTAAATGAATCAAGCCAGACCAGCCCTGCTGATTTTGTAATAATACTGGGCAGGGATTTTAACGGGAGGAATTGTGTCTACTGATTTAAAGGAAAGCGCCATGGCTTGTGCAAACATGCTGACTTTGCACAATGCAATGGGTACATGTGTTTTGGATTTCAGGAAAATGTCCATGTGGACAGATTTTTTTATTATATGCAGTGCTACTAGCAATACTCATATGAAGGGTTTGGCAAGGCATACTGATGAGTTTATGGCCCAAAAGGATTTGTCACTGCTTCGCAAGCCGGGTTTTTCTGATGATGAGAATTGGTGCCTTATGGATTATGGAGACATAGTGGTTCATATCATGACACAAGAAGCCAGGGAATTTTATGAACTTGAAAAACTGTGGTTTGAAGCGGAAAAAAGCGAAATAAAGCTTCAGGCAGCAACAGCACCCTAAAAACCAAAAACCATGTCATATACCAACTTGGTATGTGACATGGCTATGGAATTGTAGGCAATATTGCTTGTCCGGCTGCCCTTGTGCTTAAGTCCTATTCGTCAAAATCGCTATAATCTACATCGTCTTCATAATCGAAGTCATCGGATTCCTGGTTATCAAAGTCGTCATCAAAGTCGTCATCATCGTCAAAGTCGTCATCGTCGTCAAAATCGTCATCCTCATCGTCGTAATCGTCAAAGTCATCTTCATCCTCGAAGTCGTCCTCGTAGTCCTCTTCATAATCATCGAATAGGACGGCAGGAGCCTCGGGAGCCAGGACGTATTCGCCGACACCCATGAGCCCCGGCTCTAAAGTGTAATCCGGCATTGCCGTGTCCCGTATAGGATACATATAAGCCTCCCTTTGCTCTATCTTTGTATTTCCCGGCGATTGGCCAGGTTGTTCCCAAGCTTGTATTAAATCAATCAGCTCAAGATGAAATCTAAAAGAGAGTTTATGACTCTGTCAACCATAATTTATTATGTTTTTCATTATTTTTTTATGCTGGTCAGTAAATTGCGTTTTGTTTATATTTGCCTCATGAACAATAGCCTTGTTTTAATGTCTCCGGCCAAAATAAACCTGCTTCTGTCAATAGGAAACAGGATGCCAGATGGCTACCATCCAATTGCAAGCATCTTTCAGGCTGTTTCTGTGGCAGATAAAATAAACATATCCGTAAATAATGACAATACCATAAGAATAGCCGGAAACTGCGGTTGTCCAACGGAAAAAAACAGCATGTACCATGCGACCAGGCTGTTTTTTGAAGCCAGCGGGAACGTATGCCCTGGAGTGGACATAACAATAGAAAAAAATATCCCCATAGGCTCAGGTTTGGGGGGTGGCTCAAGCAATGCTGCCACAGTCTTAAAAGCACTTGATGCTATGTTCCCAGGCAGCTCAAGCGACAAGCACTTGCATGAACTGGCCAAAGCTGTCGGTTCTGATGTGCCTTTTTTTCTTGGCAGCCCATGCGCCAAAGTGTCCGGCCGCGGAGAAATCCTTTTTCCGCTTTATTCCAGAACGGATTATTGCGTTTTGATGGCTTTTCCACAGCCTGGAGTATCCACTGCTGAAGCATACAGCCTGCTGGATAGCGCAAGAGAGCATGGATTGACTGAAAAAATGGACAAAGCATGCCTTTCTGCGGTGGAGCTGGACAGGGCTGCCCATATATATAAAACTATGGAGCCTTCCGAATGGCGTTTTTGCAACGATTTTTATGAAGTTATTGCGCCCAAAAGACCCAATATAAAAAATGCACTTGAAAAAATTAAAGAAGCCGGGGCAGAATTTGCTTCTTTAAGCGGATCTGGTTGCACTGTTTTTGGAATATTCAGGACTTTGCAGGCTGCAGAAAGGGCAAAAACTGTACTTTGCAAAAACTATGACACAAAAATATGCTTTCCGCTTGCGTCATGGCCATGAGCGATATAGAATTGTTGCTACAATAAAATATTGTGCAAAGGAGATATCGCCAGATGGACATCACCGATATCCGCATCCGCAGAGTATCAGGAGAGGGAAAGCTTAAGGCGTATGTAACCGTAACCTTTGATGAATGCTTTGTGATACACAATGTAAAAATCATCGAAGGCAAAACAGGCATGTTCATAGCCATGCCAAGCCGAAAAACCAAGGCTGGCGAATACAAGGATATTGCCCATCCCATAAGTCCGGAATTCCGAACAAGGCTTCAGGACGCCTTGGTGCTGGCTTATGAAAGAGCGGATAATAACAGCGATTCATCCACAGATTAAGTAAAAACCTGCCCATACCCCCGTGACACAGTCTGCTGCTTTAGTGTATAAATACTAGCTGTGCGTCCGTATTGATTACTGGGACGTAGACAAGGGGTAAGTCAGCGGTTTTTGGTTCCGCGATTCGCAGGTTCGAATCCTGCCGTCCCAAAGATTTTTTGCATAAAGCCAGGAGAGAATGTTCATGGGTCAGAATGTAATTAATGCACGCGAACGTAAAACAGGCAGCAAGGGAGAGCTTAAAAGCCTCAGAAAAAATGGGGGGATTCCTGCTGTTGTTTATAACAGGCATGGCAAGGTTCAGCACATAGCCCTGGATGCCAAAGAGTTTGCCAAAGCTATTGAAGGTGTATCAGAAAGCACCATTATTCAGCTTTTGGTTGGCAATAAAGGCCGCGATTGCCTTATCAAGGACAGACAGCTGGACTGGATGAGAGGCAATGTGCTGCATGTGGATTTTTTCGAGATAGAAAAAGGTGTCCCAATCAAAGCCAAGGTGTCCATAATGCTGATCGGTAACCCCATAGGTGTACGAAAAGGCGGCATTCTGGAAAACCCGGTTCATGACATAGAAGTGGAAGCCTTGCCCAAAGATATGCCTGTCCGTTTTGAAATTGACATAAAAGATCTTGATGCAAATAAATCCATTCATGTCAGGGATATTGTTTTGCCAGAAGGTGTAAGGCTTATAAGCTCTCCGGAGCAGGCTGTGGCCATGGTTAAATTTGCTAGAGGCGAAGAAAGCACAGAAGAGGCTGCAGAAGCTGAAGTCAAAACTGAAGAAGCTGCCGCAGATAAAGCTTAATCTGTTTGTTTTGCATTTTGTTGTGAGGGCTGTCTTTGGCAGCCCTCGTTCTGTCTCAGGAGACCAAAGCTGATGGTCGGATTTCCGGGGATTTTGCCCCAAAATTCAAATTGACATGGAATTTCCCGCCCTGCCTGAAAAGCATTTGCTATGCTTTATGGAAGCCTTGAATCCAGCAGCTGCCAAAGTATTGATTGCACTGTCTGGAGGAGCTGACTCCATGGCCCTTTTTATAGCCGCATGTACGGTACTTGGTCCTGAAAAGCTGTGTGCATGCTGGGTTAATCATGGCTTAAGAAGCGAAGCAGAACTTGCCAAAGAAGAGGCTTTGGTAAAAACGGCATGCAAATCATATAAGGCAGCTTTGATGGTGGAAACAATCCAGCCGGGCTTCCTTGCATCCGAGGCTCCTGTTTACGGAGGGCTGGAAGCAGCAGCCAGACACTACAGGTATTTGGCTCTGGAAAAGGCAAGAAAAAGTATGGCCTGCGATTTGATCCTTACTGGGCATAATGCCAATGACTGGCTTGAGACCATAATTATGCGTTTTTTTCAGGGAGCAGGTCTGTCCGGATTGCAGGGCATTTCCGGGCAGCACGGCAAAATTGGCAGGCCCTTCCTAAAACTTTGGCACAAAGACCTTCTGCACTACTTAAAACTGAAAAATCAGGCTTATTCTACGGATTCCAGCAATTTATCGGATGATTACTTAAGAAACAGAGTACGCCACCATGTATTGCCTGTCATTCTGGAAAATTTTCCCGCTCTGTACAAAACCATGCTGTTAAGCTCAAAAAAAGCCGCCCTAGATGAAAGCGCATTGGACTTTTATGCCGAAAGCTTGTTGATAATGGACAGTTTGGGTAAATTGTTTATAGACGCAAATGCTTTTGATTTTAGCCCGGTAGCTGTCCGAGAGAGGGCTTTGTATAAGCTTTTAATCAAAAACAGGCGGACCAGATTTCCATGGAGGCTGGTTTATTCCGCTGCCAGCTCCGTTAAAAAAGAAGGCCGCTTGGCTAGCGGTGCGGGTATTGAGTTTTATAGGAAAGAAGGCCATATATATGTTGTTCCCGAAAAGAAGGCAGGGGAGCTTGATATATTGACCTGTACCGCTCTGGGCTTTGCTTTCCTGGCTGAGGCTCCAGGGCAATATAGCATAGGCAGCAGGCTGTCTTGTACATTATATTTGAGGCAGGAAGGCCCCGGTTTGAGGCTGGATGCTTTTGAATGGCCTGTTTGGATCAGGACAAGGCTTAGCGGAGACAGTATTAGTTGTTCCGCCGGTACAAAAAGCCTTGATGCTTTGACTTATCCTGGGGCCAGAAATGCTTATACCCCGGATCTGGTAATAGAAGACAAACGTGGCATAGCAGCCTTTGTGCCTTCCGGAGATTTTTCCGGGGCAACTTTTAGAAAAAACGACAAACTTTCTGCTGCTGCAGCCGGATATTTGATAATAGATTTGAAAGGAGATATGAAAAAAAATGGAACATGACGATAATAATTCTCCAAAAGAACCTGGCAAGCCCGGCTTTCCTGCTCCAAAAGGAGCCAGAATATCTTTGATAGTATTTGTTTCCCTGATTGCTGTATCGGTAGCATTGTTCATGTTTGACGGATCTTCAAGAACAAGCAGCATTCCTTATTCTGCTTTTTTGGATCATTTGAACGAAGGCAATGTGGAGTCTGTAAAAATTGTGGATCAAAGGATAATACAAGGAAAACTAAACGGAAAAGGCGGAGTCAGCCAGGAATTTTCTTCCCTGATACCATATCTGGATGCGGACCTATTATTGCGCCTGAAAGAAAAGGGAGTGCGAATAGAAGGCGCATCTGCCGGCATGAGCCCGCTTAGGCTTATAGGCGAACTTTTTCCGTGGTTTTTTGGTATATTCCTGATTTGGATGGTTTTCAGGCAAATGCAGGGCAACAACAAAGCCTTCAGTTTTGGAAAAAGCCGTGCCAAGCGCTACCTGGACTCGGACAAAAAAATTAAGTTTGAAGATGTAGCAGGCCAGAAAGAAGCCAAATACGAGCTTCTTGAAGTGGTGGATTATTTAAAAAACCCGCAGAAGTTTGTAAAAATGGGTGCAAGAATTCCAAAGGGAGTACTGCTTGTGGGCATGCCTGGAACAGGAAAGACCCTGTTGGCTAAAGCTGTTGCCGGAGAAGCAGATGTTCCGTTTTTTCATATGTCGGGTTCCGATTTTGTTGAAATGTTTGTAGGCGTTGGAGCCAGCAGGGTTAGGGACCTTTTTGACCAGGGCAGAAAAAGCGCCCCTTGTATACTTTTTATAGACGAACTGGATGCTGTTGGCCGGACCAGGGGTGCTGGATATGGCGGCGGACATGACGAAAGAGAACAAACCCTTAACCAGATGCTGGTAGAAATGGACGGCTTTGACACCAAAGACGGGGTAATAATTTTGGCAGCCACAAACCGGCCGGATGTGCTGGATCCTGCCCTTTTAAGGCCTGGGCGCTTTGACCGACAGGTTGTTGTTGCCATGCCGGACATCCAGGAAAGAGAAGATATACTTAAAATCCACATGGCAAAAGTTCCCGTCAATATGTCTGTTGATGCGCAGTACCTGGCAAGGGCAACACCGGGGATGAGCGGAGCAGATCTGGCCAATATGGTTAATGAGGCTACACTTTTTGCAGTAAGAAGGGGCAGAGAAGAAGTCGAAATGCAGGACTTTGAGGAAGCCAGAGACAAAATTCTTATGGGTATAGCCAGGACTTCGCTGGTTATTTCGGAAGATGACAAAAAAGCTACTGCCTACCATGAAGCTGGGCATGCCCTGTTGCATTATTATCTGGATAACGCAGACCCGCTGCATAAGGTTACCATTGTTCCAAGGGGACGAGCTTTGGGTTTGGCGCTGTCATTACCGGAAAAAGACAGTTATTCCCGCTCCAAGGCCTGGATAGACGACAGAATAGTTATTTCCTATGGAGGATATGCAGCCGAAACTATAATATATGGCGAGACTACCACGGGAACGGCCCAGGATTTGAGGCAGGCCACGGAATTAGCCAGAAAAATGGTATGCGAATGGGGTATGGCAGAAGAGCTTGGAGCTGTAGCCTATGGGCAGGAAGAAGAACCCATTTTTTTGGGCAAGGAAATAGCCCAGCATAAAGGGTATTCCGAGGATACTGCAATGCGCATTGACAAGGCCATATTCAGAATCCTGGAAAATGCAAAAAGCCGGGCCATAGATATTTTGACCAAAAACCATGATCAGCTTGTAAAGCTTGCAGAGGAATTAATCCGTAAGGAGACCCTGCTGGATGATGAAATCAAGGAATTGTTTGGATTTGCAGCTAAAAAGCTTTCCAAGGCATGACAGCTTTTTAGCAGCACTGGTATCAGTTTTTTTACTGCTTTTGTTTCCCTGCCCCATGGTTCACGGGCAGGGAAAAGAATACAACAGGAATTCGGCCATTTCCAGGGTCCTGGTCAAAGGGGCCAGGGATGTGCTTCTTTTGGGTTATGAAGATGCATCAAGGCAATTGCTTGAAGAAGCCCTGTCTTTTTTGCCAGCTGATTCCGATGCCAACTATTTGGCTGCCCTGCTGGATTACAAAGACGGAAAAGCCCCTTACATTATCAAAGACAGGCTTGAAAAAGCTTTAATAAACAGAAACTTCCAGTTTTATACACTCAACGAAGCTAAAAGCCTTTATGCATCCATATTGGCCAAGAGCGGCAGCGCCAAAGAGGCTTTAAGGCAATTAACAGATTTGCCTAATACTCCCGAAAAATTCTATACAGAAGCTTTGGCCAGGCTGGCACTTGCCGACTTTACAGCTGCCGAAAAGCTTGTAAAAGAATCCGTCAAGCTATTCCCATGGGACGGCAGGGCTATTGTTGCCTTTTTTTCTTATGCCGATACCAAGTATTCTGAAAAACTGGCCCCTGCAGCTTTTGATGCATTGCCTGCCCTGCGTGAGCATTACCCCGAACTGCTGGTTTTGCTGGCTGATTATGCCAATTCCGATGAAGAAACCCGCTGGCTGTTAAGAGAATACCGGGCTATGGGTTATTCATCACCCCTTGCTACAGAACTAGCTCTTAAGTACGGCCTTGTACCAGAAAAACGGGCTGCAGACGAGCTGTTTGCGTCAAAATATATACCTACCAGAAAGGCACTGGAAAGAGTGTTCCAGCTTTTATCCAGTGATGAGTCAAGGCAATATTTTACAGAAAGGTTCAGAGGCTATTCCGGTTATTTATTTGACGGGCTGGGTCCGGATGGCCGCCCGGCCTTGATAAGTTTGTATGATAACGGCAAGCTTGTCAGCTGGCTTATGGATACTTTTACGGACGGGAAGCCGGATCGGGAGCTTTTGTTTTCCAGCGGCCTGCCGGATACCTTTGTACATCATTCCGCGTTGTCATCACTCAAACTTAAATTTGGCAACTGGCCATATATAGAAAAAGCCGTGTTTTACGAGGAAAACTCCTACCGGGAATACTTTTTTGCACCAAACAAGCTGTATTACAGGCCTGTTGCCTTTGTAAGCCTGGATCATTCAAGCGAAGGTCCCTTTGTGATAGAAGCTGCCGAAGCCCTCTTATCGGAGAAAATGGCGGCCATGAATGCATACCGGGTCCAGGAAGGCAAAACAAACGACAGGACGGAAATAGTTCTTCTGGATGATGGCATGCCCTTGTCGTCGGTCTGGAAAAAGAATAGCGGAAGCAGCGGACTTTCATTTTACAACGATGAAGCAATCAAAATTGATTATATTGACAACGACGGCGACGGCCGGCACGAAAGCAGGCGTTTTTGGGCAATTTCCGCCGACAACAGGCTTGCAGAACAATATACAGAGCTGGATGAAGATGGGGACGGTATTTACGAATACAGAGAAACTGCCGGCGAGCTTAAAATAAAATCATGGGATTATGATGCAGACGGGCTCATGGACATGATACTTGCGGAGTACCCCGATGGTAAAAAGTCGTACAGATTTTTTTATGACAATGCAAAAATAATAGAAGCGGTTTTTTTTAAAGACAAGCTGCTTGAGGTATCGGAAAACGGCATCAGCATGCCGCTGTTTGAAGACCTGAATAGAAACATTGTATGGATAGGGGCGCCTATCGCCGGTTTAGCCGGCTTTGAGCCCGGAACCAGATATGGCATATACAATGGCATGGCCTATAGGCTGTTTTTTATTGATGGCACTTGCTATGCGCAGCTTGTCGACTAGAGCATTGGAGACAACGATGCCAGGTGAATGAAGGAGCTGCATGACAGCTAGGCATGGATCCATAGTCCAGGATGAAGCATACTTCATTGTTTTTGGTATGCAAAACGAGGCAATAAAGCATGGTGGAGTGGATATAGTCCTGCCTTTAAAAAAACAGTACAAAAGTTCATTTGTGCTGTAAAATAAAAGTTGGGTTCCATTATTTAATATTTCAGGAGGAAAAATGGGCAAGTCCATTCTGCTAATTGATGATTCTGCAACTATAAGGCATAGTGTTTCCTACATATTGGAACAGGAAGGCTATCAGCTTTTTGAGGCAGCAGACGGACTGGATGGCCTGAAACAGCTGGGTGCCGCCGCAAAGCTGGATCTGGTTATAACCGATATAAATATGCCCAATATGGACGGGATAAGCTTTATTAAAAAGGCAAGAGAAATTCCAAAATACAAGTCTATACCAATATTGATACTTACTACCGAATCCCAGGGTTCTAAAATGAACGAAGGCATGGAAGCGGGTGCCACTGGCTGGATTGTAAAACCATTCAGTGCCGAAAAACTGCTGGCTGTAGTAAAAAAGGTAACAGAATAAGCATAAAAAATGGAAAGCAGTATTAACAGCAAGCCAAAAATTGCCATTTGCGAAGACGAAAAAATTATTGCACTGGACCTTCAGGCCTTCCTGTACAGGAATGGCTACCAGCCGGGGCTAATGGTTTCCAGCGCAGAAGAACTGCTTGATTCCATAGAAGAAAACAGACCGGATATTGTGCTGATGGACATAAAACTCCAGGGCGAGATAGACGGTATTGAAGCTGCTTCCATATTGTACGAAAAATGGAGAATTCCTGTAATTCTGCTTACAGCCTTTACTGACAACCATACTATCGAGCGGGCCAAGTTTTCCCATCCTTATGCTTATATAATAAAACCGTATAACGAACGTGAACTGAAAATTGCCATATCCATAGGCCTTTTCAGGGCTTCCATGGAGAAAAAGCTTAAAGAAAGCGAAGAACGTTACAAGTTTTTATTTAGCAGCGGTATTACGGCTACCATGCTTATAGATACCAGCGGATCCATTATGGAATACAACGAAGCTTTTGCAAGGCTTGCCAGCAATACTATTACAATCTGGGATATCCTAGGCTCGGAAAGCTTAAAAACCGAAATTGCTGCGGCATTAAAAAATGCTTCAAGTGTTGGTCCGGTTGAAACATGTTTCAAGCGGAATAATTCCAGCCTTGTATGGATTATCCTGTCTATAGCTCCAATCCTGTTGCCCGATGGCAGGCAGGCTTTTCAGTGTCAAGCCATAGATATAACGTACAGAAAGCAACTGGAAGAAGAACTTGGGCATAACCAGAAACTGAGTGCCCTAGGCAGGCTTTCCGGAGGGGTTGCACATGATTTTAACAATGTGCTTACAGCTATTTTGGGTTATGCCCGCTTGCTAAGATTTGACCTGGAAGCCTGGGGAAAAGAAAGCGCTTCATTGGACGGCATAGAGAAGGCAGTAAACAGGGCTGCCAACCTCACGAAGCAATTGATGGTTTTTTCTAGGAGGGAAAAGACTGCGCCCTCTTGCTTCAGGCTGTCAGAATTGTGCAGGGAAAGCGAAATTATGCTTAAGCGCTATATCAATCCCAATATAAAGCTGTCATTGTTCAGCTTCTCCGACAAAGACTGGATATATTCCGATCCCGTAAAAATCGAAATGGCCATAATTAACCTGGTAATAAATGCCAGGGACGCACTGCCGAATGGCGGGCTTGTCAAATTGTCTACAGGCATTGTTAATATCAAAAAAGGCGCAGCTACAAACAGCAAGGCAAAGCCCGGCAGATGGGCATATCTGGAAGTTGAAGATAACGGAAAAGGCATAGATCCGGAAATATTAGAAAAAATATTTCAGCCGTTTTTTACGACCAAAAAGGCCGACCAGGGAACAGGTCTAGGATTGTCCACCGTATTGATGATAACACAAGCCAGCGACGGGCATATTTTGGTAGACTCTGCTCCGGAGCAGGGAACAAAAGTAAGACTTTTATTCCCTGTGGCAAAAAAATCTGACGCTTTGGCGGATGAAACCGAAGCCATGCAGGATGAAAACAATTATTATTACAAGCTTGGCACAGGAAAAACGCTGCTGCTTGTAATAAGGGATGATGTTGTAAGAACCATTCTGGAAGGGCTGTTGAGCAGGGTAGGCTTTCATGTTCATTCCACCCGTGAACCCGGCGAAGCCCTGCTTATGGCAGAACAATTTTCGCTAGATGCAGCAATTTCTGACTATGTTATGCCGCTTATATCCGGAGAAGAATTGGCAATCAGGCTTCGCAAGCTTTTTCCTGACCTGGCCATGCTGTTTCTTGAAGATGAAGGCAGCTTGCAGCACCAGGCTGTCAAACAGGGTAAATCCAAAGCCAAACTTGCATTGCATTTTGACGAAAAAAACGGAAAAACCATTTTTTTGTTCAAACCTTTCATGGAAGATGAACTATTTAATGCCCTGGCCATTCTTTTGAGTGCGCAGGAGAAAGAATAGAAGCATATAATCTGGCTTCCAGGGCTGCAGCAGCTCCGCTTGCAAAGGATCTGTCAGCTCTTGACATGTCAATATCAAGGCTGTCCACCACAACAGAAGGTTTTTCGGACAGGCTTACTATTCTGTCTGCCAGATAAATGGCTTCTCTTACATCATGGGTTACAATCACGGCCCCCCTTCCGTCACTGGCTCTAAGCTTTAAAAAAAGGTCCATAACTGCAATCCTGGTTTTTAGATCCAGGGAAGAGAAAGGTTCATCCAGAAGGAACAGGTCGGAAGGATATGCAAAAGCCCTTGCAAGCGCCACTCTTCTTCGCATTCCGCCAGACAGGCTGCCGGGCCTTGCTTCCAGGTATGATGCAAGGCCGACTGCCAAAAGCGCATCTGTGGCTGCTTTTTCCGCAAGCTCCTTGCCCATTTTGTTTCTTAAGGCAAAAACAATATTGGCTTTGGCTCCCATCCATGGCAGCAGCCTGTCTTCCTGAAACACATAGCTTATAGCATCGCTTTCAAAGCCTGTAACCGAGCCGGAATAGGC
Source organism: Spirochaetota bacterium (assembly GCA_029548805.1). Lineage (GTDB taxonomy): Bacteria > Spirochaetota > Spirochaetia > Treponematales > UBA12059 > SZUA-370. The sequence continues at coordinate 25,011 of JAKPMS010000211.1, read as the reverse complement.
TGTGTCCAGCCCTGCCAAAATATTAAGGAGGCTTGTTTTGCCGCAGCCAGAAGGTCCTAAAACCACGGTAACTTTACCAGCAGGGAATTCAAGATCCAGTCCCCCCAGTACTTTTTCTTTTCCATAGGCTTTGTAAAGGGAGGTCACTTTGTAGGCCATGCAAGCTTCTTTCCAAAACGGTCAAATATGGCATCACTCAGGGCACACAAAAGCACTGCAGCGCTGGCCCATGCAAAAACTTCTGCGGTTTCCAGCATTACCCTGGCATACTGCATTCCTGTTCCTATGGCCTTTTCCGGCTGGCTGAGCACTTCTCCTGCCACAATTACCTTCCAGGACAGGCCAAGCGCATTTTTGGCCGCAGACAGTACATGAGGCATGGCAGAAGGCAGGCGTATATACAAATTCCTGTCGCGCGCTGATGAGCCAAAAACCCTGGCCATCTCTATAAGTTTGGGGTCCACAGATTTTACACCAAGGGCAATTTCTGCCGTAACTACGGGAAAAGCCATAATTACAGCGGAAAAAACGGGTACAAAGTCAGACTTGAACCAAATTAAAGCCAAAAGAATGACAGCCAACACGGGTGTGGCTCTTATTACCGTCATTAGCGGAGAAAAAGCCGATTCAACAGTCTTGGACAAGGCAAAAATAAAACCTGCGGCGCTTCCCAACAGCATTGACAGGCAAAAGGCAAAAAGTCCCCTTAAAGCGCTTGCGCCAAGTGCAGGCAAAAACTTGCCGTTTTTTATGATTTCCAAAAAGGCTTTAAGAACCCTTTCCGGCGACGGAAGAATGATTTCTGTATTTATGCCCGCTGCCGCCAGTTTCCATAGTGCCAGGAAAAAAGCAGCAGCCAGAATGGTGTTGGATTTAGTTTTGAAGCTGGACGTAAAAACCTTCATCAGGAAGCTTTCCTCCTACAGAAACAGGAGCTGCTTTAAGAAAAATGGACAAAAGAGCTTCTATGGATTTTTTAGCCTCGGGGGCTTTTATAAAGGTAAAAGCGCATTCCGGTATGGCTTTGGCCGCTATGTCGGCTTTAAGCCCAAGATCATGCTTTTCTGCCAGCTGTCCGGCTTCTATAGGATTTGCCAGCACTGCATCTATGGAAGCCTTGTATGCATCCATAAATCCGATTACAGCTTTTGGTCTGTCTGCAATAATGGAAGATTTGATTACAACAACACTTACCGGATAATCATTTTGTCCGCTGTAGGCTTCCCAAAGCTTTGATAAATCCATGGCCACCCTTATCTCCGTGTTGCCAAGCAGGGCCATGGTGGCAAAGGGCTCGGGCAATACTGCATGCCTGACCCGGCCGGCAATAAGGCTGGCTGCAATTTCCGGGGCTGCCATGCTGTAAACAAGCTTTATATCCTGTTCTGGTTTTATCCCGTAGGCAGGCAGGATGCTGCGCAAAAGAAAATCCGGGGTAGCTCCCTGACCGGCTATATATAATTCCTTGCCTTTAAGATCTCCGACTGCCTTTATGGACGGATCGGCGCTAAGAATTTTGAACATGCCATTTCCGACTACTGCAAGAAGCCTGTAGTCCAGGCCGGAATTGTAAAGTTTGGCTGCCATATTGACCGGAAGCAGGGCTATATCCACTTCTCCGGAAAGCATTTTAGCAGCCATGGCATCGGCAGAAGCCAAAGCTTCGGTTTTTACGCTTGCATTCTGGGCCAAAAGGGGAGGGTTCTCAAAAAGATGAATCATTCCAAGCCCGGTAGGCCCTTTTATGGCAGCGGTTTTTAATACCATGGCCTTATCTGTTGCAACTTCTGCCTGGCTGGTTTCTTTAATCGAATCCTTGCTTCCAAGCGCAAAAGGCTGAATGGCCAAGTTTAAAGAAATTGCCAAAACCAACAAGAACTTAAACATTTTATTGTCCTTTCATCGATAGGTTTTAATCAAGAAATTTTTCTCTTTATAATACATCGTTGCCTGTATGCTTTCAAGCCCGGCCAAAATGCAATATATTGATTGTATGAAGTGTGAAAATTGCGGCAAGGAAGCCAGTGTTTTTTATATATTCCCCTCCAGTGACGGCAGCGAAGAAAGGCTTTGCCATAACTGCGTGGTTTCAAAGGCTTATATCTGGGATTCCATGGCTCAGGATAGCGATAATTCCGCTTTAGCATGCCCCGAGTGCTCATGGACTATTATGCAATTCAAGGCCAGCGGTAAGATTGGCTGTACAGAATGCATAAAAACCTTTAAGCATAGTGTTGATGCGCTAAAAAGGCGGCTGCTTGCCAGAAAGCCTTACAAAGGCAAAAGGCCTGCAGACAAGTCAGCCAAAAGGCATGATGACATTTTGCAAAACGAACTGAAAGCATTAAACATGGCTATGAAAGAGGCAATTTTAAAAGAGGACTTTGAAGCAGCGGCGCTTTACAGGGACAAGCTGCTTGGAAAAACAGGAGAGTATGAAATTTGAACTCGTTAGCCAGCTTGTTTGAACCTTTTATAGAAACGGATTACAGTTTGTTCGATACAATATTGTTTTCTTATGCAGGCTTGTACAGAAACGTAAAAGGCTGTCATTTTACCCACAAAGCTTCAGATTTGCAAAATGCCTGTCTGGCTGATTTGCTGGCAGCCAGGGCAGAAAGCCTTGGGTATATTGTAACAAAGCTGTCAGGCCTGGATGCGGATGTAAAGACAGCCCTTGTAGAAAAAAGCTTTTATAAAAAGCATTTTGTGCTTAATGATTCCAATTATGCTGTTTTCAGCCCCAAAGACAGCTTGTGTATGGTTTTTAATGAAGAAGCCCATGTATCTTTTCGTGCTGTATTGCCTGGACTGAATTTGCTTGGAGCATGGGACAGGGTAAATGAAACAGACAACGCCATGGCAAAACAGCTGGACTGGGCTTTTGATCCGGAATTGGGCTATTTACAGGCGGATTTAGCATTGTCGGGATCTGGTTTGTATGCCGGATTCAGGGCCCATACCCCGGCGCTTATTATGTCCGGACTGGCTGACAGCGCTTTTAAAAGGATCATAGAGGCAGGTTTTATGGTTAATGGCAGGTATTCTGCCCACGGAAATACTTCGCTTTTTGATATTGGCCTGCCTCCTGGTTCCAGGGAAGCCGAAGAAGACAGTATCCAAAAGCTGGAAGAAATTGCCAGGCTTTTACATGAGTATGAAAAAAGCTCCAGAGAACAGCTTATGAAACGCAGCCAGCTGGATGTTTTGGACAGCATTGGCCGCGCCTTGGGCCGGGCCAACTGTGCCCGCCTGGTAAGCCGCGATGAGGCTACAGAAATAATTTTGGGCCTCCGTTTTGGTATTGTTGCAGGAGTGCTGGAAGGCTTGAGCCTTGGCAGGATAAGTGATATATGGCAGCAATTGGAAATAAAAACCCATAAAGCCGCAAAAAATTCCATGCCGGAAACCGGAACAGAGCAGCATGCAGCCGTGCCGGAATCCTGCTTCAGGGCAAGGGTGCTGGCAAAAGAGCTTTCAGCATTGCATTTCAGGAAGGGATTATAGCCATATGTATAAAGGTTTGACCAAAAGGGCTCAACGAGTATTAACCATACTTGCCCAGGAAGAAGCAAGGCGTTTTCATTCTCCGGAGCTTGCCCCCGAACACGTATTGCTTGCGCTGCTGTCAGAAAGCGACAGCTCCGCATACAAGCTTGTTTCGTCACTTAAAATTAACATAAAGGAACTGGTGCTGGAGCTTGAACGCAGTGCTTCCGGACGCAAGGGCGGGTTTTTGCTTGGAGATGCGCCCCTATCCAGACGGCTCAAGTCCATGCTGGAGACAGCTGCAGAAGAAGCCAGGCAGCTGGACAGCGAGTACATAGGCACGGAGCACTTGATCATGGCTGCAGCCAGGGAATCCGGCTCGGTCTTTGAACAAAGCCTTTCTCGCAACGGAATTTTTTACGAACAGCTAAGGGCTTCCGCCAAATTTGTCGGTTCCGGCCCCAGCGATGCTGCCGAAACCAGAACTCGCAGCTATATGCAGCCGCCCAAAAAGCCCAGTTATACACCCCTCCTGGATGAACATTCCAGGGACCTTAGCGCCTGGGCAAGGGATGATTTGATAGACCCCATTATTGGCAGAGAAGCCGAACTAAGGCGCATTGTACGCATCCTGTCCAGGCGCAACAAAAACAACCCCGTTCTGATTGGGGACCCGGGAGTTGGCAAGACAGCAATAGTGGAGGGCCTGGCCATAAAAATGATAAGGGGAGAAGTCCCTGAAGGGCTTTTTGGCAAAAGGCTTATTGCGCTGGATATGGCATCCATTGTTGCGGGCACAAAATACAGGGGCGAGTTTGAAGACAGGCTGAAGCGCATAATGAAGGAGATACGCAAGGCCGGCAACATAATACTTTTTATTGACGAACTGCATACCATTATTGGAGCCGGCAGCGCGGAAGGGACCATTGATGCATCCAATATGCTGAAGCCGGCTTTGTCCAGGGGAGAAATACAATGCATCGGAGCCACAACCCTGGATGAATACAGAAAGTATTTTGAAAAGGATGCAGCTCTTGAAAGACGCTTTCAGGCTGTCCTTGTGAATGAACCAAATGACGAAGAAACCCTTAAAATTCTGGAAGGAATAAAAGAAAAATATGAACGCTATCATGGCATTTCCTATAGTGACGAAGCCATAGAAGCCTGTGTCAAATACGCAAAACGCTATTTGACCGAACGCTTTCTGCCCGATAAAGCCATAGACGTTATGGATGAGGCAGGAGCCAAAAAAAAGATAGACAATCCTGAGAGTTCAAAAGAACTGGGCACAATAGAAGAGGAAATAAAAAAGCTGAACGAGGAAAAACTTGCTCTTGTAACAACCCAGAATTACGAAAAAGCTGCCGTAGTAAGGGACAAAGCCAAGGAGCTAAAGCTTAGGCTGCAAACCATAAGGGACAGCCTTGTCAACTCTCCGGACAGGGACATTGTAATCGGCATCGATGATATCAAGGAAATCGTGTCAGACATGACTGGCATACCTTTGGAGCGTATTACAGAAGGCGAGTCCGAAAAGCTTTTGTCGCTTGAAGACAAGCTTCACAGCAGGGTTGTCGGCCAGGGTTTTGCGGTCAAGGCCCTTGCCGCTGCGGTAAGGCGCTCCAGGGCGGGAATCTCCGACCCGCGACGGCCTTTGGGCTCCTTCATATTTCTTGGACCCACGGGAGTTGGCAAAACTCTGTTGGCCAAAACCCTGGCCGAAAGCCTTTTTGGCAGCGAAGACGCCCTTATTCGAATAGACATGTCCGACTTTATGGAAAAACACAATGCATCAAGGCTGGTCGGTTCTCCTCCCGGCTATGTTGGCTATGATGAAGGCGGAATGCTTACAGAGCGGGTGCGCCGCAGGCCATACAGCGTTGTGCTGTTTGACGAAATAGAAAAAGCCCATCCCGATGTTTTCAATCTTCTTCTGCAACTGCTGGAAGAAGGAGAACTGCAGGACAATCTTGGACATACCGTATCCTTCAGGAACTGTGTAATCATAATGACCAGCAATGCCGGGACCAAGGATTTGCTAAGGGGAGCAAGACTCGGGTTTGGAGCCGAAGAAAGACGTTTTGACTATAAGGCAGTAAAGGATGCAGCCTTGTCAGAGCTAAAAAAGCAGTTTAATCCGGAATTCCTCAACAGGGTGGACGAAGTGGTAGTGTTTCATCCCCTGGACAAAACACAGATCAGGGCGGTCCTGGAGCTTGAGCTTTCCATTCTTAAAAAACGGCTTATGGAAAAAGGCATTTTTCTGGAACTGGATAGCAAGGCCTATGAGAGACTTATAGAGGATGGCTACGACGAAGCATACGGAGCCAGGCCCATGAAAAGGCTCATTACTAAACTGATAGAAGATCCTCTGGCTGTTTCCATAGTGGATGGCAGCTGTCCGCCCGGGACGGTGGCTAGGGTAAAGGAGAAGGACGGTTTTCTTAGCATCAAACTTGCAAAGCCAGAAAGCAAAAAGAGTCTGGTTGCCAGAAACTGACTTTTTTAACAGGGCATAGCCTAATCCTCTTCAATGTGGCTATTCCTAAAAAGCTGTCGTATTTTGGCTTCATCTATTTTTACGCGCAGGTTTTTTTCCTGTGCCGGTATAACAAGCCCTTTTGGTCCGCCTTTTACCCGCTTAAGCTGTTTTGAAAGCGTGCAGTAAACATCGCCAAAGCCTTTTGTTCTGCCTTTTGAGTAATATAAGGCAAGCATTCCGGCATCCAGCATCAATTCCAGCGGAAAGCTTTTTTTTGGAACAGCCTTTATAAAAACATAGGAGCCGGCATAATCCCTTGCATGCAGCCAAAGGTCGTTTCCTTTGACATGATGCCTTAACAGCTCATCATTTTCTGCAGCCGAGCGGCCAACAAGCATGGTCCAGCCATTGTGTGTAAACTTCAAGCCTGGGCTGGTTTTGCCCTGCCCGGCTTTTTCCTTTTCATTTTTTTCCAAAAACGCCCTTATTTCCCAGGGGTTTCCGTCTGCAAACAGTTTTTCCTTTTGTTTTTTTAATGCTTCCTTTTGGGCCTTCAGGTGTTTTATTTCTGCAAGTGTTTCTGCCAGCCTGCCTTTTGCCTGTTTTGCCCTGTCATAATAGCTTTGCGCGTTTTCTACTATGCTTTTGGATGAATCCAGCTTTACAAACACTTTTTTAGCCCGGTAAAAATCTTCCAGCTCAATGCCTGAACCCGGCGTAGCGCAGCCCTGATTGGCCATGAGTATGTCTCCAAGTTCCCTTAGCCGTTCCGGATCCGAATACTCGTCGGCCCTGTTGCCAAGCTTGGCTATTCTGTCATCCAGGCCGCTTTCCTTAATGGAGAAATACTTGCCAAGTTTTTCTGAAAGCTTGTCCATGGAAAGAGCGGAGCCCTGATCTCTGTAAAAGCTGTCAATGAATTCGTTAAAGGATATACCGGCTGGATATTCCCTTATATTGTAGTTTTTGGCCGGCTCCGGTCCAAAAACGGGAAGGTATATTTCTCCGCTTAGCTCAGCCTTGCCGGGTTTTCTTGAAAGCACATCTATTATGGTTCCGTCATTTTCGGTAAGTATCAGGTTGGCGGCTCCGGACCACAGCCTTGCATAAAGAAAGGTGTCGGAGCCGGCCCTGCCGAGTGATATTTTTATAATGCGTTCGGAACCCAGCTGTTCTATGGAAGTGATCCTGCTGTTTTTTATGCGGGCCCTTAACAGCTCCATGAAGCGCTGCGGCTTTTCGGCTTTTGATATTTTTATGTTGGTGGCATGAATTCTGCAAGCGCCGTGGGCTGCGCACAAAAGCAGTTCAACAGCTCCAGAAGGCTTGTAGCAGGACAGTATTATTGTATCCCATGAAGGCTGAATTATCCTTTGCACCTGGGCTCCGACCAGGTCCAGCTCGGATAATACAAAGTCAATTTCTTTCCAGTTAAGGGACATGCCGTTTTATGCCCCGTGGCAATGCTTGTACTTTTTGCCTGAACCGCAGGGGCAGGGCTCGTTCCTGCCCACTTTGGGATAGTTTCTTACAACGGTGGCGTTGCCAGGTGTGCTGGCCCTGGCGCTGGCCGTTGCGCCTGCTTCCCTTCTGGCCTTTTCTCCCTGGTCCCGGAAGGAAGTGGCCGCCTGCTCTGCGCCGGCTCCCCCCTCAAACTGGCCCATTTCGTCATGCCGGGTCTCTCCGCCGCTTACAATTGGCTTTACAGTCCTGTCGGCCTGGCTTTGTATGCGCACCATAAACAGGGTGCTGGCAACACTCTTTCTTATGTCTTCTATCATGTTGTCAAACAGCTCAAAGCCTTCAATTTTGTATTCAAGCAGGGGATTCCTTTGGGCATAGTGCCTAAGATATACGGCTTCGCGAAGCGCTTCCATGTTTTCCAGATGGTTAAGCCATTTCAGGTCTATCATGGACAGGTACTTCCAGCGCAGAAAATGGTTAAGGTTTTCGTAACCGGCCAAAGCCAGCTTTTCTTCCAGGTCCCTTTCCAGCTCCGCTTTTACAGTGGCTTTTATATCCTGCAAATTTTTGGCTTCTGCGGAATCGTGGCGGAATGGCAGTATAAACCCGAAGGAGTTTTTTAGTTCTTCCTGCAGGCTGTTATATGAGTTTTTTGGGTCAGTCTTTATGGCGTTTTCATAATTCAAAAGGTTTAGTTCCAGCATTTCCTTAGAAGTTTCAGCTATCCTGTTCAAAAGCTCCTCGTCGGCAATAATGCTGTCACGCTGTTCATATATAAACTTTCTCTGTTGGTTAAGTACATCGTCATATTCCAGGAGATGTTTTCTTATTTCAAAGTTGCGCTCTTCCACTTTTTTCTGGGCATTTTCCATGGTTCTGTTCAGTAGCGGATGATATATCGGTTCCCCTGCCTTCATGCCAACTTTCATCATCAGGTTTTTAAGATTGCTGCCGCCAAAAAGGCGCATAAGGTCGTCATCCAGGGAAATAAAAAACCGCGAACGGCCAGGATCGCCCTGCCTGCCAGAACGGCCCCTGAGCTGGTTGTCTATGCGCCTTGATTCATGGCGTTCCGTGCCAAGGACATAAAGTCCTCCAGCAGCTTTTACTTCTTCGTAATCCTTCAGCCATACTTCAAACTCCGCTTCCATGGCTTTTTTGTATGCTGCTTCGTCCGCGCCGGTACCGGCGCGCTTTCTGGCCCTGTATTCAGGATTGCCGCCAAGCTTTATGTCTGTACCGCGGCCAGCCATGTTGGTTGCTATGGTTACAGCGCCCCTTGAACCGGCTTCTGCAATTATGGTTGCCTCGCGTGCATGGTTTTTGGCATTCAGTACTTCATGTTTTATGCCCCTGCGGGTCAAAGCTTGCGACAAGCGTTCGGATTTGTCTATGCTGACAGTGCCTACCAGAACCGGCTGGCCCTTGCCGTGTGCTTCGGCTATTTCATTGCATATGGCATCAAACTTTTCTGCTTCGTTAAGAAATACCAGGTCGTCTTCATCAAGCCTTGCAACAGGCTGGTTGGTGGGAATGACAATTACATCCAGGTTGTAAATTTTTTGGAATTCCACCGACTCTGTTTCTGCCGTACCGGTCATTCCGGCAATTTTTTTGTACATTCTGAAGTAGTTCTGGAAGGTAATTGTAGCCAGGGTGCGGTTTCGCCTGGCAATCCTTATGCGTTCTTTTGCTTCTATGGCTTCATGCAACCCGTCGGAATAGCGCCTGCCATGGAGTATGCGGCCGGTAAACTCGTCCACTATCTGGACAAGCCCATCCTGGACAACGTATTCGGTATCTTTATGGAAAAGTTCCCTGGCCCTGATGGCCTGGGTAAAATAATGGACATACTCAAAGTTTTGTTCGTCAAACAGGGAGCCTTGTATAAGGCCCCTCTTTTTAAGGGCAGTTTCTATCTTGGCCAAACCGTCCGACGTAAAGGATACCTTTTTGTTTTTTTCTTCTATTTTGTAGTCCCCCTGAAGGGCTTCTCCCTCTTCTTCTTTGGGGTATTCTCCTGTATCAGGGTCTTTTAGCACCTCTGTCAATTGGGGAGTCAAACGTGCCACTTCGTTTATTTTAAAGGTATCATCTTCTGCCGCCCCGGATATAATAAGGGGAGTACGGGCTTCATCCACAAGAATGGAGTCGATTTCGTCAATAATACAAAAATTATGTCCCCTCTGAACCCTTAAACCGGGGTCCATGGTCATATTGTCCCTCAAATAGTCAAAGCCGAATTCATTGTTTGTTCCGTAGGTTATGTCTTTTGAGTATGCCAGGCGCCTTGAATCGTTGTCCATATTGGACAGAATTGCTCCTACGCTAAGGCCCAGATAGGCAAAAACCGAGCCCATCCACTGGGAGTCGCGTTCTGCCAGGTAGTCGTTTACCGTAACAACATGGACGCCCTTTCCTTCCAGGGCGTTAAGGTAGGCAGCAGCCACAGAAGACAGGGTTTTTCCTTCGCCGGTCTTCATTTCTACTATTTTGCCATTATGAAGTACAATTCCGCCCAATATCTGGGTGTCAAAGGGGCGTTCGCCAAGCACCCTTCTGGCTGCTTCCCTTGCCATGGCAAAGGCTTTTGGCAAAATGTCTTCCAGCTTTTCTCCGTCTGCCAGCCTCTTTTTAAGGGCTTGGGTGTTTACGGGAAAATCTTCTGGTTTTAGCGACATGGCCCATGCTTCCTGCCCGTTAACCAAATGAAGCAGGGGGAGCAGTTCTTTTACATCACGTTCGCGCTTGGAACCAAAAAGCGCTGTAAGGGGGTTGAATGCCATGTCAATTAATCTATATCTTTTAAGGATAAGCGGTCAAGGATTGTTCAGGACGCTTAATATGGAAACTTTTGGCCAAAGAGTAGTTCGGGAGAGCATAGTAGTGAATAAATCGGCTGCTTATCCGGCAATCATGCTTTTATGCATCATTGCATTGCTTCCGCTTTTTTCTTGTGCTGTTTCAAGCACGGTTGTAGAGCTTAAGCGGGAGCAACTTTTCAGTATTCAATACGGCGTACTGGAAGATCAGCTAAATCTGTTTAATCTGGAAGGCAATTCTCCCGCGTTAAAAACCCGCATTGACATGAGGGATGGCATATTTTTTGTTTCCAATGGCAATGCCGGCAAAATCCTGATCCTTTCTTCTTTTGGCGACCTGTTGTCCATGGTGTACAACCCTGACAGAAACCCGGCCCCGTTGCTCCTGGGCAATCCGGATGGCAGCTCAAAAGCGCGTTCCGCAAAAGCTCACCCGCTTTTGGCCCCGGGAGAAATTGCAGTGGATTCAAAACGGACAATTCTTGTAGAGGACAGGGTCCCCGAATCCAGGCGCAGTTACGACGATGAACTCAAAGCCAGCCTGGAATATGTAATCCTGCGTTTCTCCAGAGAAGGTGAGTACATGGACTATTTGGGGCAGGAGGGCCTCGGAGGCACAGCCTTTCCAAGATTGACCAGCTTGTCCATTGATGATAACGACGATTGCATAGTGATATGCTTAAGCGGCAAGGGCTGGAGCATTTTCAGGTTTGACAACAAAGGCAGCCTTTTATCCAGCTTGTTTCTGGGCAGGGAAGACCTTCCAAGGCCTCCAGAAGAGAAGGACTCCATAGCCTCCCTGGACAAAATTCTTCCGGTAAAAAATGGCAGGTCCCTGATTGTCAAAATAGATTATTACAAGGAAGTCATAGAACCCGATACCCATACCCAGGCCGGGATAGAGTTTTCTTCTTCATGGATTTGGTTTATGGATGGAATAAACGGCATTTATACAGAGCGGCAGGAGCTGCCATCCTTTGAGTCGCTAAAGGATAGCAGCAAGGATGAGCCTGCGGTTGTCAGGTCATGGGAACTGTTCGGCATTGCCGGAGACACCGTATACCTGAGCGCAATAGATGAAGACAACAGTTACTACGGCCTGTACGACATCAAGAGCAAAACTACAAAACGTTATTCTGTGCGTATTGATCCGGATGAAACCCTTTACACAGCTTTTTCGCTTTCTCCCGAAGGAATTTTGTCGGGGCTTCTGGCATCCAGATATGAAGCCCGTTTTGTATGGTGGCGCTTTGACCGCATGCTCAAAGGCATATCAAAATGAAAGCCCTGATAGGCTTTGAAAAATCCAAAGCCCTGGACAGCTCCGCTTCTGCTCTTTACGGACTTTCTGAAGACCTGCTCATGAATGCCGCAGCCATGGGCATGCTTAATGCGCTGCAGGAAAATTCCTTTGCAAAACAAGCTGTAATAAACGCCAGCATTTCAGTGTTGGCGCTGGTTGGCTATGGCAACAATGGCGGAGATGCCCTAGCTTTGCTAAGGCATTTGGCTTTCAGCGGCATCTGCGGGCTTGTAGCTGTGGTGCAAAAGGATTTGGGCACTGTGACGCTAAGGCGACTTTCAGAGGCCAGCTTGGCCGGAGTAAAAATTGTTTATCCTGATGAGCCTTGCGTTAGGGACCTGGTGCTGGAAGCTGCCCTGGTTCTGGACGGAATAAGCGGCACAGGTTTTTCCGGCAATTACCGGCCGGAAATGCTGCAGTTAATTTCACTCCTAAAAATGGCAGAGGGCAAAATTGTATCGGTAGATATCCCGTCAGGAATATATCCATTCAGCGCTTCCGGAAAGCCAAAGGATCATAACAGGGAGCTTTCCGTAAAAGCCGAGCTTAGCCTTTCTGTAGCTCCTTTAAAAAAAGAAAGCTACTATCCAGGGTTCCGTAGCTTGCACGGGAAAATAGTACCCATAAGCGCTGTCTTTCCGCATGACGCAGCCAGCGGCAGCTCAAGCTGGCTGCTGGAAGAAGAAGACCTAAGCGCTTTTTTGCCTTCTTTGGAACCGGACTGGCATAAAGGGCAAAGAGGGGCCCTGTTTGTATACGCCGGAGCCACGGGTTCCAGCGGGGCTGCTTCACTAAGCTGCAAGGCTGCCCAAGCCGCTGGCTGCGGCAGCGTAACCCTGCTTGCGGACGGGGAGCTGGTTTCCACTCTTGCGGCATGCCTGGAAAGCCAGATGGTACGCCCCCTGTCAGACCCTGGAACCCGCAAAAGCACGGCAATTTTGGCAGGCCCGGGCTGGGGCCTAAAAAAGGACAGGGAAGTAATTCTGGATGAACTTCTGCTTGCTCCGCAGCCTTTGGTGCTGGATGCTGATGCTTTGAGGCTTCTGGCCAAAAAACCCAAAGTCAAGAGCAAAAAGGCATTGGTACTTACTCCCCATCCTGGAGAATTCCTGGATTTGGCTCTTAACGCAGCAAATATCTGCCATGATGATAAAATAGCTGCCGATATGATAAAAGACAGGATAGCTTACGATACCTGCAATATTCTGGCTGAGTGCAGCGCTTTTTATAATGCCGTCATTGTGCTTAAAGGCTATGTAAGCTGGATATGCGAGCCTTCCGGGCAGTGTTTTGTTTGGGATGGCATGGATGCGAGCCTTGCAGTTGCCGGCTCCGGAGATGTTCTTGCTGGTGTTATGGCCGGATTTTTGGCCAGAGGCTTGCACGCTGGGCTGTCTGCCAAGCTGGCAGTCATGATACATGGCCTGTCCGGGCGCATGGCCAGGCAAGAAGGTTTTTATGATGCGGCCATGTTGTTGCCGCATATAGCCAGGCTAAGCTACAAGGAAAAATGATGCAGGAAACAAAAAACAAGGGGCAGCCCACTTTTTACTATAACAGGGAAAAAAGGCTGGCCAATGCAGATTCCAATGCTCTCTTTGCTGTAGAAAAGCATAGCCCGACCAGAAAAGGCCTTGTAAAAAGCCTTACCAGCACCCCGTCGCTGCGCTTTCTTTTTTTTGCAGTAATATTGATGTCTTTGGCTGCATTTATAAGCGCTTTTGCTGTAGGTTCCAGAAACTCCGGGGTTTTTGGCTCGGCACAGCTGACAGCAGATGCAATGTGGTTTGATGGACAGGTATATATAACAGTAACACGGGGCTTGCCATGGTATTCAAGGCTGAACAAGCAAGCTGCCAGCAACAAGCATTTGCTGTCAACCCTGGAGATAAAGACCGGAGACGGCCAGGTTTTTGTTGGCGGTTTTTTGCAAGCGGGAGAAAAGGAGATTAAGCTGCGTTTTTCTTCGGCTTCCAAGCCAAAAATGATATTGGTAGCTATCACTTCGGCTCAGGTTAAAAACGAAAATGACAGGCTGGAGCTTTTTACCAAAGTAAAATGATCAGATTGACCACAAATACGGATTCCATTATTCTGGCTATGTCAATTAAGCTTGAAAGGGGTTTCCCTAATGGTACAGTTTTATCTGCTTAGTGTCATTTTAAATATCATTTCCGGATATGCCCTTGTCTCTTTTAATTCACCCGCAACAGGCAGCAAGTTTGACGGTATACGGGAATTTCTTAAAGACAGCACCATAAGGCTAGTATTGGGCATCCTTAGTACTACTGTAGGTTTTTTTAAGCTGCTTACCGTGATGAGGGGTGATATCCCCGTTGTTGGCGACCTATTGCCTTCTGTTGCCGGCCTTGCATCCGGTTTTACCCTTCTGCTGGAGTTTTACAAGCTTAATTCGTCCGTAAGGACAGAAGCACTGGAAAGAATGGACAAAATCCTGGTGTCAAACAGCAGAATCGTTGGTATTTCTACCATGGTTTTGGGTTTTGCCCATTTTTTGTTTCCCAATGTCCTTTTTATGTAAATGCGTTCAGTAGCCGGTATTGCCATAAGAAACAAAAAAATATTTGCCGCCAAACGCCGTGAAGGCGGAAGCATGGGCGGGAAGTGGGAGTTCCCCGGAGGCAAGCTGGAAAGCGGAGAATCGGAAGCTGAAGCAGTCATCCGGGAATATGCGGAAGAGTTTGGCTTGAATGTTTTGCCTGTCAAAGTTATAGGCAATAGCAGCTTTACAAACGGCCTAAAGCATTACAGTCTTACGGCTTACCACATTCGGTTTGACGGAGAACCGCTTTTTCTTTTGGAACATTACGAGACAGCCTGGCTTGGCCTGCCGGAACTGGAACAGCTTGACCTGTCTGATTCCGACCGGTCCTTACTGGGTTTTGTAAAAGAGCTGCTGGCAGCAGATTAACATGCATTCAGCAAAACAGCCCAGGCTTTTTTAAACCAGCCAGTTTTCAGGAATTTTCAAAAAGCTCAAGTTCTGGGTTTTTGTCCGGCTTTTCGGGTTCATTTAGCAGGATTTCAACCCTAGCTTCTATTTTTGCAAGATCCTTTTCCAGGCTTTTAGACAATTTTACGCCTTCTTCAAAAACAGACAAAGCTTCTTCTATGGCCAGGGCAGGATCCCTAATTTTTTCTGACAGTTCTTCCAGCCTTTTAAGCCTTTCTTCAAAACTTTTCATTTGTCAACCTCCATGACTTCCGCTTTGGCCTGGCCTTTTTCAAATATTATGGACAAAGCATCCTTAGGCTTAAGGGTTTTGGCATTTCTTATGGCTTTTTTGCTTCCGTCTTTTCTTACTATCGCATAACCCCTGGACAAAATGGCTTCTGGAGACGAACTGTGCAAAAGGGCGGAAGCCATGCTCAGGCGTTGTCTAGCGGACTGGCAGGACAGCAGCATATCTTCCACTATATTTTCTTTGGCATCATCAAAACCCTGCCTAAAAGACATCAAAATTCTACTAAAGCGCAATTCCAGGTTTTCGGCTTTAAAACTGTCAGCCAGCAGTTTTGCCTTTTCCGTTCTGGCTTTCATGCTTAGTTCCAGGGTACGGGCGGCGGTTAAAACCCGGCTTCTGGTAGTATCAGCGTTTTCTGATACCAGCTCTGCTGCCGCGCTTGGCGTAGGCGCCCTTAGCGAGGCTGCATAATCGGAAAGGCTCCAGTCTATCTCGTGGCCAATGGCGCTTATCACCGGAATCTTTGATGCTGCAACAGCCCTGACCACGGCTTCGTCAGAAAAAGCCAGCAGGTCTTCTATGGATCCCCCGCCCCTGGCCAGTATTATTACGTCGCCCAGCGCAAAATCATTGGCTGCCTTCAGCTGCCTTACAATAGCGGGCGGAGCCTCGTCCCCCTGAACCAGGGCTGGAAGAATGGTAACCCGGATGCCCGAGTTTCTGCGCTTGAGCACAGAAAGTATATCCCGCAGAGCCGCTCGCCCCGGAGAGCTAATTACAGCCACCCGCCCCGGAAATTCCGGCAAGCGGGGTTTTTTATCCGGGTCAAAAAGCCCTTCCGTGGCCAGGCGTTTTTTGCGCTCTTCCAGCATGGCCAGTATATCGCCCTTGCCGGCGGCTTCCATTGAATCCACCACAATCTGGTATTGGCCCCTGGCAGCATAAAGGCCAAGAGAGCCCTTGGCCCGTACAAAAAGCCCGTCGGCAGGTAAAAAAGCTAGTCTGGCTGCCTTGGCCTTGAACATCACTGCCTGCAACTGGGCATTTGAATCCTTAAGCGTAAAATATACATGGCCGCTGGAAGCAGGCCTCCAGTTGGAAATTTCGCCTTCCACCACCAGCTCCTGAAAGGCATCCTCTATCATGGTTTTAAGGATTTGGGTTAGCTCGCTTACACTAAGAGCATTTCTGGCTTGCATGACGCCATGTTATCTGTACTGGGCAAAGTTCTTCAAGCCCGGACGGCAGCCTTTTAGCTGCTGCAGATTATTTGCGGCTTGAAAAAAAGCCTGTCAGGGCATAAAATAAATGCATGTGCATTTTTTGCGGATCTTGTTTGCCGTCAAATAAAATATTTTTCCGGGACTTGTGCAATGAGTGCGGCAGGGAACTTCACATTTGCAGGCATTGCCGCTTTTACAAACCCGGAGCATACAGGGATTGTGCGGAAACAATTGCGGAGGAAGTAAAGGACAAGGAGCGCATGAACTATTGCGAGTACTTCCAGCCATTGGCCAAATTGGGCTGTGACGAGCTGTTGTCAAACAAGCCGGATTCTTCAAAAAAGGATTTTGACAAGCTATTTAACTTGTAGGGGGTTTTTGTGAATGCTAATGACAGGCCCATAGCCTTTATGGATTCAGGGGTTGGAGGCCTACCGTATTTGGCAATGGCGCGCGACAAATTGCCAAATGACAGTTTTGTGTATCTGGCAGACAGGGCGGGTTTTCCTTATGGGCCAAAGCCCGCATCAGTAATTATAGATAATGTACGCAGAATAGTGGACCGGCTTATGAAAAAGACCGAACTCAAGGCTCTGGTTATAGCTTGTAACACTGCAAGCCAGCTTGCTCTGGAAATTTTAAAGGCGGAGTATCCCGGTTTTCCTATAGTTGGCACAATTCCGGCTGTAAAACCAGCCGCGGAAGCCTCCAAAGCCGGGGTTATAGGGGTGGTAGCAACCCAATCCACTGTTACAGCGCCATTTTTTGACGAACTGGTAAAAAGCAAAGCCGGCTCATGTAAAGTGTTAAGGCGGGGAGACGCTGCCCTTGTAGACTTTATAGAAAGGCGTTTCCTTGCTTCCGGCAAGGAAGAGCGCCTTGCGGCGGTAAAACCGGCAGTGGATTCCTTTTTGTCGGATGGAGCTGATGTCATAGTTCTTGCATGCACCCATTTTCTGCATGTTTACGAAGAATTTGTGGAGATGGCCGGTTCAAAAGCGCTAATAGTGGACTCAAGAGAAGGCGTAAGCAAGCGGCTTGTGGAGCTGCTTGCTGCTTCGTATAACAGCCCGGCAGAAAAACCTTTGGCAACCCAAAAAGAAAAGCTGCCGGACAGGATGTTTTTGACAGGCACTGCCCCATTTGAACCCATATACCAGGGCTTTGCAAAAGCTTTTAATTTGCAGGCGGCAGGCTCAATATAATTAAAACGGGCACTGTACTTTCCGGCTCCAACAACAATTTTGCAGTGCTGGCCCGGGACGGGCTGGTTTATCGCTGCAATCTTAAAAGCAAAAAGCTTAAAGGGGCGGAAGGTTTTTACAACCCCCTTGCTGCCGGCGATATTGTAGAGTGGGAAGAAGCTTCCCCGGGCACGGGACTTATCGTCGGTCTAGGCAAACGGAAAAACCTTTTTTGGCGCTACAACGAAAAGGGCAAGGCCATACAGGCCATAGCAGCCAATATGGACCTGCTGGTATGTGTTGCAAGCACAGCCCTTCCGCCGTTCAGACCCCGTTTTATAGACAGGGTATCCCTTGAGCCGGCCTCGGAAAAAATTCCATTTCTTGTAATACTTAACAAAACGGACTTGGGAGTGGACAAGGAAGTACGGGATAGGATGGCGGATTACAGGCATATTGGCTTTGACACCCTGTTTTTAAGCGTAAAAAATAATGAAGGCCTGGATGAACTGTCTGCCATGATAAGGGGCAAGACAAGCGCTTTTGTGGGCCAGTCCGGAGTAGGCAAGAGCTCCATCCTGAATGCGATTGAACCGGGTTTGGGCTTGAGGGTAGGAGAAGTTTGCGAAAAGTATGAAAGAGGACGCCATACTACTGTTGCAGCGCTTATGTCTGTATTGGCGGATGGAAATACCAGGGTGATTGATACGCCCGGCTTCAGGCGTCTTGCTGTACGGGGCCTGGATCCGGCAACGCTTAGCGCATGCTTTCCGGAAATGACTTCTTTGTTGAGCTATTGTGCTTTGGGCGCCAGATGTATGCATATTGACGAGGATGCTTGTGCGGTTAAAAAAGCTGTGGAAGATGGCGGCATCCACGAAGACCGTTATGAAAGCTATCTCAGGATTTTTTCGGAACTGTCGGAAGAAAAGCAATATGCCAAAAAGAGGGGAAACCCCAGGAAAAACACTTTTCTTGCGGATGAGGGCGATGAACCATAATGAATGAGCACAGTTTTGAGCTCCTGGAGTTTTACAGAATCCGGGAAGAAGCTATAAGCTATTGCCTTTCGTATGAAGGCTCGGAAAGCTTGTTGTCCAGTCTGCCTTTGCGCGAGCCGGAAGAAGTAAGGCTGGCCAAGGAAGAAACAGAAGAACTGTATCGCCTGCTAAAAGACAGCCACAAGCTGCCTTCAGGAAGCTTTCCCCCCATCCATGATGCCATAAAAAGCGTAGCCAAAGAAGGCTCAACACTGGCGGTAGAAGAGCTTTGGGCTATAGGGACCTGGAGCCAGGCTTACAGCAGTTTTTTGCATTGGCTTTCCGCAACAGAGCATGAAGCCATAAAAAAAAGTGTGGCTGCCGCACCGGAGCTAATGGAAGTCCAGAAAACCGCATTCCATATAATTGGCCCCGACGGTGAGCTAAAGGATATTCCCGAGCTGCGCGCAATCAAGGACCGGATAAGAAAAATAAATCAGGAAATAGAAAGGCTTAGCGCCTCCTTTTTTATGGATGAAGCCACAAGGGGCCTTTTGCAAAGTGATGTGCCCACCCAGCGGGATGGGAGAACCGTGCTTGCCGTAAAAGCGGGAGCCAAGTCCAGGTTCAAGGGAATAATTCATGAATTGTCCGCTACAGGCCAGACCGTTTACATAGAACCAGAAATTCTCCTGTCCAAAAACAATGAACTAGTGGAAGAAGAAGCAAGATATCAGAGAGAGCTGTTCAGGCTGCTGAGAGAGGCAAGCGAAAAAATCAGAAAATGCTTGCCCATGCTCCATGATGCCAGGGAACTTGTAGCCCGCATGGATGCCATTTACGCCAAAGCCAGGTATTCCATAAAAAATAACGGCGTATTTGCGCTTGTAAGCAGCGGTGGCATAGAGCTTTTAAAGGCCCGCCATCCTATTCTAGGCAGCAAAGCCATACCCATAGACCTTTTTATGCCGGATGGGGCAAGAACACTCATAATTACCGGGCCAAACACGGGCGGCAAGACAGTATCCCTCAAAACTGCGGGTCTTTTGGCCATGATGAACCAATACGGCCTTGCCATACCTGCAGCCTATGGCTCTGCCTTGCCCATTTTTGACGGCGTTTGGGCTGATATAGGGGATGAGCAGTCCATGGACCAGTCCCTGTCCACTTTTTCCGGCCACATGAAAAACATAGCCGAAATAGTAAAACAGGCCAGCGGAAACAGCCTTGTTTTGCTGGATGAGCTTGGCTCCGGAACCGATCCGGAAGAAGGCTGTGCCATTGCCATGGCTTTGCTGGATCTTTTTATAAGCAGGGGCAGCTTGTGCCTGGTAAGTACCCATCACGGCATATTAAAAAACTTCGGCTATACAAAAGAGAGCGTCCTGAACGCATCTGTAGACTTTGACAAGGACACCCTGTCCCCGACCTACCGTATTGTAATGGGCATACCCGGAGAAAGCCGCGCTTTGGACATAGCCAGCCGCAATGGCTTGAGCCCCGAGCTGATAGAAGGTGCCAGGCAATACCTAAAGGATGAAAGAAGCGACATATCCGCCCTTATTAAAAGCCTGTCAGCCAAGCACAGGGAGCTAGACTCCATACGCAGCGAAGAAAAAAAGCGCCTTAAAGAAGCCAGAGAGGAACAAAGAAAGGCGGACCTAAGAGAGCTGAAATTGCGCCAGAAGGAAGCCGAGCTCAGAAACCAGGGTGTAAGCGAACTAAAAAACCTTTTGTCTGAAAGCAGAAAAACTCTGGAAAACCTGGTCAGGGAAATACGTGAAGAAGAACTTACAAAAGAAAAAACACAGGAAGTAAAAGACTTTTTGTCAAAGCTGGATACGGAAGTAAAAGAAGCAGAATCCAAAGCCGACATGTTTGTAAAGCATTCAAAACCGGTTTTGCCGGGGTCTGGCAGGATAGAAGCCGGTTCAGCTGTACTGTTGCTCCCGGGCCGCAGACGGGGGCTGGTTTTAAGGTCTGCCAAAGGCGGAAAATGGCTAGTAGAGACAGATGCGCTAAGACTTACTGTGGACGAAGCAGATATGGAACTGACAGAGGCTTTGCCCAACAAAGCACCCATGGTATCTGTAGAGAATGCTGCCAGCCGCTCCAGCAAGGCTGTCCTGGAACTGGACCTGAGGGGCTACAGGCTTGCTGATGCTCTGGTAGCACTGGAACGCCAGTTGGATGCTGCCATCCTTGCCGGACTTTACAGCTTTTCCGTGATTCATGGTACGGGCGAAGGTGTCTTACAAGCCGGCGTCAAAAGCTGCTTGTCTTCCTATGCCGCTGTAAAGAGCTTTCATTATGCCAGGCCGGAAGAAGGCGGCCACGGCAAAACCATAATAGAGCTGGGCAATTGAACAGCTTTCAGGCTAGCCGCAAGTATCTCCTATATCATCCCATACTATGCCCTGTCCGTCAGAAATATCCCTGGCTGCCTTCCTGTTTTTAAGAAAGCTTAAGTAGCGGGGGTGGATGCCGGGTTTAAGCACTTTCTCGCTTCTAAGGGCGGCTATATTGCTTTCTGCAAAGACTTCTCCCTTTTTTATAGGCTTGACAGCATGTATGGAGCGCCTTGTCCTTTCATAATTGCCTTCTTCACTGGCTGCAAGCTTTTTCTCTCCGCTTCCCAGTATGGTTTTAATCCTTTTTGCGCCGTATTCTTTTATCAGCTCTGCTATTGCTGCTTCGTAGCCCAGTGAATGGCGCAGGTTTGCTATATTTTTTATGCTTTTTACCATAAGCGCAAAGGTTTCTGGCACAAGGGCAATTTTGTCATCCAGGCCGTCGCCGCTTCTTGAAAGACAAAAATGCTTTTCTATAATGACTGCGCCCAGAGCAGCAGCAAGCCCCGGCACAACAAGCGGGTCCATGGAGTGGTCTGACAAGCCCGTAGGCACATTGAAAATGGCAGACAAATTGGGCAGCAGCCTCAAATTGAATTCTTCCTCCGGGGCAGGGTAAGCTGTAATGCAATGCAGCAGGGCCGTTTGCATTCCCTCTTGCCTTACTATTTCCAGTGCAAATTCAATGTCGGAAAGGCGCGATACCCCGCTGGACAGGATTAGCGGCAACTTGTAAGAAGCTGTTTCTTGGAGCAATTCCACATGATTAAGCTCTGGACTTGCAATTTTAACAGCTTGTACGCCCATATTACGCAATTCCCTTGCACTTTTTATGCCAAAAGGGCTGCATAAAAAGCAGGCCCCAAGCGCCTCTGTCTTGTCTTTTGCCCTTGCAATAAATTCGGGGCCGGTCTCGATGTTTTTGAACACTTCATATAAAGGGGTCATGCCGCCGGGCAGCTCCACCATTCCGGTGGCTGGGTGCAGTATTTCATCAGCATAAACATGCTGGAATTTTACGCATTCGGCGCCTGATTCAACAGCAGCGCAAATCAATTCCTCAGCTTTTTTAAAGTCGGCACCATGTCCTGTGCCTATTTCTGCAATTACAAGGGGCCTGTTTGCCGTAAAAGCCTTGCTATAAAAAACAAATTTGTGCATCCACACTCCAAATATTGACAATTGTCCCATTCTACTCGACAATTGATAAACTATGTTATAGAATCGCCACAATTGAATGCAGTCAAGGAGCGGACATGAAACAATTGTTCTGTGATATTTGCAAAAAAGAAGTAGTTGAGCCCATACCTACGAGAACCTATTTCCACGTAAGGGAGTTTGATCTGTGCGAAAGCTGCAAGGATGACCTTGAAGCGGCAGTCAAATACACGGTCAGGGCAAAAAAACCTTTTGACTTTGCCTGGTTTGACAAATTGCGGATAGATCTTATCCATGATGGAGTCAGGAAAAACAAGATTAGCGTAGCAAAAAAGGCTTGATACAAAAACCTGAGCCCTTTGTTTTTCAAAGAACCCCCGCATTTTTGCCGGGGGTTTTTATTTGCATTGGCCAAGCGTTTTTTTGCGGTATTCTGTTGTTTTGTACAAAAGTTGACAGTAAATTGCCAACTGTGCTAAGCTGAACAGTGTAAACCGGCTTTTGGTCAAATCAGTTTTAATTAGTTGATACAGCTTCAGCAAGCCTTAAGCGTTAGGTCTTTCATGCGGCTTTCAGGGTTCATAAAATTTTTCATGCCAAGGAGATATCATGTCTGGACATAGTAAA
The DNA here is from genome assembly GCA_029548805.1 of Spirochaetota bacterium. GTDB lineage: Bacteria > Spirochaetota > Spirochaetia > Treponematales > UBA12059 > SZUA-370. The sequence continues at coordinate 2,722 of JAKPMS010000211.1, read as the reverse complement.
TGGGCTACAATAAAGCACAAAAAGGGAGCAGCCGATGCCAAAAGGGGTCAGATGTTCACCAAACTGATCAAGGAAATTTCCATAGCCGCCCGCATGGGCGGTGGTGACCCCGAATCCAATGCCAGATTGCGTACTGCCATCCTGAAAGCTCGTGGCGCCAACATGCCCAAAGACAATATAGAGCGGGCCATCAAGAAAGGCACCGGAGAACTGGGTGCAAGCACCTATGAAGAGCTTGTGTACGAAGCCTATCTGCCGGGCGGAATAGCCATGCTGATAGAAGTTCTTACAGACAACAAAAACCGTGCAGCCGCCGAGGTCCGCAACATAATCACAAAAGCCGGCGGTTCGCTTGCAACCAGCAACGCTGTTTTAAGGCTTTTTGAACGCAAGGGAGTAATTTCCATTGATGGCGAAAAATACGAAGAAGACAAAATCATGGAACTGGCTCTTGAAGGAGGGGCAGACGATATCGTAAACGAAGAAGGCGAAATTATTGTCTACACCACTCCGGATGCTTTTGAAGCGGTTATGAACGCCATAAACAATGCGGAAATAGAAACAGACGGCGCAGAAATATCCATGGTTCCGGAAAGCTATGTAAAAGCCGACAAGGATACCGGAGCCAAGATACATAAACTTATAGACAAACTGGAAGAAAACGATGACGTTCAGAACGTTTATCATAACGGAGAGCTTCCAGACGAAGAAGAAGCCTGAACCGTGGGCGGACAAAACAGGGTCCGCATTATAGGCATAGATCCCGGGCTTGCAGCCCTGGGCTGGGGCGTCGTCGAATTGGACGGCGCCCGTTTTGTCTATAAGGGCCATGGTTGCATAAGTACAAAAGCCGGATCTGATACGGGAGAAAGGCTTGCTCATATAAGGGATTCATTAAAGGCTGTGCTGGACGAGTTTTTGCCATCAGAAACAGCCATGGAAGCCCTATTTTTCTCAAGGAATGTTACAAGCGCCCTGGGCGTGGCAGAGGTAAGGGGAATTATAAGGCTTTTATGCCGCGACAACGGGCTTCTTCTGCATGAGTATACACCAAACGATGTAAAAAAGGCAGCCACCGGCTCCGCTCGTTCTGGCAAAGAAGAAGTACAGAACTTTATAAGAATTGTTCTTGGCCTGGATTTTGTGCCAAAACCGGATCACGCAGCGGATGCCCTTGCGGTAGCCATATGTCATTGCCAAAACAGGTCGTTTAAATCTAAGTCTGTTGAACCCAAAGGCTTTGGGGGGCTATAATCCTTTTTCAATGATAAATGCAATCAGAGGCATACTATGCCACAAGGCTGTTGATACTATCCGTGTAGACAATAACGGCATAGAGTGGGAATTGAATGTTTCTTCCCGCAGCGTGGACGCTTTTGGTAAGCTGGGTGATGAAGTACGGGTTTTGTGCTGGATGCTTCACAAAGATGACATGATGCGTCTGTATGGCTTTAAGGACGAAGCTGAGAGAAGCGTGTTTTTGCAGCTTTTGGGCGTAGACGGCATAGGACCAAAGCTGGCCCAGAAAATTCTGGGCGGAATAAGCGCAATGGACCTGGAGAGCGCTTTGGAAGCAGAGGATCTTTCCAGATTGTCAAGCGTGCCGGGCCTTGGCAAAAAAACCTCCCAAAAGCTGGTTTTTGCGCTTAAAGGCAAGCTGCCATCCAGCCTTGCTGCCAGTTCTGCTGCACCGGCAGGACCCAGAGACGACCTCTTGCGAGCCCTGGTAGACATGGGCTATGACAGAAAAAGCGCTGCAGAGGCTCTTGTCCGTGCCGAAGCATGGCTGGCTGGTGAAGGCGGATGGCAGCCCGGGACTGATGCGGACAAAACTGCCATGGAGCAGGAGCTGTTCAGAAGAGCCATCATGGAGCTAACAGGCAAATGAGGGACAAAAACACGCAGGACGAAAGCCCGGTATCGCCAATCTACGACCCCATGGCAGACGACAAGGAAAATGTGCTTAGGCCAAAAAGGCTTGCAGACTTTCTTGGGCAGGAAGCCATAAAGGCAAACCTGTCCGTGTTCATTAAAGCCGCACTGGAACGCGGAGAAGCCCTGGATCATGTGTTTCTTATGGGACCTCCTGGCCTTGGCAAAACCACTTTGGCCGGCATTTTGGCCCACGAGCTGGCTGTGGATTTTAAAGTTACCAGCGCTCCGGCTTTGGAAAAGCCCAAGGATTTGGCCGGCATTCTTACCACCCTGACAGCCAAATCCATATTTTTTATAGATGAAATTCACAGACTGAAGCCGGCCATAGAAGAGATGCTGTATATGGCCATGGAAGATGGAGAGCTGGACTTTATAATAGGCCAGGGGCCTGCTGCCAGAACCCTCCGGCTGCCTCTGCCGCCTTTTACGCTTGTAGGAGCAACCACCAGGGCTGGCATGGTAGGCAGCCCCCTGGTAAGCCGTTTTGGCATATCCATACGCCTGGGCTTTTATGACCAAAAGGACACTATAGCCATACTTATGCGCTCCGCCCGCATACTTGGCGCAGAACTGGATACGGAAGCGGCTGGCACCCTGGCCGGCGCCAGCCGCGGCACTCCAAGGGTGGCCAACAGGCTTTTAAGGCGCATGAGGGACTTTGCCCAGGTGGCCGGCTCCGCGCTTATCACAAAAAGCATAGTAGAGAAAGGCTTGTCCAGGCTGGAAGTAGACAGCTACGGCCTGGAGCGCCATGACAGGGACATATTGACTGCCATTATAGAAAAGT
>JAKPMS010000116.1 GCA_029548805.1 Spirochaetota bacterium | reverse complement strand
TACAATAATAACTCCATTGTCTTCTCCTCCATAAGGGTTGGGGCAATACTTGTCGGCATTCCAATCATTGTCCCACCTGTTGTCGTCAAAAAGATACCTGAAATGGTACTCTCTCCTGGTCTCCAGTTTGAGGCTTGCTTCAAAACCTCCCTCCGGAGTCTTTTTCATTAAGCCGGCTGTTTTATCCCAGTTGTTGAAGTCACCCAGAAGTACAGCCTTGGCAGCACCTGCAGCCTGCTCTGCCCGTACTGTAAAAGTAACGGTACAGCTTTTCCTGTCCTTGCTATAGCGTTTTTTAAGCATTACTCCTTTCCTCCCTAAAAGCAAACTGGCTTAAAACTTTTTTTTGGAGCCTGTTTTTTATTTAAACAAATCTGAAGAAATATGGTGTCTTAAATACAGTATAAGCAAAAATATTGCATTTACAAGAATAATGCTAATAAAGTGTCAGCTGTAAGACTTGACAATTAAAGTATATAGGCCTATATCCAAGAAGTAACTTGGACTGGCAAAATAAAACTGTTTTAAGAAACACAAAAAATATGGAGGTAGGTATTATGAATGCTCTGGCTATGGAGCTGAATAAGACTTTGGAGGGCAGTAGTGCTGCCAGGCTTTTATCCAAAACAGGAACCAGGATGTACTTTCCAAAAGGCATATTGTCACAAAGTGCCGAGGCTAACGAAAAAGCCAAACGTTTCAATGCTACAATAGGCATGGCTTACAATTCCGGAGAGCCCATGGCTTTGGACGCAATAATGGACTTTTTACCCGGGTTAAGCAAAAAAGAAGCTGTAGCATATGCACCCACTGCTGGAGTTCCTGCTACCAGGGAGGCATGGAAAAAGGAAATTCTTAAAAAAAACCCGTCATTGGCCAATACCAGTTTTTCGTTGCCTGTTGTTGTTCCTGGCTTGACAGCAGGTGTTTCCTATCTTGCGGACATGTTTGTGGATGAAGATGACAAAGTTGTAGTAGCAGACATGTTTTGGCCAAATTACAGGCTTATCATTGAAGAACGCAAAGCTGCTAAACTGGCATCATACCGCTTTTTTACTCCAGAAGGCGGTTTTGATGTGGCCGGCCTAGAAAAGGCAACCCGCGATGCGGCCAAAGCCAAGGACAAGGCTATAGTAATCCTTAACTACCCAAACAACCCTACTGGCTACACTCCCAGCATAAAAGAAGCGGAAGCCATAAAAGCAGCTCTTGTGTCAGTTGCTGACAGTGGAGTGGATATATTGGTCATTTCTGATGATGCATACTTTGGCTTACAATATGAAGAAAACAACCTGAAGGAATCCATTTTTACCTGTTTTGCTAATGCGCATCCCAGAATTTTGGCTGCCAAGGTGGATGGTCAGACCAAAGAGGATTATGTTTGGGGTTTTAGGGGTGGTTTTGTAAGCTTTGCCGGCAAAGGGCTTGATGACAAGGCTTACGATGCCCTGGTAAAAAAGCTTATGGGCGTTGTGCGTTCTAGTGTATCCAACGCCACGGCTCCAACCCAGCATATTCTTGCCAAGGCCATGGCAGACCCCAGGTACATAACTCAGAAAGCCGAGTATGCCAAGCTGCTTGAAGAGCGCTACAGGGCGGTAAAAAGCTATCTGTCTGCCCATCAAGCACCCAAAGGGCTAAAACCCCTGCCATTCAACTCGGGTTACTTTATGTGTTTTGAGTGTGAAGGGTTTTCTGCGGAAACCCTGAGGCTTAAATTGCTAAATGAAGAAGGCATTGGCGTTATAGCCATCCAGGAGAAATGGCTAAGAGTCGCATTCTCCAGTGTGGACAAAAGCCAAATAGAAGAGCTGTTTAGCGAAATTTTCAAGGCGGCAAAAGCTTTGGCATGACTACAATGGCAGGCCGGAACAGTGCGGTCTGTTCCAGCCTGCCAGTCATGCAAAAACCTGCCTAATTTTGTACCAATACCCAGCTGAGCTCATGTTTGTTGTGCCACAGATGCTCTATCTTTGAACCCGGAATTTCAGCAAAACGCTGTACTGTTTCCTTGTCCCAGCTATTGCCCTGCATTTTGATTGTACATATAAAGTTTTTGCATAAACCTGATTCCAGCCATTTGCATACCCATTCATACAGTTTGGGCGGATAGCAAATTATGTCTGAAAACAACCAGTCTACCGGGCCCAATTCCTTTGGATCCATGCTGAAGGCATTGTGTTTGATAAAGCTGATTTGCGGCAGGGCTGCAATCCTGCTGTCCAGCTCTGCCCTGTCTATGGCGGTGACTCTGGCTCCCAGCCTGGCCAAAGCCCAGGACCAGCCGCCGGGGCTGGCTCCGGCATCCAGACAATGCTCTCCGGGTTGTGGCATGGATCCAGCCAGCAGAAAGGCTTCCCATAATTTCCGGTATGCCCGGCTTGGCGCTTCTTCTCTGTCTTCTTCAAAGACAAGCTCGCCGTTTGGCCATGGACTGGAACAAATGGCAGATGCCATCAGATGGTTTTCATCCAGCAAGGTATAGGCACCCATGGGGTTGTCCGGCAGCTCAAACGGAAAAACCTTTGGTTTTGATGGCAGCCTAGGAAGGGCTTTGGCTATCAGGCTGGCTCGCCTGGCCAACCTGAATGGGTAAACAGCCCAATTGCGCTGGATGGCTCTTAGAATTTTTGCGGCATCGTTAATTGAATCAAACTCGGCAATAAATGGCTTTTTCCATATATTGCGAACCCAATATGCTTTTCTTGTTTCTCCCAATACCGTAAGAAGTTCGCCATCCCTTCTGTAAGGCTCGGGTATTTCTTCTTCCAGATGATGCATAAAAAAAGGAGCAGCATGATAACATGCCGCATCAATATAGCGGATAGTTTCCATTATATAAATTTGTGTTTTCTGGCAGCTTCCATAATGCCATGGTTCCATACATTTTTTTCCAGGTACATAATTCTTTTCTCCCTGTCATCTATGCGTCCGGCTCTTTCCTGAAGAACCTTGAAACCTCTTGAAAGGACTGTTTGCTTGTCAACAGGGGCTTCATCCAACGCTTCTTCTAGAAGGTAGCAAAACAGGCTGTACAGGCCCTTAGCTGGGTCAAGTCTAGTATCAGTTTCCGACCTAATGATTGAATAAATTTTTACGGCGCAGTCAGGGTCCTTTTCTTCAATTCCTTTTGTATACAAGCCTAAAACTGAATAATAATTGCCCAATGCGGTGAATGAAGCTTGACTTCCGCGGCTTTTTCCTTCGTGTTCAGCAAAAAGGCTTTCCCAATTAAAAAAATCGGGAGGTGAAAAAAAGCTATTTTCTTCCATTTGCTTTTCAGTCCGTATCCTGTTAGCCATGGCTATATTGTTTCCAAGTATTTCTGTTTCAAGCATAAAAACAACGGCCTCCGGATCGCTTTGATAATTATCAAGCAGCCTTTTTGCTATATCATATTTTCCGGCGTATGCAAGAGCTCTGGCTAACCATATATCTGTTCTTGCCTTGGCATTATTCAAATTATAATCTTCTGCAAGAACTGATGCAGCCTTGAAACGCTCGGCGGCTTCCATATAGCAGCCAAGCTCCAGCTCTATTCGCCCCATTAGAGCTTCCGTCATTATGAATGCGTCTATCCTATGAAGCTTTTTTGCAGAATCTGCTGCTATATTGATAGTCTTGGCAGCCCTGATAAGTGCGCCTGACAGGTATTCTGCTATGGCTTTGACATAGGAAGCCATCAGTCTTTCATGCTCAAGCTTGTATATTTCTGCTATTTGTTGGGAATTGGTCAAATAATCTGTAGCTTCTGCCTGTTTGCCAAGCGAAAGGCTGGCAAGGCCCATTATTCGTTGTGAGCGGGCTGTTAAAAGGGGCGGGGCATCCTTTCCTAAAAAAATCATGGAATCTCTGGCATTTTTTACGGATATTTCCGCCCTGCCTTGAGCATAATTCAATTCAGCTTTCATTAAAGCCTTGACCGCATTGGGTTTCAAGGATAGGTCCGTGTTTTCAGCCTGTTTTGCCAGTTTTATTGCCATTTCTTCATGGCTCAAGCTCATGTTTGCCCAGAAATCATAAACAAGCCTGGAACTTTCCGATAAATAGCCGGGTGCTTTTTTTGCACTCATATCCGGCCTTGTTATTGAATAAAAAAGGCAGTCATATAGCAGGACACCGTTCTCTTCTGTTTCTGGAATTCTTTTAAAAAAACTGATACCTGGGCGAATTTCCCCATTTTTGTATTGTTCAATAATGAAATTGTCCAGCTCCCTGTCAATGACTTTAGCTATTTTTTCTCCTATTAGGGATCTGGCCAGGTTTGCATTGACTGGTTTTATGCCAATTCCGTTGGGCATAATTATTCCTGCTCTGGATAACAGCTTTGTAAGAAGTCTTTCTCCTTCTTCGGTGAGTCCAAAAGCTTTCAGAAAAAGCCGGCTTTTGTTTGCATTCAGGTATATTTGGGATTCCAGCAAGGCATAAAGATACATGGAAGCTTCTATTGGCAGGCTTGAAAGAAGACTGGCAGCGCTTAAAGCATTGCTGAAGGCCGACTGGCATATTTCCTGGAATCTTGCTTTTAATTTGTTATGCAAAGCGCCATGCTTTTCGCCAAGGGCAAGCTTCATGGCATTGAGCTGGTCATCCCTGTCTGCTATATCCGAGCTTACTTTGGCAGCCCAACTGCCCGCCCAGCCTTCGCATAGCTCTGCTTCGGAAATGGAAATGTAATGCTCTTCTCCCCTGCCTGCTAGCAAGCGCTCTTTTACAAGTTCAAAAGCCTCCTGGCTGAACATAGAAGGATTATTGCAAACCAGCACAGCCCGTATATTTTGCCTTGTCAGAAGAGAAAAAGAGTCCAGCCATGTATTAATGCTGTCTTTGCATCCCTTGTAAATGGTAGTAGCCAGGTCATCTGAAAAAAGCGATTTTTCTGCCATATTCAGCGCTGATATGGAAAACTGGCTGTTCTCTTCCGTTTGCAAAGTAGGATATTTCAATACCAGTTCTGTGAGAGGAGAAAAAGGGAGTTTTCTGGTATTGCTTCCGTCGGCATATAAGATTTGTTTGTGTTCGCCAAAATGCTCAACAGCCGGCAACTGCAAATTTCTGGGACCTTTGCCTGCTTCCAGATGCACAAGCCTGGGAGCTCCTTGCTGAATCCTGGCCAGTGTTTTTATTATGGTGTCTTCAAGAACCGGCCTTTCAAACAGCCTGGACGCGTCAGCATCACCCAACAAATTTTCGTAAGAAGGGTCTTCCCAAAAAATGTCCTTATATTGCCCCGGGCCAAAAAGCAGCTCTTTTGCTTTGCCGCTAATACAATAGAGGTACTCGTCATTATGTATTATTCTTGTATTCTCCAAAAATTCCATGACTTCGTCAAAATGGACGGAATAATGCACAGCCATTATGGCTCCGCGTAACTGCTTTTCGGAATTTGACAGCGCTATTTTGATTCTGTTAAAAGCTTCCAAAGCCTGAATATGGTTAAACAAAGCATTGTTTGGGAAACTTACCAAAAGCGGGCTTCGTTTATTGCTGACACTGCCGCCAAATGCTTCAGCAATGACATGAATTTTATTAATTAGCTCAAAAATTGTATCTTTAGAGGTTTTTTCCAGCTGTGCCAGGTAGTCTATGGATATGCAGCAACTAAGCATTTTTAATGCCCTCCAAATGCTTTTACTATGCCCAGTATACCCTATCATTAATATAACAGTAAGCAAGCTGATTAAACTTGACGCTTTTTTTTTTATTGTGATAAACTGGGGTGCTTAAGGACGCTCATTCTTTTGATGATACAACAAAAATAAAGGGTAATCATGTTTGTAGCTTTTATATTCCAGGTTTTACTTTCCCCTTTATTAACCAAGATTTTGGTAATTGCCTGTTCTGCCGTATTTTTAAACTTTTTAAGAATAAGAGATTCGGAAAGCAAAGCTGCCTCCTTTTTTTACATAGCCCTGTTTTGCATATTCAGGGATATTCTGTTCCAAATTTTTGAATTACCAGAACTTATATTATTAAGTGACATCATTCTTTTTACTGGCATTTTAGCTGTTATTTTAAATTCCTATACAAACCTTAAGCGCTTTATTCCTTTACTTGGCTTGGTGAACGCGCTGTTTATGGTTATGTATGCCTTAAGAATAATATACGGCATCAATTTGGGTTTGCCGGAACTGACTTACGGACTAGTGCTTATAGTCGATACTGTGGTGCTGGCCATTATAGGTTTGATCAAGCGGAATGACAGAGAAAACAGCAACACTATACTGATAGCCAGCGTATGGATACCGGTTTCTTTGTTATTGGCTGCCTATGGCACGGCTGTGCTCGTTTTGGGCTACAAAAACAGCATTTTTAACGGCTTTATTTGGCCGTTTTCTTATTTGTGGTTGCTGGTCGTTGCCCTGTATGCCCTGAAAAACCGTTATGACGAAACAATTTCCGCTGTCAGCTATTATGAATCTTCCATAGATTCGCTTTATAATCTTTCCCATAAAATAGGAATCAGCCTCAAAGACAATTTTGCCGTAAATGAAGTTGTGTCAGTACTCAATTCGGCTTTGATGAACGAGACTCATGCGGATGGCGGAGCCATTTATCTGGTTGACGAGCTTGATGGCCTTATCATTACAAAGACAGTTGAAGGGATATTTCCGCCACCCTTTCCCCTGCCGGAAAATTTGCCCAAAAACAAAAGGCGTATTGACTCTTTTGTACGCCATGCCCAGTTCAGGATTGGAGAAAACATCCTTGGCGAAATAGCAAAAACCGCCAAAAACATGTTTGTGCCGCTTGTCTCTGAAGACAAGCATTTTTCTTTTATTACCGAAAACGCGGCTGCCGATACCGCCGTTCATGAGCCTGGCGAGCTGGATACCCTTTATTCATTTATGGCTCTGCCACTTATGCTGGAAGACAGGGTAATAGGGCTGTCTGCCTTGGCTAGGACAAGAGCGGAAGCTTTTAGTGAGGATGATTTTGACAAATACAAGCTGCTGGTAAACTTCGGTTCTCTGAGCTTGAGCAACGTATTTTCCTTTATGGAGGTGACCGAGCGCGGCGACATAGAGCGCTCTGCAAGAATAGCGGCCGAAATACAGGCTGCTATAGTGCCCAAAAAATTGCCCCAGCTCAGCAAACTGTCTGTTGGTGCATTCAGCACTCCCGCCAGGGGTGTGTCTGGCGATTATTATGATGTAATGCGCACAAGAGAAGACAGGCTTGTAGGAGTAATAGGAGACGTGGCCGGCAAGGGAGTCCAAGCTGCCATCATTATTGTAATGATACGCTCCATTCTTCAGCTAATAACAAATACTGACAAGGATGTATCCACCATACTGGACTGGGTAAACAAGGGTATTACAGGCAGGATAGAACTGGATCACTATGCAACACTCAGCATTGTAGCCATAAATACATTTTCTGGCGAAATGGAATATGCAAATGCCGGTCATCAGCCTCTTCTCATTTACAGGCGGGCCAGCAACTCGATTGAAGCGGTAGAGGTTAAAAGCGTTCCAATAGGCGTGGAACGCAACAATCCATATCAACGTAAAGCCTTGCGACTGTTTGACGGCGATATTGTCCTTATGTATACCGATGGTATTGTTGAAGCTATGAATGAGCAGGGAAGGCAATTCGGAAGGAAAAATCTGGGACAGATAGTTGTCAACAACAAGGATAATGACGCCACGGTTATTGCTGCAAAAATAAAGTCAGAATTGATGGTTTTCAGGGGAGATACCCGTCAACACGACGATCAGACAGTGCTTGTGTTTAAAATGAAGGCGCAGTAAAAGGGGGCTTTGGGTGGAACTTAAAATAAGAAAGAGCGCAAATAACTATATAATTGATGTAATTGGCGAAATGGATTTGTATAATTCCTACAAACTCAAAGAACTTGTAATGAAAATGCTGGAAAAAAAGGTGGAACGTTTTATTATTAATCTGGAAAACGTGGACTATATTGACTCTAGCGGTATTGGAGCGCTCATTTATATTTGTTCCACAATAAAAAAAATGAACCTCAAACTGATAATCACGAACATCCACGGTTCCGTAAAAAAAGTAATAGAACTAACCAAGCTTATGGGTTATTTCCCCATAACCAACAGCATAGAAGAAGCCATACTCCAAATGGAAGACTAGGAGAATTTTGTAATGAGTGACAAGACCTATTTGAGCGATATCAAAGAAATTAGAGTAGATGAAAACAGCTCCCTGTTTGACAAAACAGGCATGCTGTACAAGGAATTTCCCGCCGATTACAGACAAATAAGGTATTTCACCCTCTTAATCGTGCAGTCCGCGCCGCTTGAAATAAAAGAAATAAACCTGCTGGAACAGCAGATAAGTGAAGTGATAAAAAATGCCGTCAAACATGGAAATCGTTGTGATATAAACAAAAAGGTTCGGGTATGGTATACGTTTGACTCTTCTCATGCACATCTTATTGTCCAGGATGAGGGAGAAGGCTTTAAAGACATGGAAAAATGGAATGCATTCAACCGCAAGCGTTTGGAAATTTTATCAGCCCAGGATTTTGAAAGCCTGCAGGATTATGTTTCATTTCGTACCCCTAAAAGTGATGATAATGATGGCGGAAACGCATTGTTTGCGGCCCTTGAGTACTGGAGTGACGGCTTTGTTTTCAACAACGCCAGGAATACAGTGGCAATGCTGAAAACATTTCCAAAGAAAAGGCCCTCTCTGGGCTGAACAGCAAAGCTGAACAGCAAAGCTGAACAGCAAAGCTGAACAGCAAAGCTGAACAGCAAAGCTGAACAGCAAAGCTGAACAGCAAAGCTGAACAG
>JAKPMS010000114.1 GCA_029548805.1 Spirochaetota bacterium | reverse complement strand
TGGCGGGCAGGCCGTCCTTTATGGCTCTTACGGCCTCGCGGGCTATGGGCTCAAAGCGCATATAGCCGCCCGGTTTAAGTATGTCCGTGGCCAGGGTAAGCGGGCCAAGTCCGGCTTTTAGGCAGTCGTAAGCGTTGTGTGCGCTTACTCCGGCGCAGAAGGAAAAGGCCGGGGTTTCCGGTACTGCTTCGGCCAGCATGGCAGCCAGCCTTGCCGTTATTGGGAATAATGCCCTGCCGGACATGTAGCGCTCGCCTCCCGGCATGCGCTTTTCGTCGTTTACGTTAGCTAGGGTATTGGACAGTTTTATGCCAAAAGACCTGCCCCTGGCAGCCGCCTTTTTTCTAAGGGATGCAATCAGCTCCAAAGCGGCATTAAACTGCAGGTCGTTTTCAAAAGTGGGCCTTGTTACAATTATGCGCTCCCAGCCTGTTCTGTCCAGTATGTCCCTTACCCTGTCATAACCCAAAAGGGTGGGGTTTAGTTTTACATAGGTATCAAAGCCTTTTTCTTCCAGCAGGTATGCTCCGATTCTTTCTATTTCTTCCGGAGGGCAGCCATGCATGGTAGAAAGGCTGACAGAATGTATGGGCTTTAGCGGAATGTTTTTTAATGCTTCCCCCGCCCTGGCGGCTCCGGCCTTGCCAAAGGCTGCCGCAAAGGAAGGGCTGCCAATAGCTGCTTTGGCTTCCTTTACGGCTTCTTCCCATTCTGCAGTGCCGGCAGGAGAGCGCATGCCTTCTATAAAAGCGTCCATCCTGGCGCCCTTTATGCCGTCAAGGGTGTAGCCTACAGACATGTTGAACATTATGTTGCCGGGCTTTTCCGACATGGCGGCGCGCAGTATATGTATGGCTATCCAGGCCCTAAGGTATTCCGCCCTTGCCTCGTCAAGATACAGCTCTGTGGACCATTCCACGTTATGGCCTTCGTCTAGGGCATCTATGCATGGCTTGGCTATGTCCAGCCTGTCTTTTTCCTGCACTGTTTTAAGTTCGAATACCCTGGCCCCGGCCATCCATGCAGCCACCAGGTTGGGGGCTATCTGGGTATGGGGCCCTGCCGCCGGCCCCACCGGCAGGCCTATACTGTATCCGTTTACCTTAAAGCCGGGAGAAGTCTCCTCCATGTCCAAAACCCGTTTTGTAAGTTCTCCGGGTATGTCATATATGCTGCCTCTTGCAGCCCATTCTCCCGTCATCCGTCCCATGAGTTCTCCCATGGCTATGGTGTTCATAATCTTGCTCATCAGTACCCCCACTTTAGTTGTTTGCCGTATCCGGGATTGGCAAGGATTCCGGCTTCTGCCCTGCCTGCCTTTCTGGCTTCTTCCGCGTCCCATATCGTGGCGCCCCGTACCAGGGTAAGCCTGACGCTGCCTTTGAGCTCCATGCCGTTAAAAGGCGTTATGTTTCCTTTGCTTAACAGCTCGCCGCCCTTTACCGTGTAGCTGCCTGCCGGGTCCATGAACATAAGGTCGGCGTCCATGCCGGGTTTTATGGCAGCCTTTCTGCCGGACAGGCCGTAGCGTTTTGCGGCCGCGCCGGAAGTGACAGACAAAAATGTTGCCAGATCCAGCCTGCCCTTTTTGTAGCCCTCGGAATACAGGTACGGAAAAAGCGTTCCGGTGCCAGGTATTCCGCCGTAGTCGCTCCATACGGAGCCCGTATGCTTTTCCTGCTCCGGGGCAGGTGCGTGGTCGCTGGCCGCAAAGCTTATGCTGCCGTCCGCCAAAAGTGTCCAAAGCTTGTCCGCTTCTCCCCGGCTCTTGACCGGAGGAGCCGTTTTTAGCGCTGAGCCTTTTTGGGCAAAGTCGTCACGGGAAAAGGCCAGGTAATGAGGACAGGTTTCGCAGCTTGCTCCTGCCGCTGCTGCCAGTTTTGCTGCTTCCGATGTGCCTGCATGTACTATGTGCAGGCTGTCGGCATAGGGGCCGGCCAGTATTACGGCGGCCATTACCGCCAGCTTTTCCGCATCCTCCGGACGGGAATCGGCGTAGTCGTCCCAGCTGGCAGCCCGGCCGGCTTCCAGCGATCGGGCTTTCATGGCTTTTTCCGCGGCTTTTACATAGGAAGCATCCTCGGCATGGAGCAGCAAGGGGCGCCCCAGCTCCGCTGCCCGTTTTACCGCACGCTTGAAGTCGTAATGGTTCAGGGCGGTAAAAGTATCCATGGCGGACACAAAATAGCATTTAAAGCCCACAACTTCCGGCGCAAGCTCTTCCATGTCCATGGCCAGGGCTTCATCTATGGACAGGCCAGACAGGCCGCCAAAAAGGGCATAGTCCACAACAGCCTGCCTGCCCATGGCCGACAGCTTTTTGTCCAGCCTGGCCCTGCTGGTAACAGGGGGCAGGCTGGTGCATGGCATGTCTATAACGGTGCTTACTCCGCCCCTTGCTGCGGCAGAAGTACCGTGGAAAAAGTCCTCTCTGTGCGTAAAGCCGGGTTCGTCAAAATGGACATGGGGGTCTATTGCGCCGGGGAATACTTCCATGCCAGCGGCGTCAAGAATTTCTTCGCCCTCTTCCGGCCTAAGCATGGGAGCCAGCTCTTTTATGCTTCCGCCTTTTATGCGTATGTCCATGAGTCTGGGTTCTGTTTCTCCCGGCAGGGCAGCAAGGCCGCCTTTTACAAGCAGGTTTTTCATCTGGCTACATCTCCGGGCAGTTCGCCGCTTAAAAATAGCATGGCTTTTTCCGGAGTCATAGGCAGGTCGTAAAAGCCTTCTTCTCCAGGCCTGGCTGCTTTTAACGCATCCATTACCGCAAAATATCCTGCAAGGCCGTAAATAAGGGGGGGCTCCCCAACAGCCTTGGAGTTGGCTACGGCAAGGGGATTGGGCTTGCGCAAAAATTCTATATGCATGTCCGGCATAAAGTTGGCATCCGGAACCTTGTAAGTGGACAGGGTGTTGGCCAACAGCCTCCCGTTTTGGTCAAACTTGAGTTCTTCCAGGCAGGCCCAGCCCAGGCCCTGTGCAAAAGCGCCTTCCACCTGGCCCAGGTCTATGGTCTCGTCTATGGATTTCGCCAGGTCATGCGTCATAAATGCCTGGTCAAAGCGGTAAGTGCCCCTTATGGTATCCACTGTGGCTGTAACAAGCGCGGCTCCGTATACATGGTACAGGAATGGGTTGCCTCTTTCTGTTTTAATGTCGTAGTAAAGGCCGGGGGTCGCATAAAAGGCATGGGCAGACAGGTCTGTGCGGCTTTCATACGCCATGCCAACAAGCCTTGCAAAGCTCAGGCCTGTTTCTTTTTTGGCTTCTCCATCCATTACAAATACGCTGCCGTTTTCCATTATAATTTTTTCCGGGACTGTTGCCAGTTTTTCCGCAGCCAGGCTTTTAAGCCTTTTGTTTATCTCTGTGCATGCCATCTGCGCAGCCATGCCGTTTATGTCTGTACCTGTGCTGGCTGCTGTGGCTACGGTATTGGCAACGGTGCTGGTCCTGGTGCAGTCTATGCGTATGGCATCCAAGCTGGAGCCAAGCGCCATGGCGGAAATTTTTGCAATTTTCCGCCCCACGCCCTGGCCCATCTCTATGGCTCCGGTAGCAACAGATACCGAGCCGTCATTATAAACATGCACAAGGGCTCCGCCCTGGTTAAGCATTATTTTTGTAAAGCTTATGCCAAAGCATACAGGTATAAGGGCTGCACCCCTTTTTTGTGCCTTGTGGCTCAAGTTGAATGCGTTTATTTCTGCCCTGAGCTTTTTATAGTCTGATTGCTTAATGCATGCATCAAAGCATAGCGCTGCCCTTACATCTTTAAAGCTCATGCCGTAATGGGTTTTGTGCCCTTCTTTTATAAGGTTTTTTTTCTGAAGCTCGGCCCTGTCCATGCCCAGTGCCGCCGCAGCCTTGTCCAATGCGCTTTCTATTACAAAAAAGCCCTGGGGTCCGCCAAAGCCCCTGAATGCGGTAAACGGCACAAAATTGGTCCTGCACATATAGCCCGACACTTTGATATTGGGTATTTCGTAAGTTCCGGCGGCATGAAAAAGTGTGCGGGGGATGACGGCGGGGGACAGGTCGGCAGAAGCGCCGGAGTTTTGGTAATATACTGCCTCAAAGGCAAGTATGGTGCCATCCTTTTTAAGGCCTATTTTGTAGTCGGAAGAGTATGGGTGGCGCTTTCCTGTAGCTATCATATCGTCGCGGCGATTCAGATACAGCTTGACTGGCCGGCCGGTTTTTACCGCGCCGAGGGCTGCCAAGGCTGCCCAGCCGGATGCCTGGTCCTCCTTGCCGCCAAAGGCTCCGCCAAGCCTTCTTGCTTCCACTTCTACCCGGTGCATGGGGACGCCCAGAACGCGGGCCACTATGGCCTGCACGCCGGAAGGGCTCTGGGTTCCGGACAAAAGGCGCACCCCGCCGTCATCGCCGGGCATGGCTATGGCGCCCTGGGTTTCCAGGTATACATGCTCCTGACCCAGGGAATCCGCCCGGCCGCTGATCACCAAATCACAGTTTTTAAAAGCTGCTTCCGTGTCTCCGGAAACTATGGTCCTTGGGCTGGGTATAAACATGCCCTTTTCATAAGCCGCTCTGGGGTCAAGTATGGCAGGCATATCCTCCCTGCCAATTATGCTTACAAGAGCAGCCGCTTTTCTGGCTACGCTTCTTGATGGTCCAAGAATCAATGCCAGGATTTCTCCCTGGTAATGCCATATTCCGTCCGCAAACAGGGGCTCATCGGGCTCAGAAGTGGACAATTCGTTTTGGCCCGGAATGTCCTTTGCGGTAAAAAATTGGATGTCGGGATAGCGTTCCAGGGCTTTGGAAAAGTCCAGTCCCGCAAAGCGTCCATGGGCGGATGGAGATACAACTATGCCTGCATGCAGCATGCCGCTAGTCTCCGGAACATCGTCTATATAAACGGTTTTTCCAAGCACATTGAGTATGGAATCGGGATTACGCTTGTTGTTGCTCATGCCATTATCTCCTCTTCCAGCTTTAGCTCTGGCCACAGCCTTATGCATGCTGCCCAGGCCAGCCTTTCTAAAAGGCGTTTGCGGTAAACGGAGGAACCCCTTACATCGCTCATGGGGCTGCCGGACTCCGCATATACGGCTCCAAGCTTTTTTGCAAGGTCCAAAGAAGGCTTAGCCCCTGTAAGCAGTGCCTCTGCATTTTTAAGCCGCAAAGGAATGGCTGCAACGCCGCCAGCCGAGCAGCGCACCTCAGCAATGCAGCCGTCCGCCCCCATTTTTACAGCTATGGCCACATTTACGGTGGCTATGTCCAGGTGTTCCCTTTTGCTGACCTTTTCAAATGCAAAACGGCTCCAGTCTGCGGGAAAGCGTATTTCGTTTATGTATTCGCCGGGCTTTAAATCCAGCTTTTTGTAGCCTAGGAATATGTTTTCTATGGGCAGGCTTCTGGAAGCGTCTTTTGAGCTTATTTCCAGCTCCGCTCCAAGGGCTATAAGCATGGCGCTCATGTCTGCTATTGGGGAAGCGTTTACTATGTTGCCGGCCAGGGTTGCCCTGTTTCTTATGGGCGGGGATGCTACCAATACTTCGTAGCGCTCCATGCCGGGCAGGGCTTTTTTTATAATATTGGAAGCAAAAAAATCGCTTTCTGTTACAGCCCTGCCAAGGCATATCCATGTTTTTCCGCCCAGGACTTTTTCTTTTATCCGCCGGGAAGCAGGGTCCTGGTCGGAAAAGCTTGGGGCTAGGCCCGGTTCCGGGTCCGGGTTCTGGACAAAATAGTCCGTTCCGCCGCCCAGCACAATAGAGCCGTTTTGCATGCTCGCAGTTTGTCCGCTTTTATGCACAGAGCCGCCGGGCATATCAGCTTTGCTGTCAGCCATGCTGTCTGCCAGGGCTTTGGGCAGCACCTTCCTGTCTGCAAGTACGGAAAACCGTTCCTTAAGGCCAAAAGGCAAGTCGGAAAAATCTTCTGCCAGCCTTTTTGCGGCCCTTCTGATGGAGCCGTAGCCCGTGCAGCGGCAAAGATTGCCTTCTACAGCCAGCATGGCTTCCACGGGGTCCATTTTTGCCCCGGAAACGAGGTAACCCGTAAGGGCCAGTACAAAACCGGGCGAGCAAAAACCGCATTGGCTTGCGCCTTCGTCCAGCATGGCTTCCATCACCGGGGTAAGGCCGGCAGAAGCCAGCCCCTCTATTGTTACAAGATGACGGTTTTCCAGTTCGCCCATGGCCAGGGTGCAGGTGGTTACCGAGCGCCATTCCATGCTGCCGTCCGGGGCCTGTCCGCCCAATAGTGCAAGACAGGCTCCGCAGTCGCCTTCGCGGCAGCCTTCCTTAGTGCCCTTTAGCCCGGCTATGTTCCTAAGCCAGTCCAGCACAAGGGCTTCTTCTCTTAGTTCGAGGTTTTGGTCCTTTCCGTTCAGCCTGAACTTGATGTTACGAATCATGGTATATCCTTAGCTTGCACCGCATAAAAGACAAAGGCTTGTTGTGCTGTCTTTGGCCTTTATGCGGGCATAATTGGAGTTAAAAGGCTTTGCATAAAGCCCTGGACGGTTTTTGAGTGTTAAGGGTGCTATACCTGCTGTTGAAACTTTGGTGGATTTCCGGGGGCGCCGCCGGATTCGGCCAGGCCGAATCAAGACACTCTAAATAATGTTACCTGTTCGAACGATTCTACGTCCACGAGGCCTTTGTCGGTGATTTTTAATTTTGGTATAACCGGCAAGGCCATAAAAGAAAGGGTCATGAGGGGTGAGGCTCCCGGCATGCCCTCCATCCTGAAAAATTCTTCAAATGCGGCAAGGCGCTCTAGCACTGTTTTAGCGCTTTGGTCGCTCATAAGGCCTGCTATGGGCAGGGCCAGTTCCGCAACAATTTGCTCTCCGTCTGCTATTACATAGCCGCCCTTTATGGCGTTTAGCCTTTTGGCCACCTTGAATATGGAATCATCATCCACACCGGCAATTATCATGTTGTGGGAATCATGGCTTACGGTGGAGCCTATGGCTCCCCGCTTAAGGCCAAGGCCGCGTATAAAGCCTTTGCCTATATTGCCGGTACCAGTATGGCGCTCTATAACAAAAATTTTTATTATGTCCCGTTCTGTATCAGATACGCAGTGGCCATTAAGGGTTTTGGGTGTTTCATAGCTCTGGCCCGTAATAATGGAGCCGGGAGAAGCTTCTATTATCCTGGCTTCTCCTTTTTCATATGGTATTAGAAAGTCTTCTTTTTCCAGCAGCTTTATGTTTACGGAATCCCTTAAAGGAATGGAATACTGAGCCTTGCCCTGTTCGTAAGCTGGGCTGCTTTGGCCGGCAGATGCAATTTCCACTCCGGAAGAAAAAACCTTCTCCGCCCTGAAGTCTTTTAAATTGTCAAAAACGACCAGATCAGCCCTGTAACCGGGTGCTATTGCCCCTGAGCGTCTCAAGTTGTAGTAAAGAGCTGCATTGTGGGATGCCATTCTAAGAGCGTCAAAAGGATCTATTCCGCCTTCCACCAGGCAGCGTACAGCAGCGTCAATATGGCCTTCGTTTGTTATATCATTGGGATGCCTGTCGTCGGTGCACAGCATCATGCGCCTTATGGTTTCCTTGTTCATAGCCGGGATAAGTTTTTCCAGATCCCTTGCACCCGAGCCAAAGCGCGCCATAATCCACATGCCCCTGGTCAGCTTGTCCAGGGCTTCTTCCGGGCTGGTGGCTTCATGATCGCTTCTTATACCCGACAGGGCATAGGCTGACAGGTCTTTGCCGGCAAGTTCCGGTGCATGGCCGTCTATGGCTTTGCCCTTTTCCCAGAAAAGGGACATTTTGTCCAATACCTTTGGGTCGCCGGCCAGTACTCCTGGGTAGTTCATCACTTCTCCAAGACCCAAAACCCGCTCTTCTTTTGCAAAAGGGGCCAGGTCGGCAGCCAAAAGGCTGGCGCCTGCTGTGTCAAAATGGGTGGCAGGTACGCAAGAAGGCACCATTATGTACACCTGAAGGGGCAAACCCTCCGAGCTGCGCAAAATCCAGCTTATACCGTCATGCCCCAGTACATTGGCTATTTCGTGCGGGTCGGCAACTATGGCTGTGGTACCCTTTGGTACTACAAGCCTGGAAAACTCCGCCGGGCTTAAAAGGCTGGACTCAATATGAACATGGGCGTCCACAAGGCCCGGG
>JAKPMS010000113.1 GCA_029548805.1 Spirochaetota bacterium | reverse complement strand
GGGAGGAGCTGGCTGCAATTATAAATGGCTATGTGGATGGCAGCATACCGGACTACCAGGCAAGCGCATGGCTTATGGCTGTATTGCTGCGCGGCATGAGCTTTAGAGAAACTGCCAATCTGACCGAGCTGATGCTAAAATCCGGCTCGGTAATGGATTTGTCAGGCTTAGCCGGCCCATTTGTAGACAAGCACTCAACCGGAGGTGTAGGGGATAAAACCTCCCTCATCCTGGCACCTATAGTTGCCGCTTGCGGCATAAAAGTGCCAATGATGTCCGGCCGCGCCCTTGGGCATACGGGGGGAACCTTGGACAAGCTGGACAGCATACCCGGCTACAACAGTTCTCTGGACGAGCATAGCTTTCGGGAGTATCTGGCCAAAGACGGTTTTGCCATGACAGGGCAGACAGATTCCATAGTTCCGGCCGACAAAAAACTGTATGCTTTAAGGGATGTCAGCGGAACAGTGGAATCTGTTCCTTTGATAACTGCCAGTATTTTGTCCAAGAAAGTGGCAGAGGGTTCCGAAGCACTGGTGTTTGACGTAAAAAGCGGGCCTGGAGCTTTTATGAAGACGCTTAAAGACGCAGAAGAGCTAGCCAACAGCCTTGTTAAAACCGGAGAAGCCATGGGCAAGCGCATCATTGGAGTTATTACAGACATGAGCGAGCCCCTGGGTAACAAGGTAGGCAACTTTTTTGAAGTGGAAGAATCCATGGATTGCCTGCAGGGCAGGGGACCGGATGATCTTATGGAAGTAACACTGAGGCTTGCCGCATGGATGCTGGTAGCTGGCGGTGCCGCGGGCGATGTCGAAGAAGGCCTAGAAAAAAGCTGGCAAGCCATCAGCTCTGGCAAGGCTTATGAGCTTTTTATTAGAAACGTCAATACCCAGGGCGGAAATACCGAACGTCTGTTAAAGCTTAAAGACAATTATCGCTCCAAACATGCAAGGGAGCTGCGTGCACAGAAAGACGGTTTTATCCAGTCCATAGATGCATATAAAATTGGTATGGCAGGGGTGCAGCTGGGAGTAGGGCGAAACAAGACAAGCGATCCCGTAGAGCCAGATGTAGGTTTTATTTTTGAAAGAAAAAAGGGCGCCAAAGTAAAGGCGGGCGAAGTATTATGCCAGGTTTACGGAAAAAGTGAGGCTTCTTTACATGAAGCCTGGGACCTTGTGTCCGGCTCTGTAACAATCGGGAATGACAAGCCTGTTTTGAACAGCCTTATAATAAAAGAAATCGGAGCCGTATGAGCTGGCAAAAAAAAGACATTTCTTCCCAGTTGGTAAGGGAAGTGTCCGAGCGTTTTGGAATTGACCTTCTTACTTCCTCAATACTGATAAGAAGAAATTTGCATAAAGCGGAAGAAGCCGTATTTTTTTTGGAAGACGATGCCAGGTTTTTAAGAAACCCCTTTCTTTTTTCCGGGATGGAAGATGCGGTAGACCGTATACTCCTAGCTGTTGATGAAGAAGAAAAGGTGCTTGTTTTTGGAGACAGGGATACCGATGGCGTCAGCGCCACAGCCCTGATGATGGAAAGCCTTATGTCTCTTGGCCTGGATGCAAGTTTTAGACTGCCCGGAGAAAACGAGAAATACGGCCTGTCACGGGAAGCCATTGACGAGTTTGCCGCTGTTTACGGCAGCCTTATAATTACCGTGGACTGCGGTATGTCCAACCATGCAGAAGTGGACTATGCAAACGAAAAGGGCATAGATGTAATCATCGTGGACCACCATGTCCTGCAAAGCCCGGAGCCGCCCCGGGCTTTGGCCGTATTGAACCCCAAAGTAGAAGCTTCTCTTTATCCGTTCAAGGATCTGTCCGGCTGCGGAGTGGCATACAAACTGGCCTGGGCGCTGCGCTTTGCAAAAAGCGGCTTGTATAAACAGGCCATAGCCCTGCTTAACGTACGTCCGGCAAAGGATGCCTATGTGGTAGAAGCACTGGCTATGACCAATCTGGTGGAACTTGGAAGAGTTACAGAAACCATAGTACCGGAAGTTGTGGAGCTTGAACGGACGCGGCTGGTTCCCTTTCTTAAAAACAGGCAAATTTTTGTGTGGGACGGAGAAATTCAGAAACGCCTTCTGGAAAAAGCTTTTGGGCGCAAGGCAGAAGTCCATTTTTATGATATACGGCCGGATATAGGCAGAATAATACCGCAGGCAGCCGGCGCCAGCCTTCCAAGGCTGGCCGAGCTGTCCAAAATTGGCAAGTATATGGATAAAAGCTATAGCGAGCTGGATGTTTTTGCCAGCCTTTTTACCTCCTTTGCCATTAAAAAGACGGGCTCCAGGGATGACAATGATATGGATGCCCTGCAGTTGGCTGCCTTGTCTACTGTTGCAGACCTTATGCCGCTCAGGGACGAAAACCGCATAATTGTAAAGCAGGGCCTTTCCGCTATTAACAAAAAACCCAGAAAGGGGCTGGCAGAATTGTTATCCCGCCTTAACTTGAGCGCAAAACGCCTGAACGCCAACGATACAGCATGGCAGATATGCCCGGTAATAAATGCCGCCGGCAGGATAGGCAAGCCGGAGACAGCCGTAAAAATGCTCCTGGCTCAGGACAGTGCGGAAAGGGCGGCATACGCAGACGAACTTTTGGCATACAACCAGGAAAGGCGCCGCCTTGGAAGCGAGAACTGGGATATGGTATATCCGCTGGCATGCAATGCCATGGAGGCTTCCAAAGGAAAGTATATTATCCTTGGCAGTCCGGATATAGTAAGGGGCATAACCGGTATTCTTGCCAGCAGGATGGCAGACACATTCAAGGCTACTTCCGTTGTGGCTTCCTTTTTGGAAGATGGCAGCGCTGTAGCTTCTGTCAGGTCGGCCAGGGGGATGAATGTAAAGGGCCTCCTGGAGCACTGCGCCAGCCTGTTTCATGATTACGGCGGGCATGAAGCCGCCGCCGGTTTCAGCCTTGACCAAAAGTCCTGGCCGGACTTTGAGCGCATGGCAGGCCAATACCTTTCATCCGTAGAATACACAGAAACGGAAGAAGCCCTGGATATAGATGCCGAATTGCCGCACAACTATCTGGACCCCGGCCTTGCCGCAGTTGTGGACAGGTTGGAACCCTACGGAGAAGCCAATCCGCCCCTTGTTTTTTCTTCACGCAAGGTGGCTGTAATCCAGGCGGATATTGTGGGCAAACAGGAAAAGAGCCATCTTAAACTGCTGCTGGATTTTGGAAAGCACAAATGGCCGGCTTTGTGGTGGAATTCCGCAGATCGCTATGGCAAGGACTTTAAAGAAAAGGATTATATTGATGCGGTTTTTAATGTACAGAAAAATTACTGGAACGGGCAGGAAAGCCCCCAGCTCATAATACTTGATGCAAAAAAAACTGAATAAGCCCGGTTGATTCTGGTTAACAAAAAACTTTTTGTTGTGCTATACTGGCCCGGACAAAAAGCAATCCAAAATATTGCTTGTTTTGGAGGAGGGCTATGTCCCTTGTTACAAACAGACAGCCAATAATATAAGGTCAAAAGGAGCCTCCATGGCGGAAACCCGTGTTCTTATCAACTTGTCAAACCATCACATTCATCTGTGCAAAGAAGATGTTGAAGCCCTGTTCGGAAAAGGCCATCAACTTACAAAAACAAAGGACCTTCTTCAGCCAGGCCAGTTTGCCTGCGAAGAAGTGGTTACGATAAAAGGGGCCAAAGGCTCCATAGCCAAAGTCCGCGTGCTTGGTCCGGAGCGCAAGGAAACCCAATGTGAAATTCTGGCCAGCGAAATGTTCAGGCTGGGCCTGGCGGAATGTCCGACCAGGGAATCGGGCAAACTGGATGGCTCTGCTTCTTTTGAAATAGAGGGACCCGCTGGTATTGTCAAAAAGACCCAGGGCCTTATAATAGCAAAGCGCCATATCCATTTTGATACGGCAAGCGCCGAGCGTTTTGGGGTAAAAGACAACGAAATTGTGGATCTGAAGGTTCCCGGAGAACGCGGGGCCATTTTTCTTAATGTGATATGCAGGGTAAACCCCGCTTACGCTCTTGAATGCCATCTGGATTTTGATGAGGGCAATGCCGTGGGCATATCCAGCGGAAGCTATGGAGAAGTAATCCGCAGGATTTAGCCTTGTAATCGGAGGCTGTTTATATATAAGTCCGGTTCTGTTTGTTCCAAGGAGAAGATCATGAACAAGATAATTCTTAAAGCCCAGGACCTTGACGGATTTTTGAGCAAAGACGATTGGGCCATGATAGAGAAAATGGACGAGTTGTACAGAAGGTCCATGCTGTCCTTCAGTATACTTTCTTCTGCCAGGGGAGATTCGGAAAAGAAAAAGGAAGAGCAGCAGCTTATAGCCCTTTACAACGAGATGGGCGGACTTATGCAGGAAATTTGCAAAAAGGAATCCCGAATCAAGGTGTATTCTTTTGAAACAGCTCCAGAGCATCACGGAGAAGCTTCAAGGCTTATTGCAAAACTCAGGGACATAAGCACTCAGCGCCAGGAGTTTACTTATTATACCCAGCGTGCTTATGAACTTTTGTTTACCCTTGCTTTTGGTGGGGTAAAAAGCGAAAACAAGAATTATCTCATACCCAAAACTCCGGTAACCATACCTGTGCAAAATTATGCAGTTCATAAAATTCCAAATATTGATGACAAAATTGAAAATTCTGTCATGTGTGTGATGCTGCGCGGAGCCCTTTTGCCTTCAATGATAGTGTCAAAAGAAATACAGGAGTTTTCTTCAAAAGGTTATGTGACACCATTTGCACTTTTCAAGATCAAAAGGGATGACAGCAAGAACGAAGCCACCATGGAGTATATTCTTGACCTGGACCGCTCGTATTACAGGGTGGAAGAGCTGAATGGCAAAGACCTTATTTTTGCGGACCCCATGAATGCTACGGGCGGAAGCCTGGTAACAGTTGTAAAATATATACTGGACCTTGGAGTCAAGCCCAAATCGGTAAAGTTTCTTACGGTTATTTCCGCGCTAAAGGGTGCATTGAGGGCTGTAAGGGCAATTGAGAATATGACTGTATATACCTTATGGATGGATCCGGCCCTTAACGAATTGGCTTATATCATGCCCGGACTGGGCGACGCAGGCGACAGAATAAACGGCCCAGACTTTGACGAAACCCCGCGCGACATGATTCAGCTTATTGCGGACTATGGCTCCAGTATTGCCAGTCTTTACAGAGCCCAAATACGCACAATAGAAGATACAGTATTAAGGCGATGAACCGGCTGGCTTCAGGCAGGACTGTCAGAATTGCGCTGATATTGGCAGCAATAATGGCCGCTGCCGCTTTTCTGGTTTCCTGCGCCAGCCAAAGGCAACGCCAGGCCATAGCCTGGACAGAAATAGGCAACGCATGGGCTGATGCAGGCAAGTGGGACAAGGCTGGAGACGCATGGTCCAGGGCAAAGCTGCTGGACCCGCAGCAGGCCGTAGCCAGCTACAATCTGGCCAGAGCCCTGGCAGAAGCCGGAAAATACGACGAGACTCTTTTGGAGCTTAAAGCACCGCTTGCTAAAGACCCTGACAATACAATTCTTTTGGCTGCCAAGGCCTATGCCTTGCATAAGGCAGTGCGTCATGATGAAGCCCTGGCTGTTTATGAAAGGATACTGGTTTTGGGCGGAGCCGATTCTTCTGCCATTTATAACTATGCCATTCTTCTTGAATCATCCGGCAGACTGGAAGAAGCCATGGAAAATTTCGATGCAGTTCTTGCAGTAAAGCCGGAAGATCCGTCTGCTTCATACAGAAAAGCCATGCTTCTGTTGCGTATGAAAAAAGCCGAAGAAGCCATAGCTTTTTTTGGGCCGTATCTTAAAAGCAAACCCGATTCTGTTATAGCATTGACAGCGCTTGCCCATGCCCAGGAAGAACTAGGCAATTATACTGCAGCCCTGGAAGCATATACAAAAGCAGTGGCCGGAAATGACAAGGATGCCGGACTGTGGTTTTCCATAGGCAGCTTGCACTTGCTTGCACTGGAAAACAAGGATGCCGGGCTGGAGGCTTTAAATAGGGCCAAAAACAGGGGTTATTCGGACAAATCCAAAATAAACGCATTAATTTCTGAACTTAAGCCCCCGCTTTCAGGGCAAGTTGCCGAAGTTTTTTCCGAAGGCGCCCATAAAGATTAACTAGTTCCCCAAAGCTTATTGTAACAGCTCTTTTTACCAAAAATGCTACTATATATTGTATAGAGCATGGCATCTATATACAGTATATAGTGCTTATCCTGATAAACACTAATCTTTGGGGAACTATATAAAGATTATTTAGTTCCTGGAAGTTTAGTGGCAACTAAATTTTTGGCAAAAACCATACTCTCTATGGTATATACCCCGGAACTTCATACAATATAGAGTATCGAATTAAAAAGCCACTATTCTTCGAGAAACTATATAAAGATTAGGCCTGACCTCCAAGCTCTAGTATGAGTTCTACTTCACCCCTGGATAGCTTGACAGCTTTTGCTATTTCATCAACCTTCCAGCCTTGATGAGCCAGTTTCCTTACAGTCTCCTGTATTGAAAGCGGCGGAGCCCCCTTGTCTTTTTTGCTCTTGGAAGGCTCATCCTTTAAAATGTCATTTAAAAGCCGCAAATGATCCTGGGTCTTTTTGTTAAGTTCCTCAAACCTGGTTTCTGCCCTTGCAAGCCATTCCCGCGCTTTTTGCAGCTCCGTTACGCGCTTTTCGGATTCAGACAGGCTGTTGTCCAGCTCCGCAAGCCTGTAAATGGTAGTATCCAGCTTTGGCTTCCAGGCGGAAATTTCCTCAAGGGAGCGCTTCAGGCTGATTACCTGGTCAGGAAGCTCTCTAAGTTCTCCGTCAACAGAATGGATTGTTTTTTCTATGTCACTTATGGCCTGAAAGTTTTTGTCAATAGCTGTTGCGGTAGCATCCAGTATGACGGTTTTTTTCTCAACCCGCTCGTATTTGTCGGATGCCTCTCCCGCAATCTCCGACAAGCGTCTGAGTTCAGCCTGCATCTCTGTTAGCTGATCATGGTGTTCTGTAACTGCCGCAAGCTTTTGATCCACCGATTGCGACAGGCTTATTAAGCGTTTGTAATCATCTTCCATTGTGTCCAGACGCTTTTTTTCTGCCAGAAATCGGGTAATTTTCTGGCTTAGCTCATCTTCCGCCCGTTTGATTCTGCTGTATTGGGTTTCCAGTTCTGCCATCTCGGCCCGGCGTGATTCGGCCCTGGAAAGATCGTCTTTCATGATTTCCAGGGATTCCGCAAGTTCTGCCCTTAACTCGTCGCTTTTTTCAAATAGCCTGGTTTGAAGCTGGAAGTTTTTGATCTCTTTGTCCATTTCCTGAAAAGCTCTTTCTCTTGCCTTGCGCTCTTCCTCCAGGCTTGCTGCCATCTGGCTTTTGTTCATTTCAAAACTGTCTTTTAGTGATCTGGATTCCCGTTTGAATTCTTCAATTGAGGAATCCATCAGGGCCATGTTGTCTTTTGCTTTTCTAGCACTGTCCTGGACAAGAACATCATAGGAACGCGAAAAATCATCAAGTGCCTGAGCGCTTTTTTGGACCAGCTCCTGCCTGAGCCTGGCTACATCATCAGACAGGGTTCTTACATCTCGGGCTAGCACTTCCCTTTCCTGTTTGGCATTGTCTATAAGCTTTTTTCTTTCTTTTTCCCAATCATTTACTATTACGGCCATATCCGATTTTAACGCGTCGTCAAAACTGGCCAGCCTGGTTCTTTTATCTTCTTCGGAATTCCTGATTTCTGTTTCAAATTCCTTTTGCCATTTGCCAAGGCTGGACAAAAGGTTTGTTTTGGCATCCTCAAAACCTTTTTGGGAAATTTTGGCCGCTTCCAGGAACACTTTGGCGTTTTCTTCGGCTTGTCTTTCGGAATTGCGTATTTTTTCTGTATTGGCATGCTTCCAGCGTTCCAGCTCGGCGTTGATATAAGCGTCTGCTGCAGCTCTGGCATCATCCAGGTTGGATTGTACTCCGGCTTTAAGTATGGAAAGGGCATCATCGGCTTCTGCCACCCTGTCGCTTATCGCCTCCCTATGGCTGTCCATTTGGGCAGTTAGTTTGCCCAACTGTTCAAATACCCTATTTTGGGTTTCTGCCAGTTTTGCCCTGACTTCTTCAGACCATGCCTTTTCCGATTCGGCCCTAGCCAGCTCCGCTTCCCGAATATTGGATGACAGACGCTCATCCATATTGGATCTCCACTGTGCAAAGCGTTCATCCGCATCTTTTTTGCGTACATCCAGATCGGAAAAGAACTCGTCTTCAAATACCTTGAGCTGTGCCGAAACATCGCTGTATGCTTTGCTTTTTAATGCGTTGAGGTCGTCTTCAAGTTCTTTGACCCCGGCTTTTACCCGAGCTGATTCTGTTTTGAAATCAGCTTCAAAAATGGCCTGCCTGGCATTCAGGTCTTTGCCAAACAAGGCAAAATCTTCTTCAACCCTGCGCTCCACACCGGCCATGGATTCTCTTAAAACGCTTTCCATGCGTTCCGCATCCAGCCTAACAGATTCAAGCCTGGACAGCTTTTGCTCCACAAAATCCCTTAGTTCGGCGCTTCTGGTTTCAAAGCCTTCCATGATCCTGTTTTCCAAATCCATGCTGCGCTCGGTAAAGGAAGAATCCATAGCCTGGAGGTTTTCTCCGGTTTTTTGCATAGCCTCTGCAAGTTTTGAATTGAGCTCGCTTAACTTTTGCTCTTGTTCCGAAACAGCCTCATCCAGCTTTAATTTGGAATCGGCCAAAACATTGCTTAATGCCTTGGCTGCTGTTTCTCCTTCCATTTTTATCTCTGCCAGACCTTCTTTAATACCGGTTTTTATTACTGACTGTTTTTGGCTGCTTTCTTCCTGGTACAGCTTTAACTGTTCCCTAATTTTTTGCTGAACGGCCAAAGCCGCCTCATTGGCTTTGCTTTCAATTATTGCGTATCGCTCATTATAAATATTTTCAGCCTTTTGAACCTTTTCCTCTGCATCCTCAATGCGAAGAAGAATTTGCCTTGAGCTTTCTTCCGCCTCAGCCCTGATTTGTGACAAAACCATGTCGGCATCCTTGCGCCAATCACTTTTTAATGATTTTATGAGCCCCTGGGTTTCCTGCACCTTCTCTTTGGCCTGATCCCTTAGTGTATTGAAACGCTCGTCTATGGCTTCTCCCAGCTTGTTGCCCCGCGCATCTATCTGTTCCTTAAGCTTCTGGAAAGCAGCATCCTCAAGTTTTTCGCCTTTATCCTTGGCGCGTATAAAAGCGTTTTCCAGTATTTCGTTTATGCTTGCAAAACGATCTGATATGGTTTTTACAGCCTCTTTATTGCTTTCTGCAAACCAATTTTGCCCGTCAGTTATTTTTTTCTCTAGCTCTTGTATCTCTTCTTTTGCAGAACTCATTGAATTTTCAAGATCCACAGAAAATGATTGTTTTAGGGTTTTCATCATATTTAAGGAATCTTCGGAAATTTTTTGCCTAATGGCGGGAATTTCTGAGGACAGTTTTTCCGTTTCTAGCCTGGCCGACTTTAATATTTTGCCAACGCCATCAACAAAGGCATTTTGGCTTTGTATTACAGAAAGGTTTTCGTCAACTCTTGTGCTCATTTCTTTAAGCTCGAAAAGAGCCTTGTCATATTCGGAGATTCTTGATGCCATGCCAGTCATATAATCCGCTTTGCTTGCAAGCGTTTCTTCGGAAACCTGCACCCGCCTTAAGACCTCTTTGGCAGCTTTCTGGTGAATTTCCAGGTCTATAGCGTAAGTTTTAAGGTCTTCCGAACGCTTGTCGGCATAAGAGCCAAGTTCTTCTTTTAGCCTGTCTGTATACTTTTTTACCTTTTCTAGCGAGCGGTTGTCCTTGTCCAATATCCTGTATCCCAAAAGAAGTATCAAACTGATGCCTATGGCTGCCAGATTGCCCAGGTCGAACATATTTTTCTCCTGATTTTATAACACTGCCATCCAAACGAAAAATAGTTTGTTTAGCTGGTTCTTATACCATTATATAGCAAAAATACAGAATGATAAACATAGTTCCCCAAAGCATAGGGGCTTTATCCGCGGCCAACGGCGACCATCCGCATTCTGGTTTTTATGAATTAGCACGCGGATAAAGTGGATTTTGGCGGATTAATGCGGATTAAGAATTAAATTTATAGGTTTATCCGCGAAGATCGGCGTTTTATCTGCGTCATCCGCGTTCCGGTCTTTATGAATTAGCACGCGGATAAAGCGGATTTGGGCGGATAATCGCGGATTAAGAATAAAATTTATATGTTCTATCCGCGACCATCAGTGCTTATCGGCGGCCATCGGCGAACATCCGCGTTCCGGTCTTTATGAATTAGCACGCGGATAAAGCGGATTGGTGCGGATACCCGCGGATCAAGAATTAAATTTATAGGTTTATCCGCGAAGATCGGCGTTTTATCTGCGTCATCCGCGTTCTAGTCTTAAAATATTTTTGCAAAACTGCAAGCAAGGTTCTCTTTTGCTGCGTATATAAGGCATGGAGGAATAGAATATATGAACCCACCCTTTTGCCCCAACCCAAAATGCGTTTTTCATAATGCCAGAGAGGCCGACTACAGCAAGCATTGGTATCGTTACGGTTATCACAATACAAAAGTAGTTGGCAAGGTAAGGCGCTTTAAGTGCAAGGCTTGCCATAAAAGCTTTTCTGAGCGCACCTTCTCTGTTCATTATTACACCAAGAAAAACCTGGACTTAAAAGCCATCAGCATGGCTGTAAAGCGCTCAGAAAGCGTCAACTCCATAGGCCGGCAGCTTGGCTGCAACTGGGACAGTATAACAAACCGCATAAACAGGCTTGGCAGAAGCCGTATGCTAGCTATGCAAAAACAGCTTCCCAGCTTGTTATAATTCCTAGAATGCAAAAATTGTCGGCCCTCCAAGCTTTGCCAGAAATAGCTATGGCTGAAGCCGCTATGGCTGAAGCCGATATGGCATACAACTAATACTGTTTTTGTGCTATAAAGGGAGCCCGGATGGAGGAAGAAGGGCTTGGCTTGCGGCACAGACAACAATACTCAAAAAAAAGAGGCTGTTTTAAGCCCTGAATGGTGGAATTCCCAATGGAAGGGCAGAATGCTTGCCAACAGGGCTTCCGGCCATGGCAGGGAATGCTGGGAGGCATGGGACAGCCAGGAGGATGCAGAGGACTACTACCATAGGGCTGCGCCCAAAAGCAAAAGCAGGGCAGAAGAGCTGCTAGCCATGCTTGGGCCCGGAGACAGGGTCCTGGACATTGGCTCGGGGCCCGGAAACCTTGCCCTTCCCCTGGCCAAAAAGGCGGGGCGGGTAAGCGCCGTGGAGCCGGCTGCCGGAATGCGGGCTGTCCTGGCAAGGCATGCGAGCCTCCTCGGGTTAAAAAATATTGATATTATCCCAAAGCGCTGGGATGATGTGGAACCCGCATTGGAGCTTTTGCCGGGCTACGAACTGGTTATAATGTCCTTTTCTCTTGGCATGGGAGATTTGCTGGATACAGTGCATAAAATCCTGGCTGTGGCAAAACGGGATGTGCTCATTTACTGGCATGCCGGCCCTCAGGCCTGGGATGTGGAAGCCGCCAATTTATGGCCGCTTTTGCATGGGAGGGTTTTTACTCCCATACCCAAGGCGGATATTGTGTTTGGGCTTCTGTTTTCCCTTGGGATTTACCCTGAAACCCGCATTTTGCCTTCGGAATATCACAATTCTTTTACAGATATGGATGACGCAATAAACAAGTATTCTCTGCGTTTTGATATTGAGCCCGGGGATGTTCACAAAAGAGAATTGTTAAAAGCCTATCTTAAAGAAAAGCTTGTAAAAAAAGCTGGCTTATATTACCAGAGAACTGCTAATATTGGCATGCGCTTGTCGTGGAATATGGCAGACCCTGCGCAAAATACAATGAGGTTATAGAAATATGTCAAGCTACAGAAGAAGTTTTGTTTTTTTAATGGCAGCTGCGCTTTTTGTCATGCCATGTATGGGGCAGGCAACACAGACCAACAAGCTAAGAGATATGCGGGGGGTGGAAGTGGCCGTCCCCGTGCTTCCCAATAGGGTGGCTACCATAAGCGATGGTTTTGTAGAAGCTGTAATGACCCACCTGGGAGTTGTAGAAAGGGTAAAGGCCATTGCTTCATGGTCCATGAAGCGAGATTATTCCTACTCCTTTGCTAGCCGTAGCGGGCAAAGCCGGGTGTACAGCCGCGGCTGGAACACCATGAAGTACCTTAACCCATGGCTGGACAGCTTGCTCTGCTTTAATTCTCCTGCCGGAAACATTTTGTCTTTTGAGGCTTTGGCTGCTGCCGACCCCGACCTGGTAATTTTGCGCCTTGGAGATACCCCCGTGGGCGCCGGCAACAGGGAAGCCGCAGAAAAGGTCATGGCTACCATAGAAGCCCTCGGGCTGCCCCTGGTAGTTTTGTACTCTCCAACTTGGTTCGGAAAAAATGACCTGTCTACAATTAAAGAAGAGGCTGCCATTATTGGGCGTATTTTTGGCCAGGAAGCCAAAGCCAAAAGTCTGGGTGATTATCTTTACTCCACCGTTGAGCTGGTAGGCAAAAGGACAGCCGCCATCCCGGATACAAAAAAGACAAAAATTCTTTACCTGGGGCTGAACCCCGATGTAAGAAAAAAGGGCGGCACTGGCCTTGCCACAGGGCTGGATACCCCTGAGTCATTTATAATAGAAGCCATAGCCGGCGCCAAAAACGTGTTCAGAGAAAAAGGCTCGGACAAGATACTCAATATAGAACAAATATACGCCCTGGACCCGGATGTTATTATCCTGCCTACATCCAATGGTTATCATCCCCCCGTTGAGCTGTACGAAAGCTCCGACTTTGCGCTTTTGTCGGAGCTGAGGGCAGTAAAAAACAGGCGGGTTTATGCCATGCCATGGACTCCCATGAACGCTTCTCGCAGGCTGGAATACCCGCTAGACATACTTATAATTGCAAAAGCCGCCTACCCCGAGCTTTTTGCGGACATAAAGGTTCATGAATACGCATTAAGCCTGTACAAAGGCTTGTATGGGGTAAGCGACGCTGACGCCAAAGGACTAAGGTCTGCGCAATGGCTGGACTGGACCCTGGACTATGACTTTTAGGACCGCGCCCGAAAAACCTGTTAATGTAAATTATCTTAATAAAAAGCTCAAAAGGCTGGTTTTGTTTGCCGCCCTTGGCATTCTGCTGGTACTGGCAGCCCTGTTTGCATCCATGCTTGGTACATACAAAACAGGCCCAAAAGAAATAATAAGGCTTTTTGGCTCCAAGCTGCCATTTTATTCCGGCCCGGAAGTGCCAAGATTGCATGATGTAATTATATGGAAGCTGCGCATTCCGAGAATACTTCTGTCCATGGCGGCAGGAAGCATTTTTGCGCTGTCCGGTACTGCATACCAGGCCTGCTTCCGCAACCCTTTGGCGGAGCCATACATACTGGGGGTTTCTGCAGGGGCCGCCTTTGGGGCAGCGCTAGGAATTGTGTACCCGGCCCTGTTTGTGTCTGTCAGGCTTTCGGCTTTTGCATTTGCCCTTTTGGCAGTGCTGCTGAGCTGGAGCCTTGCCAGCACCCGCGGCAGCACACCGGGGGCAGCTCTGGTAATAGCGGGGGTTGTGGTCAGTTCCGTGTTCAGTGCTTTGGTGTCATCGCTTAAATACATTGCCCCCGATGCCCAGTTAAGAGAAATTACCTTCTGGATGATGGGCGGCTTTTATTACGCAGGCTGGCAGGATGCGGCGCTGCTTTTTCCGCTTGCGCTGCTGCTTGGCATTGTGTTTTCCTTTTTTGCCTGGAAGATGAACATTCTTTCCATGGGAGATGAAGAGGCAAGGTCGCTTGGAGTGGATCCCCGCTTTTACAGGCCTTTTTTTATAGGGGCTGCAACGTTTGCTAGCGCCTTTACGGTATCCTCCAGCGGCATAATTCCGTGGGTGGGGCTTATGGCGCCGCATGCTGCGCGCATGCTTTTTGGCAGCGACAACAGCCAGCTTGTGCCGGGGAGCGCCCTGTTGGGAGCGGCCTTCATGTTGCTCTGCGACACCCTTGCCAGAAGCCTTACAGGCAGCGAAATTCCCATAGGCATAGTTACATCCATTTTGGGCGCACCTTTTCTTATCTATCTTTTGCGCAGCCGCGGAAGAGCGGCATACCAGTGATGCGGACTTGGCATGGATATATTATCAATAGATAACTTGAAGTTTTCTTACGGCAAACCAGGGGTTTTGGGCGGAATAAGCTTTGGCCTTGAGGCAGGAAAACTGTACGGGCTTTTTGGACCCAACGGAGCGGGCAAAACCACCCTGTTCCGCCTTTGCCTGGGCATTTTAAAGCCGCATAGCGGCAATGTTTTTTACAAGGGTACTGATGTAACTCGGCTCAATGCTCCCGCCCTTGCCAGAATTTTCTCCTGGCTGCCCCAGGACCATAAACCTCCCTTCCCCTTTACCGTAAGGGAGCTTGTGCTGATGGGCATGGCCGGCAGCTTTGGCTATGGGCCAAAAGTGGAGCACGAATTAAAGGCCCTGGCGGCTATGGAAAGGCTTGGTATAAGCGGGCTGGCAGAACGGCCGTATACAAAGCTGTCCGGAGGCCAGCGTCAGCTTGCCCTGATTGCCAGGGCAATGGCACAGGATACGCCCCTGCTTTTTTTTGACGAACCCGGCGCCGCCCTGGATTACAAAAACCAGGTACAGCTGTGGCAAATTTTAAAGGAGCTAAGCAGAGAGGGCAAAACCATACTTGCCTGCGCCCATGACCCCAACCAACTGCTTTGGTATTGTGACGAAGCAATAATCCTTAAAGAAGGGAAGCTGGAAGCAAAAGGGCCTGTAAACAAGGCGCTGAGCCAGGAAATGCTGGACAAGCTGTACGGAAAAAGCTTCAGGCTGGGCCACGCAGGAGCCTGCCCGGTGGTTTGTCCTGCCAGCGGCCCGGTTAGCTTATAGCTAAAAGACATACAATCAGCTTTTCTCGGCATTTTTCTCCGCGTATTCTCTGAATTCTTCTTCTGACATGCTGTCCGAATAAATTATATAAAGGGCTTCTACAAGTTCATCCAGTGTTGCAAATTTAGCCCCGTCCAGTTTGTAAGCCATTAAAAAAGCTCCTTGAAAAAATAAGTAAGCCCTGATAATTTAACTGAAAGCCGCAGTTTTTTCAATTGTTTTTTTTAATTACCCCGGGCTGATTTGAAAATTGGCGCCAAACAAGGCAATATGGAGCGCCTGGCTCATCACTTTTACCAAATTGACCGGCTAAGGCTGGACGGGATAAAAAATCATGGAGCATTTTTTGGATTATTCACTTAAAAGGGACAGAAACCAAATTATTTCTTTGGTAGTACTTACGGGCTCGTATTTGGCAGCACAAATGCTCGCAGATATAGGCAGCTTAAAAATAGCGCTTGTGGGCAGCTGGGCCATAGATGCGGGCACCTTTATATACCCGCTTACCTTTAGCTTGCGGGACATGATACACAAACGCCTGGGCAAAACAGTAGCCAGAATATGCATAATATTGGCCGCAGTTATCAATTTGTTCATGGCTTTGTATTTTTGGCTTGTAAGCCTTTTGCCGCCTGACCCGGACTGGGCGCTGTGGGAAGGCTCATCAGCAAGCCTGAACGACGCTTTTTCCAGGCTTATGGGGCCGGTATGGATAATAGTATTGGCCAGCATAGCTGCCGAACTTATCAGTGAACTACTGGACACCGAAGTTTACCAGTTTTGGGTCAGCAGGGTCACAAGGCGCTTTCAGTGGAGCAGGGTTTTGGTGTCCAATGCCGTATCCATACCTGTGGACAGCCTTGTTTTTTGCTGGCTGGCCTTTGGCTGGGGCATGGGGCTTCCTGCCGCTGCCGTGTGGCAAATATTCTGGTTTAATGTACTTGTAAAAGGCGCCATAACCCTGTTAAGCCTGCCTTCAATTTATCTTGTAAAAGACGGAGAAGGCCTTAAAGGCTGAATCCTGAGGCATTAATAAAAAGAGGCATCGAAAAGCTTTTAGCTTGGCGATGCCTCTGTGCTGCAAAATAGCTGCTGACTGATTGTCAGTTTCCTTTGGCTTCAAAATCCTTGATGTTTTCCGGTGTTAGAAGGATATGCTCCATCTTGCCCGGATTCTTTTTGCGATATGATTCCATAAAGAAAAGGACAATAAGCCCGACTGCAATATAGCCAATAAGGGACACCCAACCCATGGGCTCAAGTGTAAGGGAAGATGCGATTATTACCCATACTGAAACAAGCATACCAATAAAAAGGAAGCCGTTTCCAAAAGGCGCTCTGTAAGGGCGTTCCCATTCTGGGTGGGTTTTGCGCAGTTTCCATGTGTCGAAGCAAACCATAAAGTAAACAAAGCCGGCTGCAATGCAGGATACCGCATAAATGTACTGCACCCAGTTTGAAGCCGAAAAAACGCAGAAGAAAATCGAGAAAGCAAGAACTGTGGTATTGGCCCAATAGGGCTGGCCAAAGCGGTTAATTTTCATAAAGCCTTTGGGGAGCATATTAAGCTGGGCCGAGCCGTAAAGGACCCTGGCAGAAGAAGTCCAAAAGCCCATAAAGGTTGTAAAGCCATGGAGCGAGCCGGCGATAAGGGCGAAAATTGCAAAAATCATAGGAAGCCCAAGGGCGCGCACCAGCTCGGGCTCGGGCATTGTGGATTCTGCTATTACATGCCAGGGAGCTATGCCTCCCATTGCAATTACCACAAAGGCATACAGGGCACCGGGCACAAAGAGGGATGCAAGTATAACCTTCCACATGTTTTTTGCGGGGAACTTGATTTCTTCAAGCAGGGTTGGAGTCAGCTCAAAGCCTATGTATTTCAGGGTTAGTACCCCGGAAGCCATAAAAAAGCCCTTGAAGCCGGCAGGGAACCATCCATGCTTGCCAAGAAGGTTTTCCGTGCTCCAATGCCCGCTTGTAAAAAATTTAATGGCTACAACCAAGGCCAGCGCTACCATGGTAAAGAAGAAAATATTGGCCAGGGTTCCGGATATCGAAATATTGAAGTTAGAAACAACATACCAGACTATACACAGGCCTATTGCAATGGCCAGGGTTTGGCCCTGGGTAAAGGGAATAAAAAAGCTTAATGCGGTGGTTAAAATAAATGCGCATAGCGGCGGCTCCACTATCTGGATCAAAAACATGAGCCATTGGGTAAACCAGCCAAACTTGTGGTTGGTAGCGTTGGCAGTCCATACCGCAATTGAAGAGCTGAAAGGAAGCATGGCCGACATTTCCGCAAACGCCAAACCCACCGGTATGAGCAATACGGCAAGAATAATAAAAATGAAGGCTGATCCGGGCCCTGCAAGAGAAAACCAGTATGGAGCTTCAACAAGCCAGCCGCCTATAACCGCGCCGGCAGCAATAGATATCATTGTCATAATGGACAGCTCTTTTTTTAGAGACCTTCCATTGTTTTCCATAAAAGAACCTCCCTTGAGCAAGTCATCCAAGATTTAATTCAATAAAGTGCAGCCCCTTTGGACTTGGGCCTCTCCCTTATTTATTGTTTTTGGCTTCTTCCAAAGCCTCGATGATTTCACTGGTAGTAACAACGTGGCAGTATATATTGTTGAGTATTTCGAGCTCGTTATTCTGGATTTGTTCGGTTGCGGCACGACATGCGTCTTCTATAAGCCAAACTTTAAAGCTTTCGTCCGCCAATGCCCTGACAGTGCCGGATACACACTGGTCCGTAAGAACTCCGGTTACAAGAACCGTATCTATGCCCATATTGTGCAGGGTAAGGCGCAGCATTGAGCCCGTAACTGCGCTGTCTGTGGTCTTTCTTATTACGATTTCGTCTTCCATGGGAGCCAGTAAGGGCACTATGTCTCCTGCAGGGTCTCCCGGCACAAGAAGAAGTTCATTGTAGCCTGTAGCCTTGTGATCCAGAGAGCGGTCGGAGCCGTCCTTTTTTCTGCACTCAATTTTTGCATGCACAACTTCTATTTTGTTGGCGCGAAAATAATCCAATAGCCGTTTGTTGTTGGGTACAACAAAATTGTCTATTGCCTGATAAAATTGTTCCCAGCGCTCGGCATCCGCCTTTTCTATAGGGCTGGGATTGTCAAGTTTTTTTCGGGTAATGAAAACATGCTGCATGTCCACTATGAGCAATGCTGTTTTTTTGGGGTCAATTTCAATTTTCCCGTAATCCTGGTCGTTTACATAGTAGAAAGACACATGTCTGTCATTGACTTTCATTCAAGGTCCTCCTTAATAAATTCTGACAAAAGAAAAAGTATCCTAAGTCCGGGGGCTGCACCAGTGCGGTATAAAGCCGTTTTTGTGATTTGTCAAGGAATTAATCACCCGCTCTTTATTCTGACTTCCGCTTGAAACAGCAAATAGTAAAGTTTGCCTTATTTTTCCGAAAAATAGCCCTGATCCATCATGCTTAAAAACCCGCTGTGGGAAAAAATAATATGATCCAGAAGGCTTATGCCAAGTATGGACCCTGCTTCCTGCAAGCGCTTGGTTATGCTTATATCCTCCTGGGATGGCTCAAGGCGCCCTGAAGGGTGGTTGTGGGCCACAAATGTAGATGAGTACAATATCCATATATAACAAATGAATGGATAAAAGGAGCTTTGTGTCTCACCTGTCAGGATTGATGACAACAATATACACAATGTCAAAGTGATGATTAGTACGTGAATTTGTGTATCAGCTACCATGACAGGTGAGTACAATCTCCATCAATTTTGAATAGTCTAATATCTCTTTATCGATAGGGAATATCTGTCTCATCTATTACGATGGATAAGTATAATTCCCAATAATACAATATGTTAAATATCTCTATTACAATTATGCCTTATTAATATTTTTTTGAAATTACTCTTACTGTTTGGCTCAAGTTGTTCTACCAGTATGGCACGCTTTTTGGAGAGGAATTTGCACTAGCCATCGGATGATTTGATTAGTTTGATAGAACACCTATAGGTATGTAGATAGTTTTCTCAATTTAACTCGGGCCATATTAGTATCTGGCTTTATTTGAATGGAGAGTCATATTTTTACTGCGCAATATGGCTATATAACATCGATTAATTCAAAATACCCCCGGTTGTCTCCTTTAAATGTCAGTTTGCTATTCCGAGTTGGGATTCTCTCCCCGAGCTCAAGTACATGAATGTGTTCACAAATTGCATCGGCAGGGAATATAGCTATTTGTTGATTAAAGTGGTTGATCATATCTGTGTTACCAGAATTAAGTATTTGCGAGGCTGACATCACTTGATAAGAAACTATTTTGCGAACCCATTCTGCTGTATTATCAGAGGTATGAGCAGGACCGTAACAAGCCATAAAGTACTTGATAATTAATTTGGGATAGCTCTTTATATTAATACTGCTGGTATCAAAGTAGTATCCAGTCTCATAATCGTTGCAGATTTTATATGTATGCTCTTTTAGGACTCTTGCATAGAACACTTCCTTGGGTGTAGCCATTCAGATACTCCTTGATACTGTCCTTAATGTGCGAAATAGGTTGTTTCCAATAAAGGTGTCTCAACGACACAGGAAATTGAAGTCCAAAAAAAGAAAATA
>JAKPMS010000020.1 GCA_029548805.1 Spirochaetota bacterium | reverse complement strand
CAGAATGCCCCTGGCTTTGCCTGAATACAGAATTTTGACCAGTTCTTCTCCCAGGCGGCTGTTAGAAATGTCTGCCAGAAGCCCGGCATTCATTTTTATGTAAAGTCTGGTTCTAAGTGGTATGGAAAAACCGGTTATCATGGAATACTTGACAGCACGTATCATCCTGACAGGATCTTCATTAAAAATTCTGGAAAGGGGAATTATGGCACGCAGCTTTCCGGCTCTCAAGTCTTTCAAGCCACCTACATAATCCACCAGCTTGGAATCTACAGGGTCAAAATAAAGGGCATTTATAGAAAAATCCCTTCTTTTTGCATCCTCATCCATATTGCCGTAGGTATTCCCCACAGAGCCGTTTGCAATGGACCTGAATGTG
Organism: Spirochaetota bacterium; assembly: GCA_029548805.1. Lineage (GTDB taxonomy): Bacteria > Spirochaetota > Spirochaetia > Treponematales > UBA12059 > SZUA-370. The sequence continues at coordinate 3,251 of JAKPMS010000020.1, read as the reverse complement.
GATATTTCGAAAATCCGCTTTCCTACTTGCACATGAACCAGTCTGAATCGGCGGCCAATTATGCGGCTTCTGTAAAAAAGTTTTTTTATGGCTTTTGGCTCCGCATCGCTTACTATGTCATAATCCTTGGGTATTCTGCCAAGCAGCAAATCCCGGACAGCTCCGCCGACTATGTACGCAGAAAAACCTGCTTTCTGAAGTCTTTCAACAATCCAGAAAGCATCCCTGTCTATGTCTGCCTTGTTAATCCCGTGTTCGCTGTTGATATATACAACAGCTTTTTTTACCGGTTTGCCATCAGGTCCCTTTTGATATCTAATTAGCACTATATCCCCTGCAGTTTTTGTACGAGGCTGTCTGAAGAGCAGTTAAATCCTAGCATCAAGCCATGCAATAATATCTGTTGTTGCCTCTTCTCTGCAAGTATCATTCAAAACCTCGTGTCTGCCGTCGGAGTACAGTTTTTTGTTCAAATCCTTTATGCCTTCCATGCGATACTGATCATAAAGGCGATCAAAGCTGCTTGTAGCAGCCCCAACAGGATCCTTGCTGCCGGCAATCATAAAAATGGGCAAGTCTTTTGGAATAAAGGACATTGTTTCTTTGTCATGAATCCAGCTTAGCCCGGATAAAAGGTCTCTGAAAAAGCCGTAAGAACAAATAAAACCGCATAAAGGGTCTTTTATGTATGCATCTACTTCCGCTTCGTCTCTGGAAAGCCAGTCAAACTTGGTTCTGTTGGGCTTGAATGCGTTGTTAAAGGAGCCAAAGCTCATGGTATCCATAAGTGGAGCGGGACTATGCTGCCCTTTTATGGCGCAGCCGATCCCTGCCACCAGCCTTCCAAGCTTAAGCGTGGCTCCGCCGTTTCCGGCTGTACCGCTCAAAATACAGCCATTTATACCCTGGCCATAAAGCGACATATAGCCTTGCGACAAAAAGGACCCCCAGGAATGTCCAAAAAGGAACAGTGGAAGCCCGGGAGCTTCTTCTTTAATGCGCTTAGAAAGGCTATACAAATCATTTACCACCCTTTTAAAACCATCAGCTGGCGCCAGCCAGCCCAGCTCGCCTTCTGCAGCGGTTTTTCCATGCCCCCTGTGGTCGGGAGCCCATAGCTCGTAACCCTTATCGCAAAGAGCCTTGGCAAAACGCGTATAGCGTACAGCATGCTCGGCCATGCCATGAGCCAGCAATACTGAAGCGCGAATCTTTCCGCCTTGGGTTCCGTCAGGAGACCAGCGATAGACATGTATACTTTTTCCGTCATCAGAAATATGGGATAACTCTTGTGTTTTCATGCAAACAGTATAAAGCCAGAATGCCAATACTGCAAATTGTAAAAAGCTGCTTTTTTTTGCTAAAGAAAGTCCGTCAATTTGCCGATTATCGGGTTGGAGCAAAGTATTTTAAAAAGCTCCGTATACCAAGGTTTGGCTTTATTCCAAGTCCCTGCTGACAGGCAGTTGGGGCGCCGCCAGGCAGATTTAAGGCAAGGAGGAAAAACGCGGTTAAAAATATTGCATAAACCTTAACAAAAGCCGGGCAAGGATGCCCTGCTCAAGACTCAAGGAGGAAGTCGTGATTATAAACCACAACATGAGTGCTATGTATTCCAATCGCCAGCTGGGAGTAAACGGACTCGCTGTAGACAAAGGCATGGAAAAGCTTGCTTCGGGCATGAGGATAAACCGTGCCGGCGATGATGCATCAGGATTGGCTGTATCTGAAAAAATGCGTTCCCAGATCAGGGGCCTCAACATGGCTTCAAAAAACGCGGCCAACGGCATATCCTTTATTCAAACTACCGAAGGTTACCTGCAAGAAAGCCAGGACATACTTCAAAGACTCCGCGAACTGGCCATTCAGGCTGCCAACGGCATCTACACCGCTGAAGACAGAATGCAGATTCAGGTAGAAGTTTCCCAGCTTGTTGACGAAATAGACCGTATTGCAAGTCATGCCCAGTTCAATGGAATGAACCTGCTTACCGGCCGTTTTGCAAGAGAAGACGGAGAAAACCTTGTTACCGGTTCCATGTGGTTCCATATCGGTGCCAATATGGATCAAAGAGAAAGGGTGTTTATCGGGACCATGACCGCTAAAGGCCTTGGTGTCAAGGAAGTCGGCAATGATGAAATCGTTACCCTGGAATCTCCGGAAAGTGCAAACAGGACAATTGGCGTACTGGATGAAGCCCTTAAAAAGGTGAACAAACAGCGTGCCGATCTGGGTGCATACCAGAACAGGCTTGAGCATGCTGTAAAAGGCATAGATATTGGTGCAGAAAACCTTCAGGCTGCGGAAAGCCGCATAAGGGATTCGGACATGGCTGCACAAATGGTGGAATACACCAAAGACCGCATACTTGTCCAGGCTTCCAGCGCAATGCTGGCCCAGGCTAACCAGAAGTCTGCTTCAGTCTTGCAGTTGCTCCAATAAAGAGCTATACTACAATAGTGTGGGCTGCCTATGGATTGGCATCCGTGGCAGCCCGGTTTTCTTTGACAAATACCCTCAAGAGCGCATTCCAGGGGGGGAGTTAGCTTTAGTATAAGGCTTACTCCCCCCCTGTACAGGGCATAAACGGACGGAGATGGCGCGAGCTAAAAAATCTTCGGCCCAGAAAGCATTGCGCCGGGGCGGGACAGCATGGAAAGCTGTCTTGTAGTCCTGCAAGGAGGGTTATATGATAATAAATCACAATTTGAGCGCGATGTACTCCAACAGATCATTGGGAGTAACACAAACAGAGCTCCATAAAAACATGGAGAAACTGGCATCTGGACAGCGCATCAACCGCGCTGGCGACGATGCATCAGGCCTGGCTGTATCAGAAAAACTGAGAGGCCAAATAAGGGGTCTTAACCAGGCTCAACGCAACATAGAAAATGGAGTATCTTTCATCCAGACTTCAGAGGGCTACCTCCAGGAGACCCAGGACATACTCCATCGCATCAGGGAACTGGCAGTCCAGTCCGCCAACGGCATTTACACTTCTGAAGATCGCATGCAGATCCAGGTAGAGGTTTCGCAGCTTGTTGATGAAATCAACAGGATAGCGAGTCATGCCCAGTTTAACGGCATGAACATCCTTACCGGGCGCTTTGCCAAAGATGGCGGACAGATTATGCAGCTTCAGGTCGGAGCCAATATGGACCAGAACGAAAGAGTGTTTATCGGCACCATGACAGCCAACGCTCTTGGTCTGCAGGGAGCCCAGGGCACGGATGAAATGATATCCATAGAAG
>JAKPMS010000104.1 GCA_029548805.1 Spirochaetota bacterium | reverse complement strand
CAGTTTTGCCGCGTTCATCAAAAAGACGCGCACTATGATAATAGTAATCTGCGTTGGAAGGATTGCTTTTTATAAGCAGTATATATTCTTTTAAAGCCTCTTCAAGTTGGCCAAAACGTTCATACAGCTCTGCAATTTGCTTTCTGAATTCGGTTTCCGGTATTTCCCTGTCAAACTGGCCCAGTTCTCCAACAGTTTTGTACTCCATAAGGGCAAGCTCAAGCTTACCTTCTGTCTGGTATATTTTTCCAAGATAATAGTGGGCAACAGCATTTTTAGGTTCTTTTCCAAGTATATTCTTTACAATTTTAGCAGCTGGCTGGGTTCGTCCCTGTTTTATAAGATCAGCCACAGCTGACAGTTTTTTGGGCATAATGATCATTTTTGCCAAAAAGACACCCAGCACGGTTACAGCCAGTGCAAACACGATTATCAAAATTACTACAACAGACATCTGCCCACCTTCTTGTTTGAACTATAACAAATGATGCATCTAAAAAACCTTTGGTTTTTAAGATGTCTCCGTATCAGTGTGCTGTTGCAAAAGCTTGTGGCTTGCGCAACAAAATACTGGTGAATAGCTATAAAAACTCCATTCACGTGATATCTTATTTGTAAAAAGCCTTTATATGACTGACAGCTGAATAAACGTAACTTCTTGGCAAAGAAATACGTTTATTCAAAGGCAACATCTGAAAACCGATTTTTCTGGATGTTTCCTCTTATTGCTAAATGTTTTATGCATTATTATATGTTAATAGATAATAGATATCTATTCCAGATGATTATATTGGCCTTAAATAATTATTCTGGTATAGCCGGTTTTTACCAATATAATGTTTTTTATCTAGAGGCTATGCTACATATTGGCAAAAGGATGGCCTTGACATCCAAAGACCATATTAAAGCGGGGATGGTTTTGACAGAATACAAGCTTCTTTTTGAACCAAAAAACAGATTTATACAGAAAAAGCATTTATTTCTGTTTTTTTGCTTTTTTTATGTTTTTCAACATGAAAGTCCCTATGCCAGCGAGCTTTCTGAAAGAGCAGTAAAGCTGTTTATGGAAAACAAGGCCCCAGAAGCAGCAGCAGTTTTGGAATTGGCAATTAAAGAGCCTGGTAGTGATGAAAAACTGTATCTTTATCTGGGCATAGCCTATCAGCAGCAGGGAAAATGGGATGAAGCCATTAATGCTTTCAGAAAGGGTTTGCCTATGGCTGTTCTTTACAAGCATCAATTGCTGTTCAATATTGCCAATTCCTTTTATGCCCAGGGCAGAAATTCCTTTGCGCTTGATTATTATGATCAGGCCATAAATGCGGAACCCAATTACCCCAACGCCTACCTAAACAGGGCCAATACAAAAATGCGTTTGGGAGATCAAAACGGGGCTTTGACTGATTATGCTGTTTATTTAAGCCTTGACCAGGATTCCAAACAGCAGGCAGAAATAAGGCGCTTGATAGAGCTGCTTGGGTTTAAGGCTGCAGAAGCGGACAAAAAAAAGGCGGAAGAAGAAGCCAGGAAACTTGCAGAAGAAAAAGCCAGGCAGACTATGCGGGAAGAGGTGGCTAGAACCCTGCTGGAGGCTGCAGAAAGCACAACCAGCCTAAGTGCCGGCTCGGCAGAAGTGCAAAGCTATGAATCAGAACTATCCCTGGATGATTGACGGATATTTTTATGGATAAAAAGACAAAAAACCTTGTTATAATTATTTCTTCTGTTGTTGCTTTTTTACTGATTGCCCTGATGCTGGCTCTTGTTTTTTTAGGATCTTCAGCCAAGGCCAAAAATATGGAACGCCAAAACATGCTTGCGTTGGCACAAGAGTATATAAACAAGGGTGATTATGACAGGGCTTTAGATTTGCTGGATTCCCTGATAATAAAAAATGCGCTGGATTCGGAAGCCAGAGCCATGCATTCTGACGCAGCAACAAAAAAAGCAGCTGCCAAAGCCGACTCTGAAGCCTCGGTCAAAAAAGGTACAGAGGAAGCCGGAGCCCTGGCTCAAAGCCTGGGTGAACTTGGCAAAAGCCTGGAAAGAACTGCAAGCTCGGTTTCGCGCAGCAGTAGCCAGGATAGTGCCGGCTCGGCTTTGGCTGCCAGGCAGGCTGAAGAAGAAGCCCTAAAGAAAGCTGCGGCCGAAGCAGAGGAAAAGCGCAAAAAGGCACAGGAAGAAGAATTGGCACGCAAAAGCAGCGAGATGAGGGCTGTTATGGAATCTGTAAACAGCCTTGTAAAAACCGGCATCAGGCAGATAAATGACAGAGCTTACAAAGATGCCAAGAATTCGTTTGATTCGGCTGTTTCATCTTTGCCACAAGGCGAGGCCAAGTTTGCAGCCCAGACACATAGTGACATAGCAGAAGCATATTATGATGGTTACAAACAGGGGCCTGACAGTCCGGAGGGGCTTGAAGCTGTAAAGCTTGCTCAGCGCTCAGCCCAGGAGGCCATCAGGAGCGACCCGACAGATGCAAAGCCCCATTATACCTTGAGCAAAATTTATAATGATTTTGAGCAGCCCGATTTGGCAAAAACGGAACTGGAACAGGCAGTAAAGCTTGACCCCAATAATTACGTTTATGCATTCGAGCTTGGCAAGGCATATTTCAGGTTAAAAAAGTATCCTGAGGCACAAAGGGCGTTTGAATCAATTACTACCAAACTCAACACAAAATATGAACCTGCCTTTTTCAACCTTGGCATGACTTACCGAGCCCTTAAAAATGACCAGGCCGCTCTGGCTGCTTTTGGCGGGGCCATAAGGCTAAAACCGGATTATGTAAGAGCACATATAGAATCAGCCAGGATTCAGGCTGCAAGAGGAGACAATAACGGAGCCATAAAATCGTTGCAGACTGCTCTGTCTTTTGAAGCAGACAACAGCACTGCCATGAAAGAACTGGCAGTTGTTTTTTCAAGCGCGGGCAGAACAGAAGATGCCGAGAAATACTTTGAAAAGGCATATAATTTGGCACCAGACGCCATTACAAGCTACAACCTTGCCAAGGTCAAGTATGACCTTGGGAGGTATCAGGATGCCTTGTTTTATTCGGCAAAAGCTGCCGAAGCTTCTCCCGGCACTGCCATTTATCAGTATCAGCTGGGCTTGAGTGCGGAAAAACTTGGAGATGTGGATAGAGCCATAGCTGCTTATACCAAGGCCATGGATTTGGACAAGAAATTGATTGATGCAAGAGTGATGCTTGGAGCGCTATATGCGTCGTCAGGATTTTTGGACAAAGCCCTGGCAGTACTGGAAGAAGCATACCGCCTGGAACCCAAGTCAGCCAGCGTAAACAACAACCTTGCCAACGCCTATCTTGCAAAAGCCTTGTATGACAAAGCTGTTTTCCATTATGAAAATGCCCTTGCATTGGCGCCAAGAGATGCTGTAATAAGGTTGAACCTGGCCAGAGCCTATGTTCAAGCTGGCAGTTATGCAAAGGCCAGGGATGGCTATCTGGAGATAATAAAACTGGACAACAAGGCCTGGGATGCCATGTTTGAACTGGGCAAGGTATATTTGTCCCTGTCTGACAACGAAGCTGCCAGAAAAATCCTGTCTGAGCTTTTGGCAAAAAAGCCTGATTTCAAGTCCAGGGCAGAAGCTGAAACCATTTTAGGCAGATTATAGGCCGGGTATCAGGCTGTAGACATTATTAATACCCTCAAACAATGCGTTTTACCGCCTTGTACAACTCGTCCCGGCTTATTTTGGTAAAAATGGGTCTGCCATGAGGGCAAAAAGGATGGGGTAGGGCCAATGCTGTTTTTATCAATGCTATGGCGCTGGCTTCATCCAGGCTTTCTCCTTCTTTGATTGCAGCTTTACACGCTGTTTGGGCAATAATTTTTTCTGTAATGGAAGATATATCTGGGTTTTCTTTTATCATGGAAAAAACAAAAGCAGTCATGGCTTCCGGTATCAGGGCGGGGGCGGCTGTAAGCAGCCAGGCTGAACCCTCCTTGTTTATTTTATAGCCCGAATGCAACAGCGGCTTGACAAGAGATTGCAAAAACTCGTCTTCTTCTTTGGATTCCGGTTCGTAAACAAAAGGCACAAGTAGTTCCTGGGAAATTATTTTTCCGGAAACAAGCGTATCATACAGTTTTCTTTCATGGGCTGCATGCTGATCCAGAAAAAAAAGCTGTCCTTCCTGCTCAAACAACAGGAACACGCCAAAAGCCTGGCCTATATATTTAAAGTAGGGCAGGGCCTGGTCAAGATGATCAGGAGCATCAGGATTCGTAATAACGCTGCTTGGATCATTGTAAGCGCTTTTCCAGAATGAAGTGCTGCTTTCGGCCCTGACTTTGGCAGCTGATTCGGCTATTGCAGCCCAGGCCGGGCTGTTGGCCGCTTCTCCAGCCAAATCCTGAGAAAAGCCATGTTTAGCGTAGCTATAATTATTCTGTTCCGCAGCCGGGTTTGCATGTAACCCTGGTAAAGGCCTGCCCGGCAAGCTTGTATTAAATGGGTAGTTAGGATGGGCTTCGCTCTGCAGCCTGGACTGGTTGCCAAAGTAGGAGCGTATGCTGCTTATAAGGCTGTTTCTTATGTCTTCAATATTGCGCAGGCGTACCTCCTTTTTGGCAGGATGAATGTTAAAATCGACTTCTGATGGTTCGACTTCCAAAAAAGCAAAAATATATGGCCAGGTTCCGCCAGGAAGTATACCCCGGTATGCGTATTCCAAAGCCTGAACTATGGCATATTCCTGAACCCTGCGGCCATTAATATATACATGAATATATCTGCGGTCGTTTCTGTTGACAGCCGGCAAGCCTGCAACAAGCTTTGCATTGAAGCCTTGTCCGGAAGCCACCAAGTCCCTGAATAATTCTTTTGGCAAGTCAGGAATAAGGGCAGAAAGGATTCTGTTTTTCAGGCTGTCTGGAGGCAGCATTAAAAGAGGTTTTTTACCCGAGCTTAGCCTAAAAAAAATATCAGGCCAGGCAGCAGCTTTGTCCGTAAAAACGGTTTTGGCCAGGGCTGCTTCTGCAGAAGCCCGTTTTAAAAAGCGTTTTCTGGCCGGAAAGTCGGCAAAAAGGTTTTTTACTGTTACAGAGCTGCCTTTTATGCCGCTGCATGGTTTAATTACAGGCTTTTTCCCGGGATGGGATTCCAAAAGCCATGCATTGCCATCTTGCTCTGCGCTGACGATTTCTATACTTGCAACGCTTGCTATAGAAGACAGTGCTTCTCCCCTGAAACCAAGGCTGGACAGCGACAAAAGGTCATCAAGCCGGGTAATTTTGGATGTAGCGTGGGGCGCTATGGACAGTAATAGGTCGTCCTTGCCCATGCCCGAGCCGTCATCCACAATTCTAAGCAGCTCTATACCGCCACCTTCCAGCTCGACGCTGATGTTTTGCGCCCCAGCGTCTATGGCATTGTCAAGTAGCTCTCTCAGGGCTGAAGCAGGCCTGTCTATCACTTCTCCGGCGGCAATTCTTTTGGCTACTTCCGGTTCAAGTATGGAAATTCTGTTCTGCATACCCGTTTATAGCATAAAAAAGCCGCCCCATAAAGAGCGGCTTTTAAAATCAGCTTAAATGCTTAAAAATGCAGCCTTGTTTCCAGGGTAAGAACAGGTATTATTTTTGGCTTGTCAGGATTGTCATCCATATATTCTATCTTGCCTTCGCTGTCCCTGGCCATGGCTGTTGAGAACAGTATTGCTATATCCAGGTTTTTGACTCCCGGTACTGGCACAGAAAGTTCTCCGCTAAAGACTGTGTTTTCGTCAAATAATGAAAGGCTGTTTTCTCTAATCGCTTTTACCAGTCCGCGTCGCTCATAGACTATGGCTCCGGATATATCCAGCACAGGAATAAGGCCTTTTTTAACCACCAGGGCAGCCTTGAAGTAATCGTCTGCTGCAGACAGCTGTTCAGCCAGGCTGGCATTGTTGGACCATGGCCAGAAATACCCGAGGCTAAGGTTAAGCTTGTCCTTCAGGATGGAAGTTCCGCCTTCTCCGTAAACTCCCATAACAGTAGGAGCTTGGTTAGCCTCAATTTCTCCGCTAAGATAGCCCGCCCATTCCTTAACCAGGCTGGCTCGGCGCCTGTCATAAGAAGTATCAAAGAAAGCGGGCCTGAAAGCGCCGGTAAAATGCCTGTATTCCAGACGCCAATCTATAAAGAGGATGTTTCCAATAAAGCCGCCGGAAGCTCCCCAGTTTTGCAAACCAGAGTCCGTCACTATCATGTCATAGCGTAAGCCGCTTTCGCCCGTATTTCCGTTCAGGTTAAAATCGTTCCTTACATAGGGTAACATGGCTGCAGCATCAGCAAACATTCTGAGCCCAAAAACGCTGCTGCTAACAATGGGCAAATCCAGGTCTATAGCGCTTGCTATGAAAACAGGATCGCCGAACTTGTCTGCTTGCTCGCTTTCGTTGACCACGGAAGCTGGATTCAAGTCAGCAATGCCGGAAAGACCAATTGCCAACTTGAAGCCGGGTATGGGCCTTACAAACAGCCGCCCTCCAAGTATCTCGCTTTCTACCAGGTCGTTGGTCATGACTTCAAAGCCCCAAGAACCGGCATCAACACCCAGGTTTACACCCAGCTGCCTTACAGACGGGAAGTCGGAGTCATTGGCATAATTACGCATTATAAGTCCGTGCCCGACAGTAAAGTTGTTCAAATTTCCAAGCTTAAAGTAAAACGGATCCACATATTGTTTGCCATATTCTATATATTTGATCTTTAATGCTATGTCATTTGCAGCATCCAGCAGGGCGCCGGACCAGTTGTCCCTATCCCAGCCTTTATCAAAACCAAATGACCATTCGTCATTTCCGGCAGGATGATACCAGCTTTGCGGATCAAAAAGGTTGGAAGAATAAATTATAGGCAGGTATAAACCCAAACCCAGTTTTCCAATTTTGAAATTGGGCTGGATAACAGCTTTTGCCCATGTTTCGCCGTTTATTGTTATGGAACCAATTTCCATACCGACAACGTCTTTAAGCCAGTCCACTACGGCATTGCCAACCTGACTGTCAGATGCTTTGCTTTCTTGGGTTTTTGTGTCAGCTATGGCGGTTTCGGCAGCAACTGCCGCCGCCTCTGCCTGTTTTGCTGTTACTTCTTCCGGCTCTTCTTTTGGCTGCTGTTCCGGGCTTTCAATAGCGGACTCGGGTAGCTGCGAGGCTATGCCCATATCGCCATATTCTTCATCCAGTATTTCCTGGCCAAACGGCGCTGCGCTAAATCCCTTGAAAAAATCTGCAAATTGACCCGCTCCTACAAAAATGGATTCGGTAATAGAACCATCAGCAAGCCTTTTGGCAAACTCTACAGAGCCGTTTTTTACAAGCAAAAGGGCTTTTTTGCCTTCTTCAAAGCTCATGGAAAAGTCAGTGCCTCTGACCCCGGCCACCGTATTGCTGGTATATATGGAATACTGGCTGCCTTTGGCTGCCACAGTTCTTACCTTGCCAGATATCAGGCTAAAGCCGTTTTGGTCTTTTTCTGGGCTGGCCAAGCCTTCAACCTTAAAAGTGGACAGTTTGGCCAGCTTTATAACTGTTCCATTTGGACGCAGCCTCAATTCGGCGCTGGTTCCGGCTCCGGTTTTGATTATGGCACCCACTGGAACAGAATCACCTTCTATTACCATTCCGTTAGAAAAGCTGTAAATGGTAGAGTCTGGATATATGACATCAAGATTGTTGCCATCAACAAATTCAATTATCAGGCTTTGGCCTGTTTGGGCATGCAAAGTCAACAATCCTGTCATCATAAGCAATGCCAATATTAAAAATGACTTAAAACGCATAATTGTCCTCCTTAAAACGCAGTCAATCAGAATTTTATTGTCGTTTGCAAGCTGGAAGTAACATCAAAGCCTGATGGATTGTCAGGGTTGTATTTTAGCGAATAAAGCAGGGTAAATACCGCTGCGCCGGTTTTATAGTTGAATGAGGCTCCAATGATTGCATTTTCAGGATTGATCAAATCTCTAAAAAACAGGTTTTCCCTGCCAAGGTAGTATTTGTCATAAAATGCATTGAAGAAAAAGCCTCCCAGGATACCTTCTTCCAACGCAAAAACGCCCCTGAAATGTGGATAATCTGCATAATTGTTACTGGAGCTGACAGGTGTTGCCTTGAAGGGGCCATCCAAAGAAAGCCTAAACAAAACTTTTTCTTCAAAAAGACTGGTGCCAAACATGGCAAGCCAACCGGCCATGCCTTCTCCGGAAGCTTCGGTGCTCAACAAGTCCGCTTTTTCTTTTCTGAAAATATCGTAGTTTGCATCAAAGTAGTTGGGAAGAAAACCGGCTCCCAATAACCTTAACTGGGCTCCATAGCTGAATATCCGGA